>JAQVXL010000078.1 GCA_028709235.1 Desulfotomaculaceae bacterium
CCACCACCGACGCCATTGTAATCGCCTGCACCGGGCGGGGCAAACCTGGGCGCGTACCTCAGTGGCCCTGATGGCCAGGGAAAAACTCATGTTTGGTCGGGAAAGCAACCAGTTCGCGTTGCTGGGCAGTACCACCCGGGCGGAAGCCACAGTGGTACTCTGCCGGGTGCTGCAAAAGCTGCCGCAGTTAGAGAAATAAGCCGGATGTCAAAAAAAGATATTGACATATAACCCAAATAGTGTTTAAATTTGTGTAACTGAATAATCTGTCCAGGTCTCCCTGGCTGTGCCGGGGGGTGAAAAGGGAACCGGGTGTAAATCCCGGACGGTCTGGCCACTGTAAGTGGGGAGCGGCTCCTAAAGTGCCACTGGGTTGAAAAATACCTGGGAAGGCGGGAGGTACGCTGTGAGCCACAAGTCAGGAGACCTGCCTGGTCGGTTCGAGTACTGCCTTCCGCAGAAAGGCCAGGGCTGAAATTGAGTTTATTCAAAAGGTTTTTATCTTTGAAAAACCCGGCTTCTTAGCGGAGGAAGCCGGGTTTTTCATGTTGATCTCCTTCTTCCATATTAATACTACCTGTTCAAGGATGGATGGGTAGGCTTTTTGAAACAAGTTCGTTTAGGGACGGACATAACATATTGGTTCGGTGGACGCAGGCGCCTGTCTTGTGGACCAACGGGACCCTGCTCTGAAAAAATGTCAGCCGAATGTGAATGTGCCCGTGTTTAACAAAAGGGGGTGAAGGCAGGACTGTGTTCTCTTTTCAGCGACCCGCGTCATCTTTGTTTTTCAGCTGAAGCCGGGCGCTTATAACTAGTTTATTAAAGGAGGGTGCGGTTTGAAGCGTAAAATTTTGATTTCCAGCCTTGAACCCGGGTGTGAAGAGTTTTTTCTGGATTGTAACTGCAGCCTGGAAAGGGTTGATTTTATACCTCTGGAAGAACGCATTAAAACTGAAGACCCCGCATTGATCGAGGGTATTTCAAAGATCAAAGCCGGAATGGCGGAAAGTGATTTTGAAAAATATATAAATTCGTTAACCAGCATGAAAAAACACGGGGATGCGATCTTTTTAATTGCCAAAAACGCCAGGTACAAGTCAATCATTCAGTTGAAGTTCAGCAAGCTGATAGCTGAAAGCTTTGGAGTAAGCGGGTTTAGGGTTATGGTCATGCCTTTTTGACATTATTAGTGTGTTTGTTAAAAAGACTTTTGCCTTTGAGAAACCCGGCTTCATAACGGATGAGGCCGGGTTTCTCATGTTGTCTCCTTCTACCATTTAATTCTACCACTATGATCACCGGTACTGTCTCACAGCCAGCGCGCAATGTTGATCTGATTTTTTATTTCTTCTCGATAGTTGTGATGTAGCAAAGGGAAGAGCCTTTGCGTAGAATGTATTATCTTTGTGGTTTTAGTTTGAGTTAACTTTGTTAGACGAAGGCAATTAGGAGAAAGAGGAGGATCTGCTTTGAAAATGAAAAACACCGAAAGTGTGCTGCCATCGTGCGGAAAGGATTATTTATATAACCTGCCTGTTGGCAGATCGGCAGTAGTCACGTCTCTTAACACAGAGGGTATAACCAGGCGAAGGATGATGGACCTTGGACTGGTGCCTGGAACCAAGATAGAAGCTTTAAGATGCAGCCCGTTTAGAGATCCCAAAGCTTTTAAAATTCGTGGAGCTGTTATCGCTCTACGAAGAGAAGAAGGTTGCCAGATATTGGTTGAATATGAAGGAGATTAGTTTATGGGCCTGATTTATCGGTTTTGGGGAAACAGCGCCGCTGGGGGAAGTGTCAAAAAAGTCATCCAGCAGAAAACCAGTTACACCATAGCTCTTGCCGGCAACCCCAATACGGGGAAAAGCACTATATTCAACGCTCTGACCGGCTTAAACCAGCACACCGGCAACTGGCCGGGCAAAACCGTGCTGCGGGCGGAAGGCAGTTACAATTACGAGGGGATAGCCTTTAATCTGGTAGATCTACCGGGAACTTATTCTTTATTGGCAAATTCAGTAGAAGAACAGGTGGCCAGGGATTACCTGTGCTTTGGTAAACCGGACACCACGGTGGTGGTAGCGGACGCCACCTGCCTGGAAAGAAACCTTAACTTGGTGCTGCAGGTGCTTGAAATCACTTCTAAGGCGGTTGTCTGCGTTAATCTGGTTGATGAGGCCAAAAGAAAAAAAATTGAAATAGATGCGGAATTCCTGGCAGCGGAATTGGGGGTGCCTGTTGTATTCACCGCGGCCAGGGAGGGTCGCGGTCTTGAGCAACTGCTCTCAGCAATAACAGCTGTTTCCACCGGCAGTATCATAAATACCCCCTATGCTGTTAAATATGAAAAAGAAATTGAAGACGCAGTGACAAAAATAGAACCTCAGATAAGAAAGCTGGTGGGGAAAGAGTACAATAGCCGCTGGCTGGCCCTCCGATTTTTAGATAAAGACCAGGTAGTTATAGACGCTGTTCAAAAATGGGTGACAGGCAGAGTTCCTCTAAATATAAAAACAGGAGGCGCGGTCCTGGCATGAGCCAATTTTCTGCAACCGGCAGGCTGGGAGACATCTTAAAGGAAGTTGAAAGGATAAGCCCTGAAACCTCTCAAAAGTTTAATGACAGTATAGTCAGCGCAATTTACGGCGATGCGGAAAGAATTACCCGGAAAGTGGTAAGACAGAAGGGCAAGCCTAAAATCGACTGGGATAAAAAACTCGATGACCTCCTCACATCCAGGCTGTTCGGCATCCCATTCATGTTCCTGCTGCTGACTTTGATTTTCTGGATTACCGTCACCGGCGCCAATTATCCTTCCGCAGTCCTGGCCACCGTACTGTTCTGGGGCCAGGACCGTCTTACGGACCTGTGTGTATGGCTGGGCGCTCCTGTCTGGGTGAACGGATTCTTTGTGGAGGGGATATACCGCTGCCTGGCCTGGGTTGTGTCCGTTATGCTGCCCCCGATGGCCATTTTTTTCCCCTGTTTTACTCTGCTGGAGGATATGGGATATTTGCCGAGGGTGGCCTTCAACCTGGACTATTTGTTTAAAAAAGCCGGGACCCACGGCAAGCAAGCCCTTACTATGAGCATGGGCTTCGGGTGTAATGCCGCAGGTATTATAGCCTGCAGGATCATCGAGTCGCCGCGGGAACGTTTGATCGCCATGTTGACCAACAACTTTGTGCCTTGCAACGGACGTTTTCCCACCTTGATAGCGCTGGCCGGTTTGCTGGTCATGGGAACAGTCGGTTCCTTGGGAGCGACCTGTATCGTTATGGGCGTCGTCTTGCTTGGCATAGCGGTTACCCTGGCCGTGTCACGAGTTCTTTCTGCAACCCTCCTGAAAGGAATCCCGTCTTCCTTTACCCTGGAACTGCCCCCCTATCGCAAGCCCCAAGTGGGCAGGGTCATTGTACGCTCAATTTTTGACCGCACCCTCTTTGTTCTCGGACGCGCGGTGTGCGTTGCGGCGCCTGCCGGTGCGGTCATCTGGCTTCTGGCCAATATTCAGGTGGGTAAATTTAGCGTCCTGGCCCATTGTGCCAACTGGTTGAACCCTTTTGGCCAGCTATTGGGCCTGGATGGCCACATTTTAATGGCCTTTATTTTAGGGCTTCCGGCCAATGAAATAGTTTTACCGATCCTGATCATGAGCTATCTGGCAACAGGTTCAATGATTGAACTGAACAGCATCGAGGCCTTGCGTCAGTTATTTGTGGTGGAGCACGGCTGGACCTGGCTGACCGCTTTATGTATGATGCTGTTCTCTCTGCTTCATTATCCCTGCGGTACAACTCTATGGACCATCTGGCGTGAGTCTGGCAGCGTCAAGTGGACCGCTTTTGCCGTATTTATTCCCCTGGGTGTCGCCTGTGCCCTGTGTTTTGTGGTGGCCCTGGCGGCAAGGCAGGCGGGCTGGGTTTAAAAAGAAGAGACCGGTTTAACCGGCCTACTCGATTGTCTTTCTGAATGCTTTAAACTCATTTAAGATTTCCGGCCTGTGCTTAAAAAATTCCACAAAGTCGGTCAGGCGCCTTAAAGTTTGCCTGCTGATGGTATGTTCTATTTTTTCCGTTTCCACGAGGACATCTTCTGTAATACCAAGCATTTTAAGAAATTCTTCAACCATTTGGTGGCGCTCCAGTAAGGCGCCGCCTAGCTTTTTGCCTTTTTGGCTCAATACGATAACACCGTATTTTTCGTAATCCAAAGTCCCTATTTCGGCAAGTTTTTGGACCATCCTGGTGGCGGATGGCGGCTGTACGTTAAGGGCAGCAGAAAGGTCGTTGATTCTGGTAAAGCCGGTTTCCCCGGATAAACGGAAAATCATCTCCAGATAGTCTTCCATGGAGGCGGTTAAAAGATCTTCGTCTTTTTTCATATACTCCCGAAAAGTGTGAAACTCAGTGTAAAACTCCCTGTTCATCGCCATCAACCCTCTTAATTCATCGATATTTGTGAATTATATGCCATGAAGTTCAGGATTATTTGAATTCACTAGCAGGAAATATAATGTACAATAGAGTAACCATTATTTACGGTATGCTGCCCCAGGCCAGTTTAAGCGGCTCTGTATTTTCGGAGATAAGATAAGTCTCTCTAATAAATAATGAGGTTATGGAGGTAGAGGATGCTGACGGTTACTATTCCGGGAGAAGGGACACTGGAACTAAAGCACATTGTGCTGGACTACAACGGCACAATGGCCTGCAATGGAAACCTGATCCCCGGCGTTGAGGAAAGGCTTAATTTGCTTGCGGAACAGCTGCAGGTGCATATTATAACGGCGGACACTTTCGGTATCTGTAAAGCCTCATGCCGGGGTATAAATGGCTGCATTAGTATTCTCAGTTCTGAGCCAGGCGCGCCGGAAAAAGAAAAATACGTCGAGACATTGGGAGCTGAAAATGTTATATCAATAGGTAACGGCTCTAACGATGCTTTAATGCTGTCCCGCTCGGCTTTAGGCATAACGATCATCGGTCCGGAGGGAACCTCCGCGAAAGCGCTGCAGGCTGCGGATATTATAGCCCGGGATATTAACACTGCCCTGGATATGCTCTTAAATCCCAA
Source organism: Desulfotomaculaceae bacterium (assembly GCA_028709235.1). Classification (GTDB taxonomy): domain Bacteria; phylum Bacillota; class Desulfotomaculia; order Desulfotomaculales; family Pelotomaculaceae; genus Syntrophopropionicum. The sequence goes on from JAQVXL010000078.1 coordinate 5,080, forward strand.
AAAATTAGTGGCTACTTTGAGGTTGTAAATCAGTAAAATCCTGTTGTCTTGTGTGGGAGAGGATTTAAAAAAGAAGACTGCCGTTACTGGCAGCCTTCCAACGTAAATTCCCGGGCGAGCTTGCTGATCGCCCTTTTTTCTATGCGCGAGACATATGAGCGCGATATGCCGAGGCTACGGGCAATCTCCCGCTGGGTCTTGCGGTCGCCGTTCTCCAGGCCGAACCTGAGCTCGAGCACCTTTTTCTCGCGGCCGGACAGATGCAGTACCTTTTCCTTGAGCCGCTTCCGCTCGAAATTATTTTCCACAATTTCAGACACCACCTCCGGGTGGGTGCCCAGCACGTCAATCAGGCTGATCTCATTACCTTCCTTGTCGACACCAATCGGGTCGTAGAGTGATACCTCCGCCTTGACCTTTTTCATGAAGCGCAGGTGCATCAGTATTTCGTTTTCAATGCACCTGGCCGCATAGGTGGCCAACCGGGTACCTTTACCCGGATTAAAAGTATTGATTGCTTTGATCAGGCCGATTGAGCCAATGGAAATCAGGTCATCCGGATCTTCACCGGCATTATCGAATTTTTTTGCGATGTGTGCGACCAGGCGCAGGTTCCGCTCCGTCAGCACATTGCGTGCTTTCTCATCTCCTCGTTTCAAAAATTTGAGGTACTTTGCTTCTTCCTCCTCTGACAGCGGTTGTGGGAAGGTATTGTTGGCAATATATGAGACGAGTAATAGGAGGCCGTTTACTACTGATACCAGGGTCAAGGTCCAGAGACCTGACAGCATCCGTCTATCCCCCCTAGAATTCGTATGCTATTAATTATATGCACTGCAGTTAAATTGAGTGCGTGTCTATAATAAAATGTTATTAGAGGATTTTGAGGTTAGCCGGAGAAAATAAGGAGAAAAATAAAATGTAAAGTTTATTACGATTCCACATGCTATGGGGGCGCATGGGGTAGTAGCAAAAACACTATATTTACATTAGATAGATTAGATATTTAAATAAAGGGGACGGGACAATGGCCGATGTCGCGGGAGTTATCCTGGCTGGTGGAAAAAGCAGGCGGATGGGTACGGACAAAGCTTTTTTGACTGTCGGTAGAGATGCCATGATCGAGCGCGCTGCTGCGGAACTGGGTAAAGTATTTCCAGAGATTCTGATCAGCGGTGGAGATGAGGAAACAGGCGCGCGCCTGGGTTTAAAGGTGGTGCCGGACCTGATCAAGGGCTGGGGCCCCTTGAGCGGCATACACGCTTCGCTTAAGGCGGCGCGGAGCCGCAAGTGCCTGTTTGTGCCGTGTGATATGCCCTTCTTGAGCGCCGAGCTAGCCAATATAATGGCCGGGCTGTCGGATGGCTATGACGTTACAGTCCCCCAGCACGGTGATTACCTGCAGCCTCTGTTCGCGGTATACGACAAGAACTGTATCCCCGCTGTGGAAGAAGCTTTAAGGGACGGCAGGCACAAGGTGGTTGATTTTTACCCGCGGGTGCGGGTAAAATATGTCAGTGAAATAATTTTGAGAGCTGCCGCTGATATTGATACCGTGTTTTTTAATGTGAACACGCCTCTGGACCTGGAAAAGGCGAGGATCATTGAGAAAAAAAGAAGTAAGGTTAGGAGAACCAATTGCTGAAAAAGCTTTATCCGCATTTATACGTATCCTCAATACTGGAAGTTAATCCCGGTTTACTGAAAAGTCTGAGACTGAAAGGTGTCATTTTTGATCTTGATAATACCATTGTTCGGCGGGACTCGCTGAAAGCTTCTCCGGAAGTGTTGAAATTGATTTTGGAACTGCGCCGTGAGGGTTTCAAGATGGGCATAGTCTCCAATAACTCCCGCCGGCGGGTGGAAGCAATTGCCGCGGAAATGAATATGCCGGCTGTGCACCGGGCGGTTAAACCGCTGGTCAGGCCTTTTCGCCGCGCTCTCAAACTGCTGGGTACCAGCCCCAGTGAAACCGCCCTGGTGGGTGACCAGATTTTTACCGATATCCTCGGGGGAAACATGGCTGGTCTGTATACTATCCTGGTTGTCCCCATGAAAGGAAAAGATTTCTGGGGCACCAGATTAATCACTCGCCACCTGGAAAAAAAGGTGCTGGCCCGTTTAAAGAAGAAACCGGAGGTCTATCATGGCAATTGGGATTAGCGGACGTACAAAAGTATGCGGTATTTTTGGTTGCCCGGTGGAACACACTTTTTCACCGGCTTTACATAACGCGGCTTTTG
>JAQVXL010000079.1 GCA_028709235.1 Desulfotomaculaceae bacterium
CCCAGCGACAGGAGCGTCAGCAGTATGGCCACAGCTTTCTGTTCATACCACGAGAGGACGAGCGTCAGGGGCAGATCGTTTACCCCGCAGTTAAAGGCGCCGGCCAGGGCTGCCGCCACCTGGACGGCGGAATAAGCGTCGTTGCACTGGCCCATGTCCATGATGCGCGGCAGGCCGCCGATTTCGCCGATGTTGAGGTCGTTAAAGCGGTACTTGCCGCAGGCCAGGGTCAAAATGACAGTGTCTTTGGGGGTCTTCTTAACAAAATCGGTGTAGTAGTTTCGGCCCGCCCTGGCGCCGTCGCAGCCGCCGACCAGGAAAAAGTGCTTGATAGCGCCGGCTTTGACCGCTTCAATCACCTTGTCGGCAACACCAAGCACGGTGTTGCGGGCGAAGCCGGTCATAACTTCAGTGCCGCCGTTTACTCCGGTAAGTTTCCGGTCTTCCTGCCAGCCGCCAAGTTCAAGTGCCTTGTTGATGACAGGAGTGAAATCCTTGGCGCCGTTTTCTCCGCTGATATGTTTAAGGCCGGGGTAGCCTACAGCGTCAGTGGTGAAAAGACGGTCCGCATAAGAAGCCCTGGGCGGCATCAGGCAGTTGGTTGTATAGAGAACCGGGGCCGGTATGCCGTCAAATTCTTTCTGCTGGTTCTGCCAGGCTGTGCCGAAATTTCCTTTCAGGCGCCGGTATTTCTTCAGCTCCGGATAACCGTGGGCGGGCAGCATTTCACCGTGGGTATAGATGTTGATGCCCTTGCCCTCAGTTTGCTCGAGCAGCTGCTTTAAATCATGCAGGTCGTGGCCGGTGATCACGATGAAAGGTCCCTTTTCAACAGTCAGGGGGACTTTTACCGGCACAGGGTGGCCGTAAGCGGAGGTGTTGGCCTCATCCAGCAGGGCCATACACTTGAGGTTGACCTGCCCGAACTCCATCAACAGGCCCAGCCACTCCTCGATGGAATGCTCTTCGCCGATGGTGCGCATACCTTTGTAGAACCATGCTGTCACTTCATCGTCCTTTTTGCCCAGCACCCAGGCGTGCCATGCGTAAGCCGCCATGCCGCGCAGCCCGAGCAGCAGGGTGGAACGGAGGGATACCACGTCCGGGTCACCCTGCCAAAGGGTCTCGCAGTTTAAATCTGCCGCTCCGCCCAACTTTGCTTTGGCGGCCTGAACCAGGCTTTTGAATTCGTCAATACGGGCGCCGTCGAAGTTAACGTTGGTTATTGTTGCGAAAAGAGCCTGCATCATCAGTCCGCCGGTCGCCTCGTCCGGGGTCTTGCCCTGAGCGGCGCGGGCCAGTCCGACCAGGGCGCAGGTGAGTTGGTCCTGCCTTTCTGCCACTTCCGGCTGTTTGCCGCATACACCAACCCTGGTGCAGCCTTTACCACCCGCGGTTTGCTCACATTGGAAACAAAACATGATATAATCCCCTCCTTTTATTTACTGGTATTTATTTTTGGCTCAGAAGTGAAAAGCTTTTATTTAAGGGTTATAAAGACCCGGTGGGAATGCAGAATATACCGACATACGACGTCCGACGTCTGAAGTCTGACGTCCGAACCTACTCCTCTACAATTTTCCCGTCGGTGGTGACTGTGACAATGCGCCACGGTATCATCTTGCCGCTGTTTACCAGCGCCTGTTTTACCGCGTTCACAATACCGCCGCAGCAGGGTACTTCCATGCGGAGCACGGTGATGCTTTTGATCTCGTGCGCTTGCAATATGCTGGTTAATTTTTCGGTGTAGTCCACATCATCCAGTTTCGGACAGCCGATTACGGTGATTTTATTGCGCATAAAGTCATTATGAATGTTGGCATAGGCGTAAGCGGTGCAGTCGGCTGCCACCAGCAGGTGGGCCTGGTCAAAGTAAGGAGCGTTAACCGGCACCAGCTTGATCTGGCAGGGCCACTGGCGGAGCTGTGATACCGCCGGCTGAGCAGATCCCGCCGCGGGTTGAACTGAGGCTACTGCTGCCTCTTTTCTCTCAAAGGTCCTGGCCTGGGTACCCGGGCAGCCGCAGGCAAGCTTTTCGGGCACCGGGCTTTTCTTGGCTTCCATGTGCTTTTTAACAGACTCTTCGTCAAAAGCGCCGGCTTCGCGCTCCTCAATAGTCATGGCTCCGGCCGGGCACTCAGGCAGGCAGGCGCCGAGGCCGTCGCAATAACTTTCAGAGACAAGCTCCGCTTTCCCGTTTATAAGCTGCAGGGCTCCCTCGTGACACGCGTCTACGCAGAGTCCGCAGCCGTTGCATTTCTCTCTGTCAATCTTAATTATTTTTCTTTTCACTGTCAGAGACCCCCTTTGTAATGTTTTACTTGCGGCTTTTGTAAAGTTATCTTATTATATTGAGAGTATAAATTCGGTAGCCACGGTTACCAAAAGTCAAAGGTGAGGGAAAATGTTTAAAAAATGGACGAAAGTTTTTTCTGAGTGCGTCTTATTCAGGGGTATAGATCCGGAGGAATTGAACGTTGTCTTTACCTGCCTGAAACCGAAGGTGAGCAGTTACGAAAAGAATGAATGGGTAGCTGTGGCCTGCGAAAAATTTAACGGTCTGGGTGTGGTGCTGGCCGGTGAAGTGGTGATTGCCAGGGAAAACGCGGCCGGCGACCGGGTGATTATAGCGGTAAACACCCCCGGGGAGATGTTCGGCGAGATGGCTGCGTTTTCAGGAGAAGGGGTGTGGCCTGTAGCGGTGATGGCCAGGACTGCCTGCACGGTCATGTTTTTACCGGCGGGAAAGATCATAGGCAGCTGCGAAAGGGTATGCGCCAGTCACAGGCAGCTGATTACCAACCTGCTGGAGATCGTTTCTGAGAAGGCGCTGATGCTGCATCGCAAGGTGGAATACCTGACGATTAAGAGCCTGAGAGGAAAGATCAGCGCGTTCCTGATGGAGCAGTACAAAAAGATGGGCAGCCCCACTTTTTTATTGCCTCTGAAACGGAACGAGCTGGCCGATTTCCTGAATGTTTCCCGCCCGTCTCTTTCACGCGAGATGTGCAGGATGAGAGATGAAGGTGTTATAGATTTTCACCGGGATTCCATAAAAATAATGCGGGTCGAGGCTTTAAGAGGCATGATCGGGTAGGGTTCCAGGTACCCAGCCCTGACATCTTTCGCCATACAATTCACCCTAATTTTGTAAAAATTAAGAAAAAAGAAAGAAATTAAAAATAAAAAATTAATTATTATCAATTATTGTTTACACAAGTCATCTTATGGCTATAAAAGTCCAGGGAGGGTGCTGGTGTGAACAAGGATGAACTCAAATGGATGCTTTCTGAACTGAATGAAAAGAATACTGTCATCCGGGGCTACGCACAGTTGGCATTGGAATGCGATCATCCCAAGTGGGCGAGGAAGTATATTTCTTCCATAATCCAGCATATTGACAGGATAACTGCTGTAACCTCTGTCATTGCAGACCTCTATCTAAGAGGTGAAGATGACGATTGCGACAGCGATAGCGTCAGCGGCCCGGCTGTTTTAGCTAAAATCGCCGCCAGAGCGGAAAGTATTAAACTGCATTAAAGTATCTGGAATATAATTCGATTTAATATATATCAGAATTAGAAGGGGGGATGGCAGACGGATGCTGACGCTTTAAGCATTGCGGGAACCTACACAGTGCTGAAAATGGCGCAAACACGGGACGCGGCCCAAACTTTGGTCCTGCGCAAAGTCATGGATCAGCAAAAGACAGCCATGCAGGGAGTATTGAACACAATGCCACCAGTATCTAACCCTCCCAATCTGGGCAACAATATCGACCACTATGTTTAACGGTCAAAATGTTGAGGAAAAAACGGCGAACATGCCGTTTTTTTCTCAACCATACCGCTAACGCGGCATCAGCAGCAGGATGAAAGTTGTAGGTTCGATTTCAATCGAACATTTGAGGGCAGTGTTACTTCATTTCGATTGTGCCGGTGATGAAAGCGTTCGCTTTGGGGAGCAGTTGCTCCCTTGTCGTCATAAAAAGTTCTGCCGCCTGTATCCCGGACCAGTCGGTCGGCAGCAGCTGTAAAGGCAGTTGAGGGTCATCCTGCATGATTTCAAAAATTTGCAGGCCGTACTGATGCAAAAACGGCAGAGCCGTACCCTCCTGAAATGATCCGGTATCCAGTTTCCCGATGGCATTCTTTAAACCGGCAATATATTGTTTGTATTTGTTGTTCAACTCCTCAACCGGCCATATTTCCAAAGCAATCTCACCCGGCTGCCTGCTGCCGGTCAACTCGCCCAGGAACAGGTACAGGGAATCGGCCAGACCTTTTTCCTCCGCCAGAGCCGATACTTTTCCGGAAAAGTCATAGGGTGAGATCCACATGTGTTTTGCGGCGACGCTGTAACCTAGCTTCCTTAAAGATTGAGCCAGTTCGTCCGTCACGGCAGCCGAAAAACACGCTATATTCCATTTGCCGCTCCACTTTTCCCGTTGCAGGGCAACCCTCTGCTGAAATGTCTGCATGGTATCCCCCCAGTACCGGAGGGCCTGTACGGCCTGGTCCGTTAGCCGGTAATATACCTCATGCTCTTTTTTATCATTGACCAGAAGCCCGTTTTGAACTCCCCTCGACAGACCCATCCTGACTGCGGTTTCGTTCTTTTTAAAGGGCTCCAGTATCTTCAATATCTTTTTCAGGGGCAATTCAGTGACATTTTTTTCTGTCAGAAAAACATTGAAGACAAATAATAGGATGCTGGTAATGCTTTCAGATCTCCTCATCTTCAGATACATCTTTAACATACTCCTCTGCGTTTAAAGCATGCATTTTTGATTAAAATCATTGCAGAACCAACGATCCCTGCCGCCAGGAGTCCGGTGTCTTCTAAAATGCCGAGGTTCAGCGCCGCGTTGAAGCCGATCAACGACCAGATGAGGGGTATGAGTAGCATTCCCCGTGGCAGCGTTTTAACCGCCAGCAGCAGCATCCCGAAGGTGAAAATGGTGGTGGGGCAGGGGGCCAGGCCGAAAGCGGGAGAAAAGGGATAAGCGTGCCCTAAAAGATAGCCTGCTAACGGATAGATCAACATGGAGTAAAGGATAAACAAAATACCAGTTATAGAGGTGAGGTTTGGCGTAAATTCATAGGAGATTTGTTTTTTGAACACACCAGTTACTAGAAACAGCAAGCCCTGTAGCACGAACAGGGCGCCAAAAACGTAAGCCGCTTTATTGATGGAGCTAAAATAGGTGATATGGTAGAGAACACCGTTCCATATCCAGAAAAGCCCCAGCACAAGATTAACAAGCCGGTCAGAATAGGTCCTTTTCTTCATGACGCATAAAACTGCTGCTAAGCCTAAAGCGTATGCCGCCAGGTGCATAGGCCACATGGCCAGGTTGTAGCTTTCAAAGACGCCTAAAAACTGGTCGACAGTAAAGGGCGGGACCATTCAAAACACTCCTTTAACAAAGATTTTAGTTGGGAGTCGGTCAAGCATGAACCGGTTCAATCCTTGGCGCGATCCCGTATAACATAATATTATGTTTAAATATAGTATGTTATAACAAAAAACATTTGTCAATAATTATTTTGTTATAAATTAAATCCTGGCTGGCAGCCAACCTCGAAGCAGATGAGTTGATGGAACAATCGGAAAAGCTGGCAGCCCAGGTGCGGCTGGAGAGATCATTCCTGGCTTTTGAGGAGAAGTACAACTAATATTATTGTAGAAGCATCAGCATCGACATGCTTCGACAATATGTTCAGCATGTGCCCGCTGGATCCGTTGCAACCCGCCTTACCAGGCATTCTAATGTGGATTGGTCTTGGTGTACTGATAGTGGGGTTTGGGCCGGGCGTGGGTATCGGCAACATCATTTATTGGAAGCGGCTGGAGGAAGAGGAACTGGAATCACGTTATGGAGAAATCTATCGGGAATATCGCAAGGGAACATGGTTTTGATCATATTAATAATTACCAAACAAACGGGATGAGCCTATATTTTACCTGCTTCTTATAATCTGCGTAACCTTCCAATTCATTGACCAGCATTTTTTCTTCACCAATAATCCGAACCGCTATAATGGGAGTCAAAATTATTGTGATCATTAAACCATAAATTGAACCTAGCAGCAGAGGCGCCCCTAACCACATTAATAAACCGCCCAGATACATGGGATGCCTTACAAAGCTATAAACCCCGGTGGAAATTACGTGTTGTTTGCGGTCAGTCTGTACTCTGACCAGTGTTGACGCGAATGTATTTTCAACAACTGAACGATACAAAAAGTAGAGAGCAGGTAATAATGCCACTCCTCCTAAAACTTTTAACCATACCGGAAAGTATGTTGTCCATCCATATCTTTTGGCATCTAATGGCATAATGATAAGCCATGCGATAAATGCTAAATATATTATAGAAATAACATACTTATCCCACCCTTTTTCGTTGTCAGAACCGGGCATTTTAGACCTTTCCGCCAACAGCGCGGGGTCGTGCCGGTACATATAAATGATAACCGCCGAACACATCACCGCAAACCAGATGCCAAAAATCCAGCCTTCTATCCAAAACCAATCCCCTGCCAGTAAAAGAATTATAGTGGGAAATATTAAAGTGTAAAAAATTATAACCAAGATAAGTTTGCTAAGCCCAAATCTATTGTTTTCAGCTGCCATAATAAAGTCCTCCCTTGATAAGATAACGCACGGGCGTAGGGATCGCAGCAAATCCGCTCGGTTTCCGGTTTTTGCGCCTCGATTGCGCGCAGCAAGGCCAGCCCTTCAGCTGTTCTACTGGATTGGTTTTTTTTCATTTAGTATTTCTACATACCCTTCCGTTCCGTTGACCCGGATGCTCTGTCCGTCTTTGACCAGCCTGGTGGCGTTTTCCACGCCTACCACTGCCGGAAGGCCGTATTCCCTTGCAATGACGGCGCCATGGGTCATCAGCCCGCCAACTTCCGTTACCAAACCTTTGATGGATACAAACAGCGGTGTCCAGCTGGGATCAGTGAATGCAGTTACCAAAATATCGCCATCTTCTATCTTGGCTTCCGCCATTTTTAAAATGACCCGCGCCCGGCCCTCGATGATGCCGGATGAAACCGGTAAGCCCGGCAGGGCACCCTGGGGAATATTGCCGGTATTGTATTCACCGGATATAACCTCGCCCTCGGATGTCATCATCCGGGGTGGTGTCAGTTTTT
>JAQVXL010000080.1 GCA_028709235.1 Desulfotomaculaceae bacterium
GCTCTGAAACGGTGTTACTTCCTGGTGGAGAGTTTGTTTTACCCGGACGGAGATTTTCATGTCTTTTGTCTGCTGCTCTGTAAACCATAAATCAAGGTCTTTCTTCTGCTGCTCTGCAAACCATAAACTAGTCTTAGGATCCAATTTTCTACTCCTCCATATTTAAACTTATTTTAATACCAGAGAGGTACGGCGGCCAGGGCACAGGCAATCTTCTCCACCCGGTGTTCCGTGGCGGCGATTTTAGTGCCGGCCAGCTCCATATTTCTGGCTGCAAAAGCTTCCTGCAGCATTCTTTCTATGGCTCTCTCCGCGTCTGCGCTGCTGCAATTTCCCGAAAACTCCATAATTATGCCAAAGCTGTCCTGGGAGAACCCTACCCCAACCGCAGCGGAAATCTGCTGGCCGGGAACATCGCTGATGATATAGCCGTAAGCTGTGGGCACCAGTGAACCGGGCGGTATTTCCAGATCCGGGCAGTAGATCACGCCAGGGGGCAGGATGCTTGTTACCCGCAGCAGGTTCAGGTTACCGATCCTGCTTTTCAGCAGGGCGTTGTCGAAGGCATTTAAAGGATTCTTTCCCTCGGCGCTCCCCGCGGTAATAAAGAATTTCTTTGGGGTCGGCAGCATTATTTATCCTCCTCTAAACTGGTTTTTGCAACAACATACAATATTATACCAAAACTAAAAAATAAATTAATACTTATTATCCTTTCAAATAATTTATCTTTTAATAACAGGCAGAATAAGAAATATGCCGCGGGGACAATATAAAAAAGAACCAAACAAAGTAGAGGAGGATTGAATCTTGCTAAAAACTGTAATTGGTCTTTTTGACTCGCGGGATCAAGCGGAAAGAGCCGCGTCGGAACTGCGCGGCAGTGGATTTAAAGACGAAGTATCCATTCTTGAAGCCGACAAGAATAATAAAAATCAAAATACCCGTGGGGACAACAGTGGGAGCATCACATCCGGCGTGACTACCGGCGGCGTGCTGGGCGGCCTGGCTGGCTTAGGACTGGGCGCCGGCGCTCTGGCTATCCCCGGGATCGGCCCTATTATCGCCGCCGGTCCCATTGCCGGTCTCGTATCCGGCGCCCTTACAGGCGGCCTGGCAGGGGGCCTGGTAGACTGGGGCATCCCCCCTGAGCGGAGCCAGTTCTATGAGAACAAGGTTAAGGAAGGAAAAGTACTGGCCTCAGTCCGCGCAGATGAAGAGAAAACAAACAGCGCCGCGGATATACTGCGTCGCAACGGCGCCCATGACGTCGAAACTCACTAATTAAACACCCGTTTTAACAGGGGCTAGTCCCCCTGCCTGTTTTTTTCAATAAATGTCACATCCTGGAGGGGGGACTGTCCCCCCTCCTTTTTTTGCCAATATATGGCACGGTAAAACAGGGAGTCCTCTGCTTGCCGGCCGGCTGATTCACATATTATGGTGGGAGTCAAATTTCTTTCCGTCAGTATTTCCGCCAGCGGGGTAAAGTCGGGGCCAAAATCTGTTTCCAAGGCTGTCCGGTGCCTTTTCTCCCCCGCGCCGGTGAATTCCACCGGGCTGAAATGGATATGCAGGTTCTGCGCGTATTCCCGCCCCAACCTTGCCTCGATCCGATCCAGCACCCTGGCATATGCTTGTTTGTCAATAAATTTGCCCCCGCTGACCGCGTGCATGTGGCCAAAATCAACAGCCGGTACTACCTGCTCCCCCAGTTCGCACAGATCCAATACTTCCTCCAGAGAACCCAACATGTTTCTTTTGCCCATCGTCTCAGGCGCCAGGCGAATGTCCGACAGCCCTGCCGCTGCCGCCTCCGCCAGGACCTCCTTGAATAATGCTTTGGCCGCGGTCAGCAATCCCTCCCGGTCAGGACCGCTGCCCGAGCCGGGGTGAAACACCACCACCTTTGCTCCCATGAACCGCGCTGCCATTAATGACTTGAGCAGGTGCCTCTTGCTCTTGACTTGTAAATCCGGGTCACTGGTGCTCAGGTTAATATAGTAAGGGGCGTGGACACTTAATTGAATGTCCCGCTCAGCACACAGCTCGCCCAACCGTACTGCCATTTTCTCTCCTATTTTCACCCCCCGTGTGCACTGATACTCATAGGCGTTCAGCCCTTTTTCCGCCAGCCACTGGGGCATTTCCAGTGAAGATTTGTGGCCCTGCCCATAAAAAGAATCTGAAGCTCCGGCAGGGCCGAAACGAATAACCATATCCCAAGCGCCTCCCATTGAAAATTCACCAGTCCCGCCGAGGGACTGTCCCCAATTATTTTATTGCACATATAAAAAGGATTTAGTAATATATACCAGAATTAGTGATATATACAAATAATATGGAGTGATTATTTTGCGTACACTAAAACTTATTTCGATCTTCCTTTTGCTTATTCTACCGTTTTTCTTCTTGAGCCATACCGGTTTCCTGCCAGCTGCCGGCCGGATTGCCGGCATATCCAGCGGCCAATTGATTTATGGCCGGAGCCAGGACGCAGTGACCCTTGACCCGGCTTTTTCCCAGGACGACGAATCCAACAAAGTGATCGCCAATATCTTTGAAGGCCTGGTCCGTTTTAAGCCCGGTACCAGTACTATTGAACCCTGCCTGGCAGAAGGCTGGCGCGTGTCTCCCGATGGCCGGGAATGGACTTTTTTCTTAAGAAAAGATGTCATATTTCACGACGGGACAACCTTTAACTCCGAAGCAGTCCGTTTCAGCATAGAAAGGCAGCTGCCTCCCCAGCGCACGGAAAGCGCCGGTTATGCCTCTTTTGTCTTTGGCATGGTGGAAAGTATCAAGACACCTGATCTTTACACCGTGCAATTCAAACTAAAATATCCCTATGCGCCTTTCTTAAATAACCTGGCCATGCCTGCTGCCGCACCGATAGTAAGCCCCGCCGCTGTCAACGCCCTGGGTGAAGAGTTTGGCGAAAAACCGGTCGGCACGGGGCCTTACCGCTTTAGCAGCTGGAAAAAGGGTAAAAACATCATCCTGAAAGAAAACAGGGATTACTGGAATAAGCTGCCGGAATGTCCAACTCTGGTCTTCAACGTGATCCAGAACAACAGGCTGCGCGCACTGGCCCTGAAACTGGGACTTGTCGATATTGTGGACAGCCTGGCGCCGTCCGACGCCAGGTACCTTGAACAAAAAGGGTTACCGGTGATGCAGGCGCCGGGCCTGGACCTTAATTACCTCGGTTTTTTTACTGACAAAGAACCTTTTGACGACCCCGCTGTAAGAAAAGCGGTCAGCATGCTGATCGACAGGAAACATATTACCGAAATATACCAGGGTGCGGCAATAGAGGCAAACGGCCCGCTGCCGCCCGGTTTATTAGGGTATGACGCCAGTTTGAATTCAATTGCCTATGATCCGGTGGGAGCCCAAGAACTGCTGGCCGGCGCCGGCTATGCCGAGGGTTTGCAGTTTGAAATTATCACTTATACCAGCCCCAGGCCTTACAACCTCGCCGGCGGGGACATACTGGCCTCAGCCATCCAAAAGGAGCTGGCCCATGCAGGTGTGGGAACAGTAATCAAATCATACTCCTGGGATCAGTACAAGGAAGCCCTGTTTAATAAAGAAGGTAATGCCTTCCTTTACGGCTGGATCAGCGACAACGGCGATCCGGATAACTTCCTTTATATCCTGCTCTCATCATCACAGATCGAAAACGGGCTTAATGCCGCCCGTTACCGGAATAACGAGGTGGATCTGCTGCTGGTAAAAGCACAACTGGAAACTGAACCCGCCCTGCGGGAGAAAATATACCGCAACGCCATTGAAAAGATTACGCAGGACGCGCCCTGGGTTTTTCTCAACCACAGTCTTAAACACTACGCCACCTCAACAAAAGTTACCGGCTTCACGCCGCATTTCGCGGGTTTTGCCCCGCTGGACACAGTAAAAAACGACTAATATAAAAATTTGAGATTATCGCTAGATATTCCTAATTCCACGATCTTCCACTAATAACCTGCTAAATTCTGTAGAATACTACTTACAAAAGGCTGAAACAAAGCCTAATACCAGCAAGGAGGAAAAATATGGATCAAATTTACCAGCTCCAGAGACAGATCCAGGAATTACGAAACGAAATCAACACCATCAGCCAGGTTGCCGGCCAGCTGCAGCGCTCGGAAGCAAACAACGCCGCCCAACTGCAAAGATTGCAGCACAATGAGTCGATGGCCACCCAGCAGCTAAACAACATTCAGCAGCTTTGTCACCATCTGAACCAGGATGTAAATGCGATCAGCAACGCGACTCAACAGGTTACATCACCGATGTTTAACAGGCCTGTGTCCAGCGCCCAGTTTAGCGCTCCTACCTTCAGCCAGCCCATAACCGGGCAATATGGAACAATCACACCGAATATGAACAGTCTGTACAGTTCCACTCAGCTCGGGACATATGGCGCGCAGTTTTCACCTTACATGAGCGCCGGCAGCCGTTATGGGCAAAACTTCATGCCAGACTATTCTTTTGCGCAACAGTACACAGCTAAGCCTGTTACGTCCAGCATGATACCATCATATACCAGCCCGATGGCCAGCGCCAGCAGCATGATGCCGTCATATAGCAACCAACAGCAATTTGGCACGAGCGGCTTTTCCAGCGACCTGAGCAGCAGCACATATATGCCATACATGTCCAACCAGATCAGCTCGATGCCCACAAGTCATCTGAGCAGCCAGATACCTCTGTCGACTCCTCCGAATATGCCCATCAGCAGCTTCTAAAAATGGTCAGGGAGACTGTCCCCCCTGACGACGAAAAAGGGATAGCCCAAAGAACCCCGTCAGAATCCAATCCTGACGGGGTTCTTCGATCATTTTTCTTACAAAAGAACAATTATTACCCCTTAACAAAATCTACCACATTGCCTATAATTAACCTATACAATGGTGTTTGAGGAGGGTTGGCATTTTGGCAAAAATGTTACGGGAAGGTGCTTCTTATACCCAGCGGGACATAGTTGATATTTTGAGTGAATTCTCTGCATTTAAAGACCGGGTTACCAAAAAATTCAAAGTTTTATCAAGAGAACTGGAAGGCAAGGGCAATGAACACGAGCTGTGGGTAAATGTTTATTTGATATCAAACGATTACGCGGAAGAAATCACCGGTAAAAAACTCAAGCTCCAGGAGCAAATGCAAAAAAGTGTATCATGACATAAACCCCGTGGCCAGGCCGCGGGGTTACATTTATACGCAGAATTGCTCTTATTCGCCCCTGGCAATAACCTCCACATCTATTGTATCTCCGTCCCATTTGTCCACATACGGGTTTTCGATGTAATATTTTATTACATATTCTCCAACCTTATTGCAGGTATATTTGTTCACCCCGGCGGCGATAAACATGCCAATAATAGGTATAATGCGAATGAACGCGCGCTGTGACGCGCGGATGCCCAGTGACAGCAGGGCCCGTTCGATCAGGCGCCTAAATGCTCCTTCAGAGAGCCGCCTGACTGTCATGCTGGTAAGACCTTTGCTGGCTACGCCGGCGCCTACCGCCGATACCAGCACCCAGACCGCCTCCCGCCGGGTACCTTCCTTTTCCAGGTCACGATTGTGGGCAACCGCTACTTCCAGGATCAATTCGGTAATAAAAAAACCCATAGCGATTATATCAAGGAAAGTGCCAAATATTACCGCAACCACTGTCCCCAGTACCGGAACGGCGCCAGGCATAGCAGTCAAAGCCCCCGCCGCGGCACACCACCGGCTTTTTTTCCGAATTAGCAGCTGGGAAAGTTCCTCATTGGAGAGGCTGCTTTTTTTTCTCCTTAATTTCTCGACCCGTTTCTTAATATCTTCCTTGTTCACCTGGTCGAAGGGGTTAAAAATTAACACCGCTTCAGCTCCTAAAATATAGTCCTTGTAGGATTCACCGCTGCCCGGCCAAAATCCTACCACTATTATTCCGGGAACTATGGTTTTTCTTTCCTATTTTTTGGTCACCCCCTCCCTTGCATCCCCGGCATTGTTATGATAAGATTAAAAATGCTTCAGAAATAAATCCACATGGGCCTATAGCTCAGCTGGGAGAGCGCTTGGTTCGCATTCAAGAGGTCAGGGGTTCGAGTCCCCTTAGGTCCACCATTTTTTTATGTGCTACATTAGTTCAGACAGCAGCGTATCCATTCGCTCCGCTGTCTGTTCTTTTTCTTCAGCGTATGTGTCCATTGTGGTTGAATATTTCTCATGGCCTCGGCGTTTCATAATTGCCTCCTTTGGGCACACACTTTTATAATAACCTAAGAAAGCTGCTTCAATCTCAGTAAAATCAGGCTTTAACCGGTATCCGACAAGAAGGCTCAACGGGTTCGCCGTCTCCCGCTACCGTGCGGCCTGCGTTTTTCAACTGTGGCTATATTGGAAAGCATTGATTTAAAGTTCGCTGCGTTTTCTGGAAAAAAACCGTTGTTCTGGCAGCGCAAGGGATCACCCCCGCCCACGCGGGGAACACCCATTTTCATCGAGGGTAACATAGATTTTTATAGGATCACCCCCGCCCACGCGGGGAACACTGACTAGAAAAGAACTATGTGCAGGCAGCGAAAGGATCACCCCCGCCCACGCGGGGAACACTCGTTTAGTTTTGGAGTATACGAAATATAACAAGGATCACCCCCGCCCACGCGGGGAACACTCCCATTTCCGGTAGCTTGCTGTTTTGACTATGGGATCACCCCCGCCCACGCGGGGAACACTTCCATTTCCGGTGGTTTGCTGTTTTGACTATGGGATCACCCCCGCCCACGCGGGGAACACTTCCATTTCCGGTGGTTTGCTGTTTTGACTATGGGATCACCCCCGCCCACGCGGGGAACACGTAAATTTGTATGTAACCGGCTTAACCGTTGCAGGATCACCCCCGCCCACGCGGGGAACACCTCAGATTGCAGCGAAAATCGCGGCACTTTTTGGGATCACCCCCGCCCACGCGGGGAACACAATTATATTTCCCTCATCGTCTGTTAAAGTGTAGGATCACCCCCGCCCACGCGGGGAACACACCCTGCCTGTCCCGGAAGAAATGGAAGACGAAGGATCACCCCCGCCCACGCGGGGAACAC
>JAQVXL010000027.1 GCA_028709235.1 Desulfotomaculaceae bacterium
GTTGAATTAGCTCTCTGTTACTTTTGTTTACTCTTATTATCTTTGTAATTCGACTTCAGAGATGTTAATTCCTTCATGGTAATTCAATTTTCTCAGGTTTTAGAGGGGTTTTTGCACTGGAATCATTATATAAATATTCTACTTTTCTATTAAAAAGGAGCAGGCCCCCGTAAAAACGAAGCCGCTCCTTTCAAGGGATGTTTAATATTTTTTGTGCAGCCTTATATCAGCCCACACCGCGTCAACGGCGCCCACGCCCTTATCCGCATAACTCACCAGGCGCAGGGTCTTGACTCCAACAATATTGACGTCGATCTCTCTGGCGTTGTGGGAGTAATCAAAAGCTTGACTGTTGTATAGCAACTTGTCATCACCGTAAATCTGCAAGTGGGTCTTGCCCCGGTAAAGGCCAGAACCCAGATCGCTGGCACCAACTGTGGCAGTCAGTTTCTTAAACAAACCTTCAATTTCATACTCAGCCACCACGGTACCCCGGGCGTCTTCAAAGTTCAGCATACCGATGCCGTCGAAATATTTTTTATTAGCTATACTGAACACACCGGTGGGACCGGCTTCGTTTTCACCCCAGTTTTTAAAGAACACCCGGTCCGGGGTCTGGTTAGCCGGCTGCAGGTCGCTCAGGTTTACAATGTCTTTGGTCAGATCATTTACCGCTGGTATTTCCTGGGGTTCTTCACCCGGCTCCTCTGCTTTGGTCACTATGGTCACCGTCTGGGTGTCCTGATCCCAGGCCACCTCGGCGCCCAGCGCCTCAGAGATCACCCGCAGCGGCACCATGGTGCGGCCGTCCTGGATGAAAGGCTGGACATCGCTGGTCACCTGCTGCCCGTTGACAAAAATCCTGATGCCGTTATCCGCATAGGCGCCGACAGCAATGCCCAAAACCAGCGCCGCCAGGAGCGGCAACAAAAACTTGGCTCTCATTTAACCAACCTCCTTTTAAACACTTATTCCCTATAATCATAGCATAAAATACCAGGATTTAATAATCAAATAATAAAACAAATAGCCATTCCAGGCATTTTGCCGGGATCGGCTATTTAAATAAAATATATATAAATTAGACGCTTTTATAAAACCGCTCAAATACTGTTTTCTGGTATAACATCCGCGCCGGTCACTACCAATAGCTGGGACTTGGCCAGGTCATACTCGTAGACCAATTGCCGCAGCTCATCCAGCGCCACGTTGTAAGACTGCTCCGCTTCAAGCTCCTGTAGTTCCGTGGCCATGCCCACTTCGCGCATCAGCCTGGTCACCCGCAGGGTTTCCTCCAAAGCGGATGCCTTCTGCTCCAGGACGGCGTTATTCTCTTCTAGTATTTGCAGTGACTGGTACAGTTTCTTTACCTGTTGCTTCAACTGCTCTCTGGCATCGCTGGCTTCGATCTCCTTGATATCGGTGTTGATTAAACCGAGATTGTAGTTGTCGGTGTACATCTCCACCCTTTCAGCCAGGGCCGCCGTCCGCTCTGCCGCCCAGACCATGTAGTTGCGGGAGAGGGCTTTGGCAGTGACCGCTTCCAGGGAAACAAAATCTTCTTTCTCGAAAACAACTTCATCGACCAGCTCGGGCCGTGCTACGTCGCTCATGCCGGTTAAAACCGCCAGGTACGTATAGGACTGGTCAAGGGTGTTCTGGGCGGCTGTGAGGCTGGCGAGGGCGCCCTGCATGGCTGTTTCAACGCCGAGGAGTTCCGCCTGGGTGCTGATCCCGATTTGTTTCTTAACCCTGGCCTGGGCCAGTTTAATCTGGGCCACCCTGAGATCCTTTTCCGCCTGGCTGAGATCGCGCTTGCCGCTCAAAATATTATAATACTGTTCCTTAACATCGACAACCAGCTGCTGCCTCATGTTTTCCAGGGTCTTTTTGGCGATGCGCGCACTGGTCTCCGCCGAGAGATAGCCGGCCCAAACGGACGCTATCTCCGGCACATATATATTCGGGGCCGGGACCTTATCAATGCTGTCTCTCATATCACCAAGCTGCTCGTCCGTTTTATCAAGATTCAGCTTTTGCACCTTGATCTCCCTGTTTTGCTTCAGCGCCCTGGTTATAGCTTCTTCCAGGCTTAGGGTATCGTTTTCCTCAGCAGCGACTGCCGCCGGAGCAAAGGCAGACAGGATCAATAAAAGCGCCAGCATTGCCGCAAGGAAACGTCTGGGCATATCAACCCGCTCCTTCCCAATGTCGGAATTTGTTTAACTAGTATAGAAGCCCAGACTTAGAGCCTGGGCTTCTACATCTTTTAACTTGACAACTGATTAGATACTGCTACTTGATTGTAAGGGTTGCGGTCTGAGTGGCAGCATCCCAGGCAACGCTGGCGCCAAGGGCTTCAGCGACCCAGCGGACCGGCAGCATGGTGCGGCCGGGCTCAACAATTTGCGGGGCAACGTCCATGATTACAGGGACGCCGTTAACCATCATTGTTGTGCTGCCGATAACCAACTTGAGAACGCGCTCTCCCTTGATGATTAGCACGCTCTGGTCGACCGGGTTCCAGCTGATGTTGGCATCGGGCACGCCCAGGGCGTTGGCGACAAACCGTACGGCAAAGAAAGTGCGGTCGCCGCTGATGTACGGGGCTACATCCGCAGTCTTCTCAACGCCGTTGACAACGTAAGTGGTCGAGCCGATGGTGAATGATGTTTCGGTTACAGTGCCGCCGGGGGCCGGGTTCATTACATTGCCCACGACTACATCGGTGACTTCCTCATAGTTGTCTTTGTCAATAGCTTCGTCAAAGTCAAGAGTACCATAATCATCTATAGCATCGTTATCGGTCATGAATACTTCGAAGGTGATGTCGCCGACAGGGATAGTGCGGTCAACATTGAAGGTAATGTTGCTGATCTTAATCTCGCCAGCTTCCTTGCTGCTCTCGCCTGTTACTTCAAAGGCCAGGTAGCGGCCGTCAACCTCGTCGTTGTCGATATCCAGTTCTGTCGCTTCAATGTCGTAATCGTCATTGAAGTCAAAACCGACAGGCGCTCTCAGAATAATCCACTTGTCTTCGTCAATGGCTTCATCCTGGGTTTCGGTTATAGTGATATCGCCCACTGCCTGATCCTGCAGGCCGATAAACACTTCCGGTGTATCTGCGGTTACGGTGAAGGGCTTGACGATCTTGGCGATAACCAGTTCTTCATCTACGCCAGCGCTGCCGCTGAATTTGACAACCAAGTCGCCTTCAGGGGCATCAGCGTCCACAGTGACGGTGAATTCTTCAAATTCGGCTTTGCCGTTTTTGCCATCTACCGTGTATTTGGCAATTTCCGGATCATCTTCATCAATTCTTCCATTATAGAGTTCGTCGATGTCTTTATCAAAGCCGTCCTCAGTCCACTCGGCCCAGCTCGGCAGGGTCAGCTTAACGGACCTGCCATTGATCCAGGTGCCCGGAACGATGTCGTCGATGTAGAAGTCAGCTACTTCCTGGTCAGCTTTGCCGGCCACGATGGTCGGCACATCGCCGTCTACGTCAACCTCAAAGCCGAAATCGCCGACTCTGGCGATAAGGATGTCTTCTTCAGTTACTTCGTTGCCGTCAACGTTCATTTCCACGTCGCCTTCTTTGGCGTCGTCGGGAACTGCTACTCGCAGACTTGAAAGAGTGATAAATCCGGCCTGGCCTGAAGTCGTTGCATTGCCAAGCCAAATCTGCAATACTTTCTTGTTTCCGGATTTGACATTAACTTCATCTACTACTAAACCAGCAGTAGTTGCAACATCTTCATCAATATCAAATGCAGAGAGATCCCACTCAAAGTTTTTGGGCAGGGTTAACTCAATCGGGTCGTTGGTGCCGCTAGGCTGCAGGACTCCAGGTGTGTTTTCCTTAATCTTGATGGTTTCAATTTCTTCTGTAGCGTCAATGGCGATGGTCTCCACATCAGCGATAGTGGTGACGGTGTCGCCATCAACAATGCGCGCTAGCCGGACGGTGCCGGATGTGATGGTGGTGCCGGCAGCGTCGATGTCAACTTCGATGTCGCCGGTCTTGTCGCTGTCGATGTCTACGACACTGTCAAGCGCTTTGCCGTCTTCATCTTCACCGTAGTAGAAATACAGAATGTCAGCACCGCCGCCATATACTTCAACGGTGATCGACCTGTTGGTCGCTGTGACAAATTCAGCGGGCCCATAAAAATATTCATCTGCTGTAGCCGCATTAGGCTTTTCCGCATACTCAACCCCACTGGGAAGATCTACCGTGACGATGTCGCCATCTCTAAAATCGCGATCGTCTTCTTCAATGGCCAGCACGCCCAAGGTCTGACCGTCATCCGCCTTTACGTAAGGCACAGTTACCGCGTAGTTGTCCGAAGCCGCGGCACCTGCCGGCGCTGCCAGCGGAACCAGCAGTACGAGCAACATGGACAGGGTAATCATAATTGATATTGCTTTTCTTTTTACTCTCAACTTTCTGCCTCCTTGAAATATTTTTTAAACCTTTTGGCCGCCGGGCGCTACCCGGCAACTACCGTATTACCCCAAACCCTCTTATCAACCCCCCTTATGAAATAGTAGAGAAAATTTGCTGCATTAAGGTTGCGGGCACTGCTGCTTCTCTGTTTTGCAGCCGTAAAAACGGACAACAAGTAAAGACATATTCTACACTTTGAGGCAATTTCCTGCCTCGGCAGGCTATACCTTCCTCCGTTGCTGCCTGATCAGTTAGACAACCAGCAAACGCCAAAAGTTCCATCTATATTAAAAATATTATTAATTTGCTTAATAAATTTTGCATCCGGCGAAATGGAAACCCTTTATAACGAACTTATTATCTGATTTATTATTTATTGAAGCTCTTTTTAGCGGCGGCTGTCAAATACTTCTGCCGCGTTGCGCCGCTGGAAAGCGTATGATATCATCATAATAAGCAAACTAATAAGAATTATTTCGATTAAAACACCTCTAATTTCGCACCACCCGGTCCGTATTATAATAATAAAGATGAAAAAAGTTGCAAAAGCCCCCTGAGCTGGAACTTTTAACGGCCGGCTTGTGTCTAACAATAAACGGGGGTTTTTTCGCATAATCAGGAGTTGCATCCCGTGGACGACACCAGGTTGCTGGTTGAAAAAGCGCAAAATAAAGACCTCGCCGCCTTTGAGGAACTGGTTCAGCTTTACCAGAACAAGGTATACGCTCTCTGCGTCCACCTTGCCGGCAACCATGCCGACGCCCAGGACCTGGCCCAAGAAGCCATGATCAGAGCGTACAGATCCCTGGGTAGTTTCCGCAATGAGGCTGATTTCGGCACCTGGGTGCACCGCATCACCGTAAATATTTGGCTGAACCTGCGTCGTAAAAACAGCAAGCGGGTAATAGTATCGCTGGATGATCCGTATGTGAACGACAGCGGGAGCGAAATGCGGCGCGAGGTAGCGGACGAGGCAAGAGACCCGCTGCGGGAACTGGAAGATAAAGAGTTCCGCGCCCTGGTACGGTCAGCCTTGGGCGATCTCTCCGAGGAGCACAAGGCAGTCCTGGTGCTGCGGGAGATAGAGGGTTACAGTTACGAGGAAGTGGCGCGGATGCTGGGTTGCTCCCTGGGCACGGTTAAATCCCGCTTAAGCCGGGCGCGCGCGATGATGCGCCGCCGGATGAGCGATTTGGCGCGGGAGGCCGGGGAAAGCCTGCCCGGTATCCAAGAGAGAAGGTGACGGCATATGGACTGCCGCGAAGCACAATTATTAATACCGCCCTACCTGGATGGGGAGGTATCAAGTAGTAAAGAATCATATCTGGTCGAGCACTTGGCGGGATGCGCGACCTGCGCTCACGAACTGGCTCTGCAGGAGAGGATATCGTCTTCCCTCCGTCAACTTGGACAAGAAGCAGAACAGGCGCCGCCGGAGCTGTGCCGGGCGGTAATGGGCGAACTGGAGAGTAAACGCCGCTCCATTTTCACGCGTCTGCCGCTGACCTGGCGGCAGGCTGTTGCCGCCGCCGCCGCGTTTTTGATCCTGGCAGGCGGGACCGCGGGCATCAGCGCCGGCTTAAAAATGGCGGGCACTGACAGGATGCTTGCCTATGACCACCCGGCGCCGGTCAATACGGACGGTGGAGATACTACAGCGCCGGACAGCTCTGAACCGATGCCGGAACCAGGTAACGCAGCCGGCACACCGAACAACGCCGCTGGCAGTGGGGAAGAGGATCCCGCTCCCTTAACTGCTCCGGGCAGCAAACCTAACGCTCCAAACAACAGCGGCGACGCTATTAACGTCAACCCGCCGGCAGCTGTAACAGCAGCCACAATAGACGGCCCCAAAGTCCTCTTGCGCAGCGGCATGGAGATCGTCACCACCACTCTCCGGGCAGCATCTGAAGATCCGGCAGCTGATGGCGCCAGGGCAGTTGCCCTAGCAGCGGAAATGGGTGCGAAAGCCCAGACCTTCTCGGAGCAGGGCGCAGACAACGCGGTTCTAATCCTGCGCATCACGGTAGCAGCGAACCAGGCGCATAATCTGATCGCCGGGCTGGGGCCGATTAACGTGAGGCAGGACGAAAGCCGCGATATCACCGGCATTTTCAACGACACATTGGTCAAGTATTATGACCTGCAGACCCGGATATGCACATCCGGCGATGCTGATGAGCTACAACAGATGGAAGCGCAGGCGGTGTCCTATAAGCAGCAGTTGGACGCCTGGGAGGCGGAGGCTGGCAAGCGGATCATCATATTAATATTAAATAAAAGCTAGATTAAAAGTACCTGTAAAAAAGCCGGTTTATCCGGCTTTTTTAAATCGGGGGCATACCTTGGCATCAAAGCCAGGCCCCAAACAGAGGTGTGTCCCCATTCCTATGTCTGGCAGCACTAAACGTGTTAGCCGCATCAAGAACAATAGAGGGGTGTCCCCATTCCGCTTTTGCGGGTTTCAACCCGCTAATATTTTCTAATCCAACAGTGTTTCGCAGGCCTGCAGCAGTTGTTCCAGGAGAAGGTTGAACTCAGCCCCTGTAACCTGCTCCCAGGGAGAAAAATTTTCTCCAGCCCGGTCTGCGAAAATACCGGCAGCGGTGGTTTCAGCCACAGACCTGACAGCCCAGGGCGGGATGTCTGAAGCATCCAAAAAGATCAGCGATGAACTCGTGTTAACTGCCACGCCCAGTTCATTTATTACAGAAGCAAGCACAACTGCCGCTTCAGCGCGGGTTATGCCGCGCTCAGGCAGGAAACTGCCGTCGGAATAACCTTTAATAATACCCCGCGCCCTGGCCTCAGCCACGGCAGGGCTGAACACCGCCGGGATATCAGCCGCGTCTGAAAAAGGCAGCGCCCACTCACTCGACTTCGGCCAGGACAGCAGCCGGGCCAGGACAGCAGCCGCTTCCACCCGTGAAATAGGGTCACCGGACTGGTAACCGGTCACGTTTATTTCTGTAATTCCGGCAAAAGCGTTTGCGACAGCAGATTCATATTCTCCCCGGCCGCTGCTGTCCGACAGCGCCTGTACGCCTGTAACGCCTCCGTTTTGCCTGTTAACGGCTACAAGGGATAAATTGAAACTCTCTTCATTTTCCCGGTTCATAATGAAGCTGAATTTCCCCGCATCATCAACTTGCGCCAGATGTCTGGCGCTCCCCTCCCATATGTAAACCGCGTTGCCCGCGTCAGTCCTGCCTGTTATCACCAACTGGTTTGGCAGGGGAACTGCATACGCCAGCATAAGCGGGGCCTGGGCTGCAGAAGAAGCGCCTACCGATATCAGCACATTACCTGTCGGCGGTGGGGCCGCGGCATATTCCAATTTAATATATTCACCCGGCAGCAGGTCTTCCGGTGTGACCCGGTAACCATTTTTGAAAAAACGGGTGGCGCCGGAGACGCGGTACTGCCTGTCTTCCGTTGCCTTGATTGTACCCGTGCTATTATCGTATCCCCGCATTTGTCCCTGGTCAAATAATGTTTCGGCTATATCCAGCTGCCAGACCACCTTTCCTGCCGGATCCGTGGTAACTCTGATGCGGCTGCCGGATGATATAGCGTCCGGCGTACTCCTGACACCCCAGCGGTAAACGACGGCATCCTGCGGCAGGTGCAGGGAAAGGTAGCGACCGTGATCATCCAGCATATAAATGGTCCGGTTTTTGTTGGTAAAATCTATGGCTTTGCCGTAAAAAACATTGCTGTAAGCTACCAGGCCGATAGTCTCGCCTGTTTCCGGCAAAAGTACGGCCGAGATATGGTCCCCGGGTTTTATGTCCGCCAGGCTGCAGTCAACCCTGTCCTTCCTGACATAAGCGCCCGGAAACATCCGGCATACAAACCCGTTATCCAGGTTGATCTCATCACGGGCATTAACTACTTCACGCACCGTGCCGAGGGCCACTTGCCGCTTTATAGCCAGGTATTGGATCCCGCCGCTGGCAGGCGCCAGGTGCAAGCGCACAGGCACACCCGGCAGGGCCTCTTCAAATTCTTCCAGGACTCCGGCGCCAAAGGGAGCGTCAGCGGCCTCGGTATTGGCGAAAGTATTCGCATAGGAATATATCGCGCCGGGCAGGATCCGGTATGTTCCGAGACCGCCTGCCAAGGATAATTTTTTCTGGCCATTATTGTTTTGCACCCCGGCTATAACGCCTTCAACCTCCTTATAGCCGGCACTAACATGTCTTATTTTCTGGTCGACCGGATTGATTACAGCGCTTATCTCCACGCCCTCTGGAACCAGATCCGGCGATGACAGTGAATTATTCAACATAATCTCCCCGCTGTCAGGCGCCAGGCTGTAACCGCCCGTCCTCACGGCCGGGTTGTTCTCAGTAAAAACAATGCCGTCAGCCATTTTAAGCAACCTTACGCCGGCAGCGCGCCATATCCGGGACATGATATATGTCTTTTGCGGCGCCCTGTAAACCGACGCCCCGGGTAGAAGGTGGTCTTTATCCACCGGAGCGATGTCATCATTCACCAGGTTCACCACTGAAGTACCCGTTATATTGAAGGAGGAACCGTCCGCCAACTTTATAGAAGAACCTTCTAACATGTTGACCATGCCCTGGGCCGGCGCCTGCCCCCAGACCAGGGCGAAATCCTGCAGTACAGAGCTGCTGCCCTGGACAGTATTCCGGTTTACAGCCGTGCCGGCAACTGTTACAGTGTATTCACCCGGTGTGGGCGAAGGCAGATATACCTGTTCAACATTGTTTATCTTATCCCTAGTATTGGCGCCCAAAAAGTGATTGCCATAATATACCCTGCCGTCCGGTGTCCTTACCGTCAGGTCAAGGTTGTTTATAAGAGTTTTTGCGCTGCCCACTTCTGCGGGCGGGTCGGTCCAGGCCAGAGTAGCTTTAAAAGGAGCCGCCTGGTCCGAAACATGGTAAGTATAAGTAATCTCCTTCCCCTGGGGCACGCCTGCCCACTCGTCGACAAGGGCAAAACTATTTTCTTTCAGAGCGATAATTGTACCCGCCAAATCGATTACACCGAAACCATCCTGCGTGGTGGGGCCGGCCGCAGCGGGGTGGGCGCCGTTAATCAGGGCTGCCTTGACCAAGGCCGCCGAAGGTGTGTCTATATCCATGTATTTCTTAAAATATTCCCGTACCAGGACTGCTGAGCCGCCAGCAACAGCAGTAGCCATGCTTGTCCCCTGCAGGCGCGTATAATCCTGGTATCCCGGCAAGTTGCCTTCAACCAGGCGGGATCTGGCGGAAATCACAGCTGAGGCGGGAGCAAGGAGCTCCGGCTTGATCCGCCCGTCTCCGGCCGGCCCGCGGGATGAAAACTCTGCCGGCGCGATGGTGTCTCCCTGGCCGGGTACGAAAGCAGGGCGGGGGAGTATGGAAGCGCCAACCACCAAGGCATTTTTACTGTTAGCCTCGCCTGTAATGCTGCCTGCTGACGGGCCGCTGTTGCCGGCCCCGAATATGGGCAGAAAATCAGGTTGGCTCCGCACGAAACCGTCTGTCTGCGCGGCCGGCCCCAGGTACGCATCCGGCCCGCCGCCCCAGCCGTTTACCTGGACGCGGGCGCCCGCCGAGTAAGCCGGATAGAAAAGGTCCGACAGGTTTGCCGGTGGCTCCGGTTCACCTTCACTGTTGAGTATAGCCTGAAAATAGATGCTCGCTCCCGGCGCGACGCCGTGGAATTTCCCGTTGGAGGCGGCGCCGGTCCCGGCTATAGTAGCGGCCATGTGGGTACCGTGGCCGTCCGGGTCGTCCGGCGTCTCCCGCCCGGCCCACGATTTTAAGAGGACCAGCTTGGGCATTTGACCGGGTATACTTTGGAGGTCAGGATGGATATCTTCCATCGACCCGGCGTCCATGCCGCTGTCAGCCACTGCAACAATCTGACCGGCCCCGGTAAGCCCGCCGGGCACAACAAATTCCGGCGCGTTAACCGCCGTGGCGCCGGTAATATCCCGGGCCCGGTCATTGAGAAAAGAGACAGGGCTGCCGTAGGGCTGTCCGGCTGATAAAATTTCGTTCCACGCCGGTGCGCCGCCAGTTCCACCCGGTAAAGTTTCCGGTCCGCAGCCGCATATAATTATCAGCCAGGTTAATATAAACAGTGTCTTTAATATATTCTTTAATGTATTGGGAAAAGACCGGACGTTGTATAGCTTTGTTAAATAACGCATAAGACCCCCTCAAGAAAATGGTGAATAGAATTTTCTGCGTGAAATCTATAAATGCAGGCGCGAATGAGGGCACACCCCGGAAGATGTCCCCGACTAAAGGGGACGGAACATCCCTAGATGCCCCCTAAACAAATTAGACGCTGCCGCACCCGGGTCCGTTCATGTAAATCGCGCCTGCATCTATGATCACACCAACATCGTCCGGTTTTCTTCCTCTGCCGGCGCTGTGTTAGCGGAAAATATCCAGATTTAATAAAATTCGACAACTACGCGGGTTTTCCTGTTAAAATAGTTAATTTAGTTAATTACTTTATTTACCATATTTGCCATGCAAAAAGCAGATCGGGCAGTCCCGGTCTGCTGCGCTGTCTCTGAACTTTGTACGAATAAACACTCACACGCGTTCTTATCTCTTAATCGCCTTGCCCCTGCTGGCGGCGCTGATTACACCCATATCGAGGAGCGCCCGCCCGGTACCCTTAGCCACGCAGGACATCGGGTCATCAGCTATGTAAACGGGCAGTCTTGTTTCCCGGCTAAGAAGCCTGTCCATACCATCAAGCAGCGCACCACCCCCGGTCAGGATAATTCCCTTATTCACAATATCGGCGGCCAGTTCGGGAGGAGTATTCTCAAGCACTTCTTTGACACCGCTAACAATAACATCAAGCACTTCTTTAATCGCATCATGAACCTGACGGCGTGAAACTACAACCCCCTTGGGTAGTCCGGACAGCATGTCCCTGCCCCTGATCTCCATGCTTTTATCATCTGCCCCCTGCAGGTCGGCGGTACCTATTTCCATCTTTAATTCTTCACCGGTGCGCTCGCCAATGGCCAGGCTGTATTCCCTGCGGATGTACCTGACAATAGACTCGTCAATTCTATCTCCTCCCACCCGCAGTGACTTGCTGCAGACAATTCCGCCGAGTGATAGGACAGCAATATCGCATGTCCCCCCCCCGATGTCAACGACCATCGTGCCGCTGGGCTGGGAAATATCCAGATCGGCCCCGAGAGCGGCGGCAACCGGCTCTTCGATCAGGTAGGCTTCTTTAGCGCCAGCCTGAATGGCCGCCTGTTTGACTGCCCTGACTTCAACACCGGTAACCCCGGATGGGATGCAGATCATTAAGCGGGGGCGGAAAAAGAATTTCCAGCCACCGTCCGCTTTGCTTATAAAGTACCTGAGCATCTTTTCCGTAACGTCGTAATCCGCTATCACCCCGTCACGCAGCGGGCGCAGGGCAATAATGTTCCCGGGTGTCCGGCCCAGCATCCGGCGGGCCTCGGCGCCTACCGCTATAACTCGCCCGCTCTCCTTATCCATAGCTACAACCGTAGGCTCGTGCAGCACTACCCCTTTCCTTTTGACGAACACCATCACATTGGCTGTGCCAAGATCTACACCGATATCACTTCCGGTAAACATTGCTTGTCCCCTTTCAGCATTTCAAAAATAAGAGGGTTGTCTCTTTACCCTTATGTATTAACCCTGTGGTAAAAGTTCCTAGATCCAGACTAGGATAATATTCTACCTCTTTCGTCAAATTCCTGTTGCGGTCAGCTTCTCAGGCCAAATCTTTATATTTTCTCCTCGTGGCTTCCCCGCCCCGCAGGTGCCGCTCAGCTTTATTGTACTCAAGTATTGCTTTTATCTCCCCGGCCAGCTGTTTATTCAAAGCAGGCAGGCGTTCAGTCATATCCTTGTGTACAGTGCTTTTGCTTACCTTGAACACCAGGGCTGCCTGCCTCACCGTGGCCCGGGTTTCCAGTATATAGGAACAGATATCGATTACCCGCTTTTGAATATAGTCCTGCATTTCCCTACCTCCTATATTAGTCATCAGTAGTCGGACATCAGGCATCGGAAATAATCGTCTTTAACGATCGGCAAATAAACTTTTACCGCCGGTCAACCACCGAATGTCGGGAAAAGGCTTTTTATTTCCAGCAGACTTGCTTTCTCTAGATATATATGCGGAGGCAGGTGATAAATGTGCCGGTCGACAAAGAAACAACTTAGAAGGTATTTCCTCGTAATACTTAATTAGAGAATTATTTAGGTCTGTAAATGAAATATTTACTGTACAGGCCAATAAAAGCCAAAACACCGTAAAACATGCCGTAATTGCTGAATTAGCCCGGTCTGGCTATTGACATTATACTTTTGACTGAATAATATAAAAAATATAAACTGACTGGTCAGTACAAAAAAGGGGCAGGCACATGAAAGAACTACCGTTTTCTTCCGCGTTCAAGAGCGGGTCCAATGGCGAAAGCAGGCATTTCCTTAAGACTGCGGCCGGTGCATTCGCGAAAAAGGGCTACCACCGGACCACGGTTGACGAAATTGCCGGGGCGCTGGGCGTGGCCAAAGGAACAATTTACTATCATTTTAAAAGCAAAGAGGAACTGTACCTGGCTGTCATTCATGAGGGCGCGTACCTGCTTGAGGAACAAATGCGACGCAGCATATCCGCCGCAAAAACACCTGCTGAAAAAATCAAGAGAATAATCGAGTGTATGCTGTCTTTCATTGAAAAGGAAAACGACCTTGTTTTTTTGTTTATCAAAGAACTTTGCAGCACGGAAATCCAGAGAGCATTACAGGCCCAAATGCTCTGCGGTAGCCTCAGGATTATCAGCGGCATTATGGAAGAAGGGTTAAAAAACGGATCCTTTAAAAAGGTTAACCCTGAAATAACCGCCAGATCTTTGTACGGCATGATTATCATTTCCGCGCTGCATTACCTCAGCTATGCCGAAACAATTCCGCATGATCAGGTTATAACTGCCATCGAAAAGATTTTTTTGGAGGGAACACTCGCGACGGATTACAGGGAGGGCTTGTAACATGGATATTTCCACTGCCATAAAAAAAAAATTCCTCGCCTTAACTCTCTTTCTTGCCATAATCACCCTGGCGGCGCTTGTATTCTTTTCATTATACAAGGACCGTGCTGAAACAATCGAGGCCCAGGAAAGCCTGACTGCCACAGGCGTGGTAGAGGCTAAAAAAGTGTCGGCGTCCTTTAAAGTTCCCGGTAGAATTGAAAACATGCTTATTGATGAAGGCAGCAGGATTGAGCAAGGTCAGGAACTTGCCCGCCTGGACAGCCGTGAGCTGAGCGCCAAGCTCAGCCAGGCTAGCGGCGCCTTTGACGCTGCCCGGGCCCAGGCCCGTGTGGCTGAAAACTCAATCCCGTTAACTAGCCAGCAAATTGAAGCAGCCATTGAGCAGGCTCAGGCGAAGGTGTCCCAGGCAGAAGTCGGGGTGGAAACCGCCCGTGATCTGTACGAAAAGACGGATCAGCTTTATAGAAATTCCGCTGTTCCTGAAAAATCATATACCGACGCCAAAAACAGTTACATACTGGCCCAAAATGTTTTAAAGGAAGCACAGGCCGCCCTTGATCAGGCGCTGGCAGCGCGTCTCAAAGTTGATTTGGCCCAGGCCCAGTACGAGGCAGCGGCCGGGCAGAGCAACCAAGCCAGCGGCGCTGTGCAGGAGGCTCAGGCTTACCTGGACAATACCCGCCTGCTGGCGCCCATATCCGGATTCATAACGCAGAAAAACCTGGAGCAGGGAGAAATGGTCAATGCGGGTACACCGGTATTGGAAATAACCGACCTGTTCCACACCTACGTTAAGGTTTTTATCAGTGAGAAAAAGATCGGCCGGGTCCAACTGGGACAGGATGTGGAGATAACCGTGGATTCATTCCCGGACAGGGTTTATCACGGAAATGTGGTCTGGATCAACGACGCCGGCGAATTTGCCGTACGCAAGGCGGTAAATGAACAGTATGACCATGATATACGGAGCTTCGAGGTTAAAATAGATGTGCCGAACCCGGACTTAAGCCTGAAAACCGGCATGACGGCGCGGGTAAATATTATAGAGCAATAAATATTTTTAAGATTTACAGGATTTAAAGGACAAAGAAGGGTTCTGATAACATATGGCCCCCCTGGTAAAGGTTAACAGTTTAAAACAGAACATCGGCCGAAAAATTGTTTTGGACGGCCTTTCCTTTGAGCTGTCAGGCGGTGAATGTCTCGGGCTGTTTGGCGACCGCGGGTCGGGTAAAACAACCCTGCTCCATATTCTGGCCGGCATCGACCGGTTTAAATCAGGCAGCGTGGAAATATTGGGCAGTGACATTAAAAAAAGCGAGGCGTTCAAAAAGCAACTGGGGCTGATTACCCAGGAACGGAGCCTCTTCAGGGATTTGCGGGCCTATGAAAACCTTGAGTTTATAGCAGTGCTCAAGGGCGCCGGAACGGAAAATATAACCGCGCTGGTGGAACGATTTGAACTGAATGACATTTTGGGAGAACCGGTTAATACGCTGAACGCTGGGATTTACCAGCGGTTGTCCATGGCCTGTGCCCTGCTGAACCAGCCCCGCATTTTAATCGCGGATGATTTGATCAACGATATTGATCCCCGTTCCCGGTACATTATTCTGAGGGAATTAAATTCTTTCATATCTGGCGGCGGCGCCTGCGTCTGGGGCTTTAGCCGCATTGAGTTCTGCAGAATGACAAGCAGGGTTGGTTGGCTGGAACACGGCACGCTGGCCCTGTACTCGCCGCAAGAGGCGCAAGAAATGTGGGACGACCGGCTCAGCCTGATCGAACAGCAAAGTGGTGAAAAGGATGCTTAGCCAGTGCCTGGCCATCGCCCGCCGCGAATTTTCTTTTATGTGGCGGGACAAAGACCTGCGATACATCCTGCTGCTCGGTCCCCTGCTGGGGCTGTTACTTTTTTATGCAACCTTCAGCTACCAGGCCATAAAAGACATACCCACCGCCATAGTAGACCTCGACCACTCCGTTACCAGCCAGGAGTTGGTTGAAAATATCCATGGCGCGGAAAACTTAAAAATAACCGCGTATCCAGCCAGCTATGACGAGCTGGCGGACTTGATTAAAAAGGGTGAGGTTGTTGCCGGCGTGGTTATACCGGAGAATTATGGGAAAGATGTGTCCCTGGCCCGCCAGACGCAGGTAGCGATGATTGTAGACGGCAGCAACATGATTTACGCCACCAACGCCACTAGCGCCATGCTTTCTGTTACCCGCACCCTCAGCGCCCAAACAGGCGTTAAGGCCTTGGCCGCCCGCGGCATTCAGTCCGCCCAGGCCGCAGCTGCTTATCAACCTGTTGAGTTCCGAGAAGAAGCCTGGTTTAATCCAACGTTAAACTTTATCAGCAAATCCGCCGCCCAGATCATGACATTTATAGCTATCGCCCTGCCGGTGTTTTTTCTCGCCTTTGCAGTATTCAAGATCCCCCTGCGCTGCAGCTTTCTTTTGTTTTTCTTATTCAGTCTGGCCTTTGCTATAGCGCTGCACAGTGTCGGCGCCCTGACTTCCAGCATTGCAGGAAACGCTGTGAACGCCGCCAGGTTCGGCATGATCATCGCGCTGCCTTCATTTCTTGTTTCCGGCTACACTTGGCCGCTGGACGCGATGCCAGGCTACCTGCAAATTATCGCCAAAATACTGCCGCAAACCTGGTATTTCCAGGGCATAAACTTACTGTCCTTTAAGGATCCGGGCTGGGCTTATATGTCACAATATTTCCTGGCGTTTTTCATCATCGCTGCGTTATGTTACACCACATCGGCGGTTATTGTCGCCAGAAAAACTTAAAAAAATTCACAGGATTGACAGGGTCATGAAAGGTGAGCAGCTTGAAGCAGATACTATATATAACTTATTATGAAATGGTCCATATTTTCAAAGATGTAGTACTCCTTCTGCTGATATTCTTTGTGCCGCTGTTTTATGCGTTTCTCTGCGGCGCTGTTTACTCCCAGGGTACCTTGTCTGGAGTACCCCTCGCTGTTGTGGATCTTGATCAATAAGAGCTCAGCCGGGAAGTAATTAAGTCTTTTGCCAACAGTCCACGTTTCAGCATTGTCCAGGATATTACAACATATCCCCTGCTGGAAGATGGTATGAAGAAAAACGTGATCCGCGCCGGGGTAGTGATCCCTGAGAATTTTGCCCGGGATGCCGCTGTAAACCGGGGCGCGCATATTCTGACTGTCTATGACGGCTCGAACCTGATCTGGGGCTACAATATCCGCAAATACATCCTGGAGGTCGCCAGCCAGTTCAGCGCCGGCCAGGCATCTTCAAATATGGCCGGTTTGGGGCTGACAAAAAAGGAAATCGAAAATATTCTTAAAACAATATCCACAAACACGTTTGTCTGGTATAATCCCACTTTCAACTATGCCTCCTTCATGATGTATGGCCTGATTATGCTGGTAATCCACCAGATCTGCCTGCTCAGCGCCAGCCTAACCGTAACCAGGGAAAAAGAAAAGAACTGCTGGGTTCAATTCCTCAGTTCTCCGCTGCCCGCGTGGAAGATTTTCCTCGGCAAGTCGCTGCCGTACTTTTTAACCGGTTTTTTGAATTATGGCTTGCTGATATGGTTTATTGCCAACTTTATCCCGGTCAAAATAGGAGGCTCTATATTTTTGATCATGCTTTTGGGCCTGCTTTATACCATTGTGATCACCGGCGTCGCGTTTTGCATTTCGCTTAAAGCAAAAAATTCTCTACA
This sequence comes from Desulfotomaculaceae bacterium, assembly GCA_028709235.1. Lineage (GTDB taxonomy): Bacteria > Bacillota > Desulfotomaculia > Desulfotomaculales > Pelotomaculaceae > Syntrophopropionicum. Next base: position 17,215 of record JAQVXL010000027.1, read on the forward strand.
GGCCACCAAGTATATCATGCTGCTGTCGATTCCCTTCTTTATGACTTCTGGCTATACCTGGCCTCAGACACACATCCCGGCCTTTATAAACAATTTTACCGCCCTGCTTCCTTTCACCTGGATGGCTGAAAGCCTCAGGAACATTGCTGTCAAGAACCTGGGGCCCGGCTACCTGGCCCCGGCAATCCTGGCCCTCTCTCTTATGGCCATAACAGCAGTGCTTCTTGCAGCAGGCTTCGCTAAAAGAAAAAACCCGCCTTTTGAAAGGTTTTAAGAAACATATAAATGTGCGCTTGTCAGCAAATACCTTTTGCAAAGTCCATGGTGTTGAAACCAGCTGCTTAACAGAGACGTGAGAAGTGAGGCGTGTGGTGTATGTGTAGGTGCGACTTCAGTCGCACATTGGCCGGCTGAAGCCGACCTCCAAATGTTTATTTTGATTTTTGCGTATCGATAATTTCAGCATTGCTGTAATAATGCCCTAAAATAATACGGTAGTCATACCCGTGATCGGCCAGGCCTTTGGCCCCGTATTGGCATAGGCCGACACCATGGCCGTATCCGGTGGTGGTAAAGGTGACGGTGTCACCCTCAATATTCCAGGTAAATCTTGTGGAGCGCAGGCCAAGCTGGTCTCGTACCGCCACTGCCGGAAACTGGCGGTTCCCGATCAGCAGGACCTTGGGCCGTCCCGTACCTGTTTTTTCCACCAACTTAAAATCGGCGGTAATTTTTTCTTGGCCAGATGCCGGGATTGCAGTTAAAGAGGTGCCCAGCGCCTGGTCTACCTGTTCATAACTATATGAAACTGTCTGGACCGGGTTTGGATCGGCGTCATACGGGCAGGTAACGCTCTTTAAATAAGGAACCTGGTATTTCCAAACATCCTCCGAATCTTCGGTTCTTCCGCCGCATGAGGCATGGTAGGCTGGCTCAATTAATTCTCCCTGGTAAACAAGCACCTGCCCCCTCGTTTCATCCACAGCCTTTTTAACCTTGTAGTAATAGCTATAGTAGCGAACAGTGCCCCAGCGTTTTTTCAGCCCTTCCCTGGAAAGCCAGGCCTGACCGTGGCGATGGTCGTCACACACATCTGCACCGGCGTGCAGCGTGTTGTCAACCCCTGCCGCGTTGATACGCTTGAGTACATAGGTCCTGGCGGCGACGGCCTGCGCCTTTAAGGCGTCAGGCGGAAACTCGGCTGGCATCTCAGCCCCCACTACTCCCACCAGGTAATCCTCCAACTGCATGTGTACAACCTTGTTTTCCTGGTGCAAGTATAACCGGACTACAGTAACACCGGGAAAGAACCTTGCTGGTATCTGCCGGCTCAATAAAAAAGGAATTCCAACAACCAGGGCGATGATTAAAAGCGTTGTTCCGGTAAACAGTCTGCGCACAAAAGACACCCCTTTAGCGGAACGGGGACACACCTCTCTGACGGGTATTCCTATGAGGTCGGAGGAATGTCCCCGATTGGAATGGCGGCTTGAAACCCACCCTACAGCGGGATACATGATCCCTTCCCGATTACTAAGCCCTACAGTAATTATATATACTAACCGGTCAAGGTAAATATTACCTGGACGATTGTTTTAATACTCTGCAAAGATCACCGGCGAGGCGACGTAAACATATGTAACGTGTTGGGCCGGATTGCTGCGCAAGGCCACGTTCAGGTTAACCTCTTTTCCCGCGTATCTAACTTCCCTTGCGAAACGGGGACTGAAACCGGTCAGGCTAACCAGGTTATCCTTAATTGTTTTTTCCTGCACCGGCGCCCCGGCCGTAACCATCATTCTCTCCGCGACTGACAACAGCTCATCACCGCTGAGAGCATTTTCAATAACACCGGAGCAAGTCAGGCTTACACGTCCTTCGCCGTAGCAGCTAAACACTTCGTTGATTTTATTTCTATAGAACCCGGATCTCTTGCTTTCGATCCCCTCCATGCTGACCATGACGTGGGTTACTGTTTTCCCCTGCTGGATCTGCATGCTCTGCCCCAGTACTGACAACCCCTGGCCGCTTTTTAAAAACCCCTCTATCCTGGAGCCTTGGGCGAACTGGTTTTGCCAGTTTTCCACCTTGCGGTTGGCTTCGCCCATGGCAAGTTGTTCTGCTATATTAAGCGCCAACTTTTCAGGATTATTCGCCTCAGGCGCTCTTTCCTCCAGCCTAACCCACCCGGTAATACTGGCGGACTTATATTCCCCACCAGTCGATTTAATCAATTTATTAAGAAAGGCTTCTTCCCGGTAAGAGCTGATCGCATCCCGCCAAAGGGGGGAAAAAGTAAAAAATGAAAACGATACTGCGATCAGTATGCCTGAGAAAACAAACAGAGTCTTTTTCTTTGATACAATATTTTTTGTTATGAGTTTTTTGAGCATGATTAACTCTCGCTTAAAATCATTCATGCTCTTATTCTTTCCATTTATTTCCCAGATAATACTGCGGTTAGAGTAGCGGTCAAAAAGCGGAGCGGGGTACAAACCTCTCTAACGGGTATTCCTCTGGGGTCTTAGACTGCGCCCATGCCGGACGCTCATAAAAAAAACCGGAGCTGATTGTCCGGTTTGATTTAAAGTAAAAAACGCCCGTTTATATTTTATTTTTCACTGGCTGCCTTTAGACGCATGATAGAACGCTTTAAGGCCAGTTCTGCACGTATCAGGTCCAGGTCGGGATCCTTGGCGGCAATTCTGTCCTCAGCCCGCTTCCTGGCAGCCTCGGCACGGGCTACATCGATTTCCTCGGTACGCTCGGCTGCAGTGGCCAGAACAGTAACCTTACTGTCCCGCACCTCCATGAAACCGCCGCTCACCACAGTCCTAAACTGTTTACCATCCTGTTCGATCCGCATGATGCCGATGTTAAGGGATGTGATCAGCGGAGCGTGATTGGGGAGTATTCCCAATTCGCCTTCGACGCCGGGCGCTACTAAAAAATCTACATCCTCGCTGAAAACTTTTCTCTGAGGAGTTACAATTTCCAGTCGCTGTTTATTTTCCGACATAGTGCGCACTCCCCTCTATTATACAGACAATAATTTCTTTCCTTTTTCTACCGCTTCCTCAATACCGCCTACCATAAAGAAAGCGTCTTCCGGCAGGTCGTCATGCTTGCCGTCGAGGATTTCCTGGAAACCGCGGACCGTGTCTTTAATGGGCACAAACTTACCAGCCATGCCGGTAAAGGCTTCAGCAACGTTGAAGGGCTGGGACAGGAACTTCTGTAGTCTGCGGGCGCGCGCCACAGTAACTTTGTCATCGTCGGAAAGTTCTTCCATACCAAGAATAGCAATGATGTCCTGCAGTTCCTTATAGCGCTGGAGTACCATTTGCACGCCGCGGGCTGTCGCATAGTGTTCGTTGCCGACAACCAGCGGGTCAAGAATCCTTGAAGTGGAGTCCAAGGGGTCCACCGCCGGGTAAATGCCCAGCTCCACAATCTGACGGGACAGCACCACGGTGCCGTCCAGGTGAGCAAACGTGGTTGCAGGGGCGGGGTCGGTCAGGTCGTCGGCAGGCACGTAAACAGCCTGTACCGAAGTAACCGAACCTTTCTGAGTGGAAGTAATCCGCTCCTGCATCTGGCCCATCTCTGTGGCCAGCGTCGGCTGGTAACCCACAGCGGAGGGCATGCGGCCCAACAGCGCGGAGACCTCTGAACCAGCCTGTGTAAAACGGAAGATGTTATCGATAAACAGTAGTGTATCGGCGCCCTCTTCATCACGGAAGTACTCGGCCATACACAGACCGGTTAGAGCGACGCGGAGACGCACTCCAGGCGGTTCGTTCATCTGGCCGAACACCATGGTAACCTTGTCCAGAACGCCGGACTCGGTCATTTCGTTGTAGAGGTCGTTCCCTTCACGGGTACGCTCGCCCACACCGGCAAACACTGAGATGCCGCCGTGCTGTGTGGCGATATTGTTAATTAACTCCATAACAATAACGGTCTTGCCAACACCGGCGCCGCCGAACAAGCCAATCTTACCGCCTTTAAGGAAGGGCACCAATAGGTCAATAACCTTGATCCCGGTTTCCAGCGGCTCAGTCTCAAGAGCCTGCTCCACCAGGGGGGGCGGCATGCGGTGAATGGGATACCTCTTTTCGCTTTCAATAGGACCTTTACCGTCAATGGATTCACCCAGCACGTCCACCAGTCTGCCCAAAGTAACTTTACCCACCGGAACGGATATAGGAGCGCCGGTATCTACCACTTCCATACCGCGGACCAAACCGTCCGTGGCGCTCATGGCTACCGCGCGCACGGTGTTATTACCAAGGTGCTGGGCAACTTCCAGAGTAAGGTCGAACTTGCGGCCAAAAATGTCTTCTTTGTCGCTTGTGATCTGCAAGGCGTTATAAATGTCAGGCACCTGACCGGGTGGAAAACGGATGTCAACCACGACGCCGATAACCTGCACAACTTGACCAACATTCATTCGCTTCTCTTACCTCCTTCGCTTCAACTGATAGTTGAAAAACGACTTCTATTCCAGGGCTGCAGCGCCGCCGACGATCTCAGAAATTTCCGTGGTGATCTGGGCCTGGCGCGCCCGGTTCATGGTCATGGTCAGTTTATCTATCATCTCCGAGGCATTCTTTGTCGCATTTTCCATGGCCGTCATCTGGGCACTGTAGAAACCGGCATTAATTTCCAGCAGCCCCTGGTAAATGGCGTTCTCAATATATTTCGGCAACAGTTCGGTCAATACGGCTTCAGCTGAGGGTTCAAAAATATAAGGAACCTTGTCGGGGCCTTCTTTTCCCTCCGCTACTGCGCCTTCAGTAGGCGGCTCCGCCGGCAGTATCTTTACCATTACCGGCCTTTGCACCAGCACGTTGACAAACTGGCTGTAGATGAGATACACCTCGTCATATTCTTCTGACGTGTACTTGTCAATTACATAGGAAGCAATGTCTCTGGCCGTGGTATACTTGACATCCCCGCCCACACCGATATATTCCTTGCCTACGTTGAGCCCGCGGTGGCGGAAAAAATCGCGGCCTTTACGGCCAACGGCGACCAGCTCGTATTCTGCTTTGGCTGTTTTTATTTCCTGGGTCGCCCGCCGGATCAGGTTGCTGTTGAAACCACCGCATAATCCCCGGTCAGATGTCATGACAATAAAAGCAGCTTTTTTCGGCTCGCGCACCGCCAACAACGGGTGGTTGACCCCGCCGGAGGCAACGGCCACCCGGCCCAGCACTCCCTTGATCCGCTTGGAGTAGGGGCGGGCAAGAGTTACAGCGTCCTGAGCCTTGCGCATTTTAGCCGCCGCCACTGCTTTCATGGCCTTGGTAATCTGTTGCATGTTTTTGGTAGCTTTGATGCGGCGCCGGAGATCTCGCAAATTTGCCATATAGTATTTTCACCACCTTTAAAGTGGATGTCTCATTTTGATCGCCGGTCGTCAGTAGTCGGCAGTTGGTTTAGGTTGGAATTCGCTATGCTCATTCCTTCAAGCCCGACGTCTGACGACTGACGTCTAAATTTACAGGCCGCGCGTAATCTTAAATTCCGCTTTGAATTCTTCGATAGCCGCCTGCAGCTCTTTTTCAATGTCCTGCAACTGACCGGTCTTTTTGATCGTTTCACCGATATTCGGCTTATTCGCCTTCATAAACTTCAAAAAATCAGCTTCAAAAGGCAGAACCATCTCTACAGGTATATCGTCCAGGTAGCCTTTGGTAGCCGCATATATGCTCACAACCTGTTCTTCCACTGGCATTGGCACATACTGTCCCTGCTTCAGGAGTTCTACCATGCGCTCACCGCGGGTCAGCCTGGCCTGGGTAGATTTGTCCAGGTCTGAACCAAACTGCGCGAAGGCAGCCAGTTCACGATACTGGGCCAGGTCCATACGCAGGCTGCCTGCAATCGACTTCATGGCTTTCACCTGGGCGCTGCCGCCAACCCGGGACACCGATATTCCCACGTTAACGGCAGGACGGACACCGGCGTAAAAGAGGTCCGGCTCCAGGAATATCTGGCCGTCGGTAATGGAAATCACGTTGGTCGGAATATAAGCCGATACGTCACCTGCCTGGGTCTCGATAATGGGCAACGCGGTCATGGAACCAGCGCCAAGGTCATCTGAAAGCTTGCAGGCGCGCTCCAAAAGCCGGCTGTGCAGGTTAAATACGTCGCCCGGATAAGCTTCACGTCCGGGAGGTCGGCGCAACAGCAAGGAGAGCTCGCGGTAGGCCGCGGCCTGCTTGGACAGGTCATCGTAAATAATCAGCACATGCTTGCCCTGGGACATGAATTCTTCGCCCATAGAGGCCCCGGCGAAGGGGGCAATGTATAACAGCGGCGCCGGTTCGGACGCTGTGGCAGATACGACGATCGAATAATCCATCGCGCCGGTTTCAGTAAGCTTCTGCACCACGTTGGCCACAGTGGACTGTTTTTGTCCTACGGCAACGTAAATGCAGATCACGTCTCCGCCCTTCTGGTTAATGATAGCATCAACTGCGATGGCGGTTTTACCGGTCTGGCGGTCACCGAGGATAAGTTCCCGCTGGCCGCGGCCGATGGGAATCATGGAATCGATGGCTTTGAGCCCGGTCTGCAGAGGCTGGTGCACCGACTTACGGAAGATAACACCAGGAGCAATTTTTTCAACCGGGCTGAATTTATCACTCTTAATAGGTCCTTTGCCGTCCAGCGGCTGGCCGAGGGGGTTAACCACACGGCCAATCAGGCCATCTCCCACTGGAACAGATACGATCCGTCCAGTGCGCTTGACGTTGTCGCCTTCCTTGATGTGCTTATAAGGACCGAGAATAACGCAGCCGATGTTGTCCTCTTCCAGGTTAAGAGCCATCCCGAAAACGCCACCCGGGAATTCAAGCAGCTCCATGGACATACAATCAGTCAAACCGTAAACACGGGCGATGCCGTCACCGACCGTGATAACGGTACCTACGTCGGTCATCTCGATCTGCGCCTGGTACTTATCTATCTGCTGCCGAATAATTGAGCTGATTTCTTCAGGTCGCAAATTCATCTACTGGTTTCACCCCTATCTAGTTAACTTATTGCCTTAAGGCTCTCTCTCATGGAAGCCAATCTGGTTTTGACACTGCCGTCTATAATTTTGTCCCCCATACGCACCACAATGCCGCCGATAATGGACGGGTCCACGGCGAAAGAGGTCTGCACTTTTTTGCCGGCCAGCTTGCCCATGATCTGGTTCAATTCAGCCTTTTCCTTTTCATTTAGAGCCACAGCTGAAGTAATCTGAGCCGCTATAATGTTCCGGCCGGCATTGGCCAGAGCGATATACTCGGCCACAATGTCAGCATAATATGTCTCCCGCCGGCGGTCTACCAATAAGGCAAGAAAGTTACCTGTTACCTTGGAGATTTTTCCTTCAAATAACTTGACTAATGTTTCTTTTTTTGCAGCAGGAGTAATCTGGGGGTGGTAAAGCAATTTCTGCAGGCCGGAATTCTCCTCAATGACCTTTTCGACCGCCTTAAGTTCACCCTCTACCACATCCACCATGTTTTCTTGTTCCGGCAAATCTTTTTTTTCTAAGGCTATCTCATACAATGCTGCTGCATAGCGCCCTGCTACAGGCCCCCTCATTGTAACTCCCCTGCCTCTTTAATAAAGTCGTTGATCATGCTACGCTGGATATCTTTAGACATTGTCTTATTGATAATTTTACCTGCTACCAGCACAGATAGTGTGGCCACTTGCTCCCGCAGTTCCGCAACAGCTTTTTGTTTTTCGCGCTCTATTCCAGCGAGAGCGTTTTCTTTTAGCTTTTCTGCCTCGTTCTTTGCGTTACTAACGATCTGCAAGGCCTGATCTTCGCTGGCCCTGGTTGCCTTTTCGACAATTTCCTGGGCTTTTTCCCGGGCACGGCGCATTTCTGCCTCATATCCGGCTTTGAGCTGTTCCGCCTCCTGTCTTTCCTGTTCGGCGGCAGCAATATTGTTGGCAACATGTTCGGAACGGTTTTCCAGCAGTTTACATAATGGTTTGTATACAACGAGCTTCAGGAATATTAATAAAATAACAAAGTCAACAATCTGTGCCAGTATTGTTGCGTTAAACTCTAACACTAACAGTTTCCCTCCTTCCACATCTTGTGGACAAAAGGAGGCTTAGCGTTAACGGTAGTTATTCAGTAGTTGGACTAAAGGAATTCGGCGAAACGCCGAATTCCTTTAAATCTCGTTTCCTGCTGCCAAGATAATCACACAGTAATGATAAAAATTGCATGATAAATTATTTGATTATCCTACTACTAAAATTGTCCCCGCTGCGCTACGCCTTTTTTGCCATGAAGAACGTACTTGTTCTTAACCAACCTTACCTATGAGCATGAAAGCGATAACAACACCAATGATGGGCATAGCTTCAATCAAACCAACGGAGATGAACATAAGGGTCATAATGTTACCCCTTGCCTCCGGCTGACGTGCTATACCAGTAACCGCTGAACTGGAGACCAAACCGTCACCAATACCTGCGCCCAGAGCAGCAAGACCCACGGCTAAAGCTGCGCCTATAGCAGCACCTGCTCCTACTTCCATTCATTTCCCCTCCTTTCAAAGTTAAATTTAAAATCAATGGCCATAAAACTACTTGACGCCCTTTGCATCAACTGCGGGCAAAACATAGTTAATGTTCACCGCCTACAGCCTGAGATACATAAACAATGCTGAGCATGGTGAAAATAAATGCCTGAATACATCCTACAAAAATACTAAAAGCAAGCCATACGACGGAAGCCAGGAAGCCTCCGAAGACATGGGTCCAGCCGCCCAGCAAACCCAGCAACACTGCTATCAACACCTCGCCGGCGTAGATGTTGCCGTAAAGACGGAAAGTCAGCGTAACTGGTTTGGCCAGGTCCTCAATAATGTTAATTGGCAGGAATAGCGCAAATGGTTTGACGTAGTGCTTGAAGTAACCCAAACCTTTGTACCTGATGCCGAATACAAAGATTAGCAAGAAAGTAAACAGCGCCAGACCCAGGTTTGTGTTATAGTCTGCCGTCGGTGAACCAAGTGTGGGGACGAGGCCTATCAGGTTGGAAAATAGGATAAAGATAAGATAAGTAACAACTATACTCAGCAAAGCCGCGCCTTTCTTGGGATCCATATTATCATTGACCAGGCCTCTGATGAACTCCCAGATCATCTCCAGAACATTTTGCGCCCCCTGTGGCTTGCGCATATTCATGTTACGCGTGGCCAGTACGCCAAACAGTGCCACCAGGATCATTACGATCCAGGTCATGATCAGGGTTTTTGGGTTAAAAGCCAGTTGGGTACTGCCCAGGGTCAACTCCCAGGTTCCATTATGCGGCCACCCCCAAAAATTTAGAAGCTCCTCCATATGCTCCAAGCTCAACTGCATATTTTTTTTCACCCCCTTCTCAATAAGTTTATTATTTATTCGATAGAGTTGGCCTCCTCCGGCTTCCGTTTACATATACCCCGGGCACTGCAGAAAGCCCCTACAGTGAAAATTAAAGGTACAACAAAAAAGCCCGCCCCAGCAGCGTAAAGATTGATCCCCGGGGTCCGGGCAACATAAAACAGCACCGCGAACATAATAGAAAACCGCAAGGCGAACCCGACCCTCATGTGCATGTTGGCCTTGGGCGCCGCCATGTCCACTATGACGCGCATCCTTCTAGCTAGAAAAAAAGCATTCCACATACCCACAACTATACCAACCAAAAAACCCCATACCTGAGGGTCACTTGGCCGCACAAACAAAACCAGGCAAAGAAATGCCAAAATAAAGGCAGCTATTTTTAATGTCATAGCTAACTGACCATCAAAATCCCAGTCGCGCACTTGCCCTACTCCCTCTCAAAAAACTCCATTAGTGTTTTATAGACACCCACAACTCCTACAGCCAGTCCAACGAGCACACCCGCCAGCAGGAACCATGGCCCGGTGGCAAATCTGCCATCCAGATACCTACCCCCGTAATAACCCAGCAGTACTGATACAGCCATCTCCACACCAATGGTGGTAGTAACAGCAAGAGCCTGCAGGGCGCTGTTCGGGGGCTGTCTTTTCTTTTTTTTCTCTCTATCTCTATCTTTTTCTTTTTCTTTTTTTTCGGGCATATCTTGATAAAACCTGCGCAAAACTTAATGACAAAATGTGAAAATCAGTTATAGATACCTACCTATTACTATGTGTACTATAGTATCAGTTCTACAAAAATATTATTATTCCTCCACCAATTGAACGATTTTTATCTTTATTAAATAAATATTTATATTCAGCCGCCAGGCCCTGGATGAAACTGATCAGGTTTTTTGTCTGACAGCCCGGCCCAGCACATAATCGCCTGGACGATCCTTTTAGACGCCAGCCCGTCCCCATAAGGATTGACAGCGTTGGCCATCCTGTGGTAAAAAGCCTTGTCGTCCAGAAGCCGCCTGGTTTCACCGGAAACAATATCCTTATCGGCGCCTACGAGCCGCACCGTCCCGGCTTCCACCGCTTCGGGCCGTTCGGTGGTGTTACGCAGCACGAGCACCGGCTTGCCCAGGGATGGAGCCTCTTCCTGTATTCCGCCTGAATCGCTGAGCACCAGGTAGACCCTGTTGATCAGGTTGACAAAGGGCTGGTAATCCATGGGCTCAATCAGACACACCCTGGCCAGGTCGCCGAGTTCCTCATCCACCACACGCCGCACCGCCGGGTTCTTGTGCACGGGAAATACAACTTCCACGTCGGGGTAGCGCTCCACTACTCCGCGCAGGGCGCGGTATATTTCCCGCATCGGCTCGCCCAAATTTTCCCGCCGATGGGTTGTGACCAGCAGCACCCTGCTTCTGCTGTAATCAATCGTGTCCAGCCCATCGTCATTAAAACGGTAATCGGGCTGCACGGTTGCCAGCAAGGCGTCAATAACGGTATTGCCGGTAACATAAATCTTTTCAGGTGACACGCCTTCGTCAAGCAAATTTTTTTTCGCTGACGTCGTAGGAGCAAAATTAATATCGGCAAGCGCGCCGGTCAGGCGCCTGTTGATCTCCTCCGGAAAGGGCGAAAACTTATCGCATGTTCTGAGCCCGGCCTCGACATGTCCCACCGGGATCTGCAGGTAGTAAGACGCCAGAGCGGCCACAAATGTGGTAGTGGTATCGCCGTGCACAAGCACCAGGTCCGGTCTTTCCTCTGACAATACTTGCTGCAGTCCGGATAAAGCCCGGGCGGTAATGTCAAAGAGGCTCTGCCCTTGACGCATGATGTTCAGGTCATAGGCGGGTTTGATTGCAAACAGGGACAGCACCTGGTCCAGCATTTCCCTGTGCTGGGCTGTAACCGCCACCCGGCAGCGAATAGTTTCCGGGTATTTCTCAAGCTCTTTAACCAGCGGCGCCATTTTAATGGCCTCCGGCCTGGTCCCAAATACAGCGAGTATTTTTAACAAAAGGACATCCCCTCATGCGGACAATTTATTTATATTATCAGTGGAGGTAAGTATTACAAACTTTTTTGCCCGTTTTAGATTTCTAAATTTTCAGAAAGCCACCATGCATTTACAGACTGAACAAAAACTTTATCACTGGATTAACAAGATTATAAAGATTCAGGATTTAATAATTTATTATAAGATTGATTCCACTGCAAAAACCCCAAAAATATTGTAAAACAGCAGGATAAACCACTGTGAATATTGAAGTAATAGTTAGATATTTAAAGCAAATAAAAGATAAACTAACTTTAGGGTGGTTTTGCAGT
>JAQVXL010000028.1 GCA_028709235.1 Desulfotomaculaceae bacterium
TGCCTGAAGGAGTGGAGATGGTAATGCCGGGAGACCATATTGAAATAGACATTGCTCTGATCACCCCGATTGCCATAGAAGAGGGGCTGAACTTTGCCATTCGTGAGGGCGGCCGCACCGTGGGCGCTGGTGTTGTGACCGGGATCAATGAATAAATAATACGAATCCGGTATAGGACTACACCCTGCCAAAAAAAATAAATGCGATGAGGTGAAAGGTTGCCGATTGAGACGTGGGATGCGAGGTATGGGAACTGTAGGAGTATGGCACACATTTGGCGGGATAAATCCCGCCCTGCGGGGGTACCAGGATGCACGCGGCTCATGGTCCTTGACTTAAATATACCACGTCCTAAAACTCACAACGCACGGCTGAATTGGGGAATTTTCACCGAGAAAGTCCGCTAATCGGACGATTAAGGAGGACCTAAAAAGTATGAATAGCCAAAAAATCAGGATCAGGCTAAAGGCTTTTGATCACCACATGATTGATCAGTCCGCGCAAAAAATTGTGGATACAGCGAAAAGAACCGGGGCTTCTGTGGCCGGACCAATACCGCTGCCTACAGAAAAAAACATTTACACTATTCTGCGTAGCCCCCATGTGAATAAGGATTCGCGGGAGCAGTTTGAAATGAGGACACATAAGCGGTTAATTGATATTTTAGAACCCACCCCGAAAACTGTTGACGCGTTGATGCGACTAGATTTGCCGGCGGGCGTGGATATTGAGATCAAACTCTAAAGCCAAAAGAAATATCACAGGATTTACATGATTTATAAGATTAACAAGATTTCAAATAATTAATATTAAAACATTTTTTGCCTTAAGTTTTAATAAATCCTGTTAATCCGTTTCGAATCTTGTTAGTCCTATGACAATAGACCCTAAAGGAATACTGGAATCAGATGTCTGACGACTGAAATAGAGGTAATGTTGGGGACCGCTTAAGTCGACTCCAACCTCTTATCACAGAAAATTGAGGTGAGAAGCGTGCCTAAAGGAATACTTGGAAAAAAAATTGGTATGAGCCAGATTTTTACCGATAAAGGCCTGGCCATTCCTGTCACTGTTATTGAAGCCGGTCCGTGCACCGTTGTTCAGATAAAAACACCCGGTAAAGATGGCTATAGCGCCATCCAGATCGGTTTTGGCGAGAAGAGAGAGCGACTTTTCAGTAAACCCCTAGCCGGGCATTTTACTAAAGCCGGCGTTCAGGCCCTTCGTTTTTTGCGGGAGCTCACTGTCGAAGACCCGGATGCTTACCAGGTCGGCCAGGAAATAAAGGCAGATATTTTTGCCCAGGGTGAGAAGGTTGACGTAGTGGGCACATCAAGAGGTAAAGGTTTTGCGGGCAGCATCAAGCGCCACGGCTTTCACCGCGGCCCGATGTCCCATGGTTCCAAGTACCATCGCGGTTCCGGTTCACTGGGAGCGAAAGGACCGGCCAGGGTTTATAAAGGTAGGAAACTGCCCGGCCACCTGGGAACTGAACGGGTTACTGTGCAGAACCTGGAAGTTATCAAGGTTGACGTTGACCGGAACCTGATTGCTGTGAGGGGCGCGATTCCTGGACCCAAAGGCGGTTTAGTCCTGGTTAAACCATCAACCAAGTCTTGAGTCGTGAGACGTGAGACTTAAATATTATGGTTTAAAGTACTAAAAAACCTGTGAAGTATGCGCGGATAAACTCACGCCACGAATAAAAGAGACGACTAAGAAAACGTGATGTGATAGTGTGACGCTGAAATTAAAATTCCGAGTTTTTGGATGGCCTGGGGGATTACCAGCCCTTATGTTTCAAGTCACGCGTCTCATCGAAGGAGGATATAGCATGCCAACAGTAGCGTTGTACAATATCAGCGGCGAGCAAATCGGCGAATTGACGCTTAAGGATGAGGTTTTTGGCGTCGAAGTAAATGAGTCGATCTTGCACGACGCTGTTGTGATGCAGTTGGCCGGACGCCGCCTCGGTACTCATGATACTAAAACCAGGTCTGAGGTCAGTGGCGGTGGTCGCAAGCCCTGGCGCCAAAAAGGATCCGGCAGGGCCCGCCACGGCACCATACGTTCACCCATCTGGCGCGGCGGCGGGATTGTTTTTGGCCCTCATCCCAGAGACTACTCATACAGCCTGCCGAAGAAGGTCAGGAGGCTGGCGCTGAAATCAGCCCTTTCTGCAAAAGCTAATGCGGGGGACATTCTTGTTTTGGATGAGCTTAAGCTGGATCAGCCCAAGACCAAAGATATGGCTCTGATATTGAACAGCCTAAAAGTTGCTGATGCCTTGCTGGTGACGGCTGATAAAGATGATAGCGTGGAAAAATCCGCACGCAACATCCCCAATATCAAACCATTGATGGCGACCGGTCTTAACGTTTATGACATATTGGCTTACGATAAGTTGGTTATGACCAAGGACGCTGTTGTCAAGGTCGAGGAGGTGTTCGCACAGTGAAGGACCCACGCGATATTCTAAGAAAACCACTTATTACTGAAAAAAGCACATCGTTAATACAAGATAACAAATACACCTTCCGGGTGGATCCCAAGGCCAACAAGACTGAGATAAAACAAGCTGTGGAAAACATATTCAAAGTCAAGGTGGAAAAAGTCAATACCATGAATGTAAAGGGCAAAAAGAAAAGAGTCCGCAATATTCCCGGCAGAACATCTGATACCAAAAAAGCCGTTGTAACTTTGAAAAAAGGCGATAAGATAGAAATATTTGAGGAAATTTAAGCCGGAGATGAAGGAGGTGCGACCCAATGGCTATAAAAAAATTTAAGCCAACTTCACCTGGCCGTCGTTTTGTGACCGTCTCAGATTTTGAAGAAATAACAAAAAAAGAACCTGAAAAATCACTTGTCGAACCTTTAAAAAAGACCGGCGGGAGAAACACTCAGGGCAAGATGACGGTAAGACACCGCGGTGGCGGACACAAGAGGATGTACAGGATAATTGATTTTAAGCGCGACAAAGATGATGTGCCGGCAAAGGTTGCCAGCATCGAGTATGATCCAAACCGCTCATCCCGTATTGCGCTGCTTAATTATGCAGATGGGGAAAAACGATATATCATAGCGCCGGTTGGCCTTAAAGTAGGTCAGACACTGCTTTCCGGCCCGAAAGCCGACATTAAGGTGGGCAACTGCCTGCCGCTTAAAAATATCCCACTGGGCACCATGGTTCATAACATAGAGCTTTATCCCAAAGGTGGCGCTAAAATGGTCCGCGCGGCAGGCGGTTCGGCCCAGTTGATGGCCAAGGAAGGCAAGTACGCTAATCTAAGGATGCCGTCCGGCGAGATGCGCCTAGTGTTGCAGGATTGCCGCGCCACCATTGGCCAGGTAGGGAATGTCGAGCACGAAAATATTACTATAGGCAAAGCAGGCCGTAAGCGCTGGATGGGTATTCGCCCCACAGTCAGGGGTGTTGTGATGAACCCTGTTGATCACCCGCATGGCGGCGGCGAGGGCCGTTCACCTGTCGGTCGCAATCCGGTTACACCATGGGGTAAACCGGCATTAGGCGCCCGCACTAGAAAGAATAAGCCGAGCGATAGGATGATCATTAAGAGAAGGACCAAGTAAAGTTGGCGGTTAGTGGTTAGAAAAAAGCAATTCGGCAGAGCTGAATTCCAACTAAAATCATCTAACGACCAACGTCCAATTACTCACGACCAAGAAGGGAGGTTGCGTATTGGGCCGTTCATTAAAAAAGGGGCCGTTTTGTGAGCAAAGGCTTCTTGAAAAAATAGAAAAGATGAATGAGACTGGAGAAAAGAGAGTTATTAAGACCTGGTCAAGGGCTTCAACAATCTTTCCGCAGATGGTAGGCCATACAATCGCGGTGCATGAAGGCAGGAAGCATATTCCTGTTTATATTACCGAGGATATGGTTGGGCATAAACTAGGTGAATTTGCGCCCACCAGGCTTTTCAGGGGGCACGGTCATCATACCGAAAGGTCTACGTCACTTAAATAAACTTATGAATGAGATGTGAGACGTGAGAAGAGAGATCTGTAGGTTCGGTTTGAGCCGGTTAGCGAAATGGAAACAGTTATCTGTCATCATCAGTATTCCTAATAAGCTCAGGAATGTCTCCGATTGGAATGACGGAAAAATCCCGACTTGCAGAAGAACACCTGGATAATATCGACTCGCTAATCACGATTATATTGGGAGGTAATACCGGTGGAAGCTAAGGCCATTGTCAGATATGTAAGAATATCCCCGCGTAAGGCCCGCCAGGTGGTGGATCTTATCCGGGGTAAAAAAGTCAGTGAGGCCCTGGCTGTTTTAAGATACACACCCCAAAGGGCTTCGGAGGTAGTTACCAAAGTGGTCAAATCTGCCGCGGCGAATGCTGAAAACAATCTGCAGATGGACCGTGAAGAGTTATACGTAACCTCATGCTATGTTGACCAGGGCCCATCTTTTAAACGATACCGGCCACGGGCCCAGGGTAGGGCAGACATACGGCTAAAACGCACCAGCCATATAACCGTCATGGTTGGTGATAAAAAGGAGGGATAAATCTAGGTGGGGCAAAAAGTTAATCCTATTGGACTACGGATTGGAATAATTAAGGATTGGGAAGGCAAGTGGTTTGCTGATAAAAGAAATTATGCGGGTCTATTACACGAGGATGTAAAAATCCGCAAATACATCAAAAAGAAACTATTTGCTGCAGGCATTTCCAGGATCACCATCGAACGGGCGGCCAACCGGGTGAAAGTATCTATTCATACCGCCAAGCCCGGCATAGTAATTGGCCGGGGTGGAGCAGAAGTGGAAAACCTGCGCAAGCAGCTGGTAAAGCTTACCGACAAACAGGTTAGCGTGAACATTGTTGAAATCAAGGTTCCGGAACTTGACGCCCAACTGGTAGCTGAAAATGTAGCTGCTCAGCTTGAAAAACGGATTGCCTTCAGGCGTGCTATGAAACAGGCAGTTTCGCGTTCTATGAAAATGGGAGCCAAAGGCATCAAGATCGCTTGCGGCGGCCGGTTGGCCGGCGCGGAAATTGCCCGTAGCGAGTGGTACAGCGAAGGCAAGGTGCCGCTCCATACACTGCGCGCTGATATTGATTATGGAACTACCGAAGCCAACACAACTTACGGAAAAATAGGAATTAAGGTATGGATATACAAAGGAGAAGTTTTACCGGCAGCCAAGGCTCCCGCAAAAACCCCGGTTCGGGGAGGGAAACCTGCTTCCGGTGAAGGAGGCGAATAAGCAAACATGCTTTTACCGAAAAGGGTTAAATATCGCAAACAGCACCGCGGCCGGATGGCAGGAAAGGCCAAGGGCGGTAAAGAGATCAGTTTTGGCGAATACGGTCTCCAAGCGCTTGAGCCGGCCTGGATCACCAACAGGCAGATTGAGGCGGCCCGTATTGCCATGACCCGTTATATTAAAAGAGGTGGTAAGGTCTGGATCAGGATATTTCCGGATAAACCAGTTACCGCAAAGCCGGCTGAAACCCGTATGGGTTCGGGTAAGGGCGCCCCGGAATACTGGGTAGCTGTGGTGAAACCAGGCCGGATTATGTTTGAACTGGCAGGCATTACTGAAGATATAGCGCGTGAAGCCTTGCGGTTGGCTTCTCACAAACTGCCGATCAAAACCAAGTTTGTTAAACGCGGGGAAGTGGGTGAGGTCAATGAAGGTTAAAGAGCTGCGGGAATTGACCGATGCCGAGCTTGGTAAAAAGCTGACTGACTCCAAAGACGAGCTCTTTAAGCTGAGATTCCAGATGGCTACAGGGCAGCTGGATAATCCGATGAAATTACAAGAAGTCCGGCGCAAGATTGCGCGGGTAAAAACTATAATTCGTGAGCGCGAGTTGGGGATCCAGCGGGCGTAAGGGGGGTAATGAAATGGAAAAGCGTGGAATGCGCAAGGTGCTTACCGGCAGAATAGTAAGCGATAAAATGGATAAGACCGTGGTTGTGGCCGTTGAATCCCTGGTCAGGCACCCCCTGTACCAGCGCACTATTCGTCGCACTAAGAAGTTTAAAGCGCACGATGAGGAGAATTCCTGCCGAATCGGCGACAAGGTTAAAATGATGGAAACAAGGCCCCTCTCTAAAGAAAAGCGGTGGCGTATTACCGAAATCCTTGAAAGAGCGGAGCAAATATAAGAGGTGCTTTGTCAGTAAGGAGGTAGTAGTTGTGATCCAAGTCGAGTCTATGCTTACCGTAGCGGATAACACCGGAGCACGCAAGCTTTTGTGCATTCGTGTTCTGGGCGGGGCTATGCGACGTTATGCTAGCGTGGGTGACGTTATCGTTTGTTCCGTTAAGGAAGCCAACCCTGGCGGTGTTGTTAAGAAAGGTGAATTAGTAAGAGCTGTGGTGGTCCGTACTAAGAAAGAAGTCCGTCGTCCGGACGGTTCCTATATCAAGTTTGATGAAAACGCCGCGGTGGTCATCAAAGATGACCAGAGCCCGCGCGGCACCCGTATCTTTGGGCCGGTTGCGCGGGAGTTGAGAGATCGCGATTTTATGAAAATCGTTTCTCTGGCGCCTGAAGTACTCTGAGATGTGAGACGTGAGACGTGAGAGTGAAACGGACTCACGGCTAGAATATCTCGCGACTCAATTTGGAGGTGAGCAACAAATGGCTGAACAAAAAGCTAAACAGAAGGTCCACATCCGTAAAGGAGACACGGCCCTGGTTATAGCCGGTAAAAATGCCGGTAAAAAAGGAAAGGTACTTAGAGTGATCCCGGACAGCAGCAGGGTGGTTGTCGAAGGTGTTAATGTTGTCAAACGCCACGCCAGGGCTACTCAAAAGATGCCGCAGGGAGGCATTACGCAAAAAGAAGCCCCTATTCATAGTTCAAATGTTATGCTTTACTGCAGCAAATGCAACAGTGCGACTAGGGTCGGCAAGAAAATTCTTGACAATGGCGAAAAAATGCGCGTTTGTAAGAAATGCGGCGAAGCTGTGTAAGACGCGAGACGTGAGAAATGGGACGTGGGAGTTGAAAAAGCAAGGCTAAAGGGATGGTCATAAGGGTCAAAAAAGGACCAAATTGTCCCACTGCCCACGGCTCACTACCCAGAAGGGAGGTAGTAAAGTGTCCAGGCTTAAAGATAAATACAAGAACGATGTTGTACCGGCGCTGATGCAGAAGTTCGGGTACAAAAGTGTTATGCAGGCCCCCAAAATTGAAAAAGTAATCGTAAATATGGGTTTGGGTGAAGCTATACAGAATTCCAAAATAATTGACGCCGCGGTAAATGACCTGATGATCATCACTGGCCAAAAGCCGGTTACCACCAAGGCTAAAAAATCTATTGCCGCCTTCAAACTGCGTGCCGGAATGACTGTGGGCGCAAAGGTGACCCTGCGCGGAAAGAGAATGTATGAGTTTGTGGATAAGCTGTTCAGCATAGCGCTGCCCAGGGTGCGGGACTTCCGCGGCATTTCGGTAAAATCCTTCGACGGGCGAGGCAATTTCAGCATGGGTGTTCGTGAACAGCTTATTTTTCCGGAGATAGATTACGATAAAATCGACAAAATCCGTGGTATGGATATTATTTTTGTAACCACGGCTAAAACAGACGAAGAAGCCAGGGAACTGTTGAAGTTGATGGGCATGCCATTCAAGGCAGCATAATTAGTGGTAAGTGGTTTGTGGTTAGTGGTTAGGATAGGAAGGAATTTGCTTTGCGAATTCTAGCAAGTAATCCAACGACTAAAGGCCGACCACCAACTACCAAAAGGGAGGGAAGATGGTGGCAAAAAAATCATTGGTCTTAAAAGCGGCACGTCCTCCGAAGTTTAAAGTACAGGCATATAACAGGTGCAAGCTTTGTGGAAGGCCTCACGCATATATGAGGAAATTCGGAATATGCCGGATCTGTTTCCGGGAGCTGGCTTACAAAGGTGAACTTCCGGGGATTCGCAAAGCCAGCTGGTAAAGCAGGAGACCAGTAGTAAGAGGCCTGGACAGGACTTGGGGGAAAATAAAATCCGTTTGAGTTACCGGGATTAAAGGCCTCTGTATTAAGGAAGGAGGTTAGTTGCATGGTTATGACTGATCCGATTGCAGACTTCTTAACCCGTATTCGAAACGCTAACACGGTTTATCATGATAAAGTTGAAGCTCCTGCCTCCAGGATGAAAAAGGCTATCGCCGCTATTCTGCGGGATGAAGGTTTCGTTAAAGAATATGAGTATATCGCTGATGGGAAGCAAGGAATAATCAGGGTTTATCTAAAATACGGCGCCAATAAAGGGCGCGTGATTACCGGATTGAAACGTATATCGAAGCCCGGTCTAAGAGTCTATGCCAGAAAAGATGATGTGCCTAAGGTCCTGGGAGGCCTTGGTATTGCCATAATATCAACTTCTAAAGGTATTATGACTGATAAAAATGCCCGCAAGGAAGGGCTTGGCGGCGAGGTAATCTGCTACGTTTGGTAATACTGAGGGGATTTGCGGCAAGCAAATTCCATAAGCGGCCCGACGCTGCTTGTAAGCGGATGACGGCTGAATTGGGAGGTGTAATGGATGTCCAGAATTGGCAAGCAGCCTATCCCAGTGCCCCCCGGCGTTGACGTAAAAATCGAAGGGATGAGAGTCAGGATCAAAGGCCCCAAGGGTGAGCTGGAAAGAGAACTGCACCGGGATATGATTATTAAACATAAAGAAGGACAGCTGATTGTAGAACGGCCGTCTGATAATAAACTGCACAGGTCGCTGCACGGTTTAACCCGTACCCTGTTGAGCAATATGGTGGTGGGCGTGACCGCCGGATTCCAGAAAAACCTGGAATTGGTCGGGGTCGGCTACCGCGCCTCCAAGCAGGGCAATAAACTGGTGCTGGCCGTGGGTTATTCTCACCCGGTCGAAATTGAACCGGAGGAAGGCCTGGTGATCGAAGTCCCCGCGCCAACCAAGATTAATATCAAAGGCACTGACAAGGAAAAGGTCGGCGCGCTGGCGGCAAAAGTGCGCGCGGTGCGGGAACCTGAACCGTATAAAGGAAAAGGTATTAAATACGAAGGTGAAAGAATCAGGCGCAAGGCCGGCAAAGCCGGAGCCAAAAGGTAAGTAACAAGACGGGATTATCCGGATTCATTAGGCTTATGCATACGGCCTGAAGGGAGTGAATCATGACATGTTGAACAAACCAAGCCGCAAGGCGCTGCGGGGAATTCGGCGCGAGAGGGTGCGCAAGAAAATAGCCGGCACTGCCGAACGGCCCAGGCTAAATGTTTTCCGCAGCCTGAAAAATATTTACGCACAGATTATTGATGATGAAAACATGGCGACACTGGTGGCAGTATCAACTCTGGAGCCTGAATTAAAAGGAAAGATGCCTTCAAACAGCAATTCCGCCGCGGCGGCAGCTGTGGGCGAGTTGCTGGCAAAAAAAGCGCTGGAAGCCGGAATTAAGCAGGTGGTATTCGACCGCGCCGGTTATGTTTACCACGGCCGGATCAAGGCTCTGGCGGATGCCGCCCGGGCCGGCGGGTTGGAATTTTAAAAATTACCCTGCAGGTAATATTGCCAGAGTACAGTGAAAAGGAGGGATATAGATGGCGAGAATTGACGCCACTAAACTGGAAACGACCGAAAAAGTAGTTTATATTAACCGTGTGGCCAAAGTGGTCAAGGGTGGACGGAGATTCAGCTTTTCAGCTCTGATGGTGGTCGGAGACGGCAATGGCCACGTGGGCGCCGGTCTCGGCAAAGCCGGGGAAGTTCCGGAAGCTATCCGTAAAGGCGTTGAAGACGCTAAAAAATCTTTGATAAAGGTTCCTATTACCGGCACAACCATTCCCCATGAAATTATAGGCGTATTTGGCGCGGGTAAGGTTCTCCTGAAGCCTGCCGCTCCCGGTACAGGTGTTATCGCCGGCGGTCCGGTGCGATATGTTTTGGAACTGGCCGGAATACGGGACATTCTCACCAAGTCGCTTGGATCAAATAACGCCAATAACATGGTTCGTGCAACTATGAACGCCTTAATGAATTTAAAGACCGTAGAAGAGGTTGCCCGGTTAAGAGGAAAGACTGTAGAAGAGTTGTTAGGCTAGGAGGGAAGATTTTGGCTAAGTTGAAGATAACCCTGGTCAAAAGCCTTATCGGCCGCCCGGCAGACCAGCGGGTCACTGTGCGCACCCTGGGCCTGACCAAGACAAACCGCTTTGTCATACAAGAAGATACACCTCAAATCAGGGGTGCGATTAATAAGGTAAGCCATTTGCTTAAGGTCGAGGAAGCATAAGGGAGGTGGGACAAGTGAAACTGCATGATTTAAAGCCGTCTCCCGGGGCAAGGACTAAGTCAACCCGTAAGGGACAGGGTATCGGTTCCGGACTGGGCAAAACGGCAGGCAGGGGTCACAAGGGTCAAAAATCCCGGTCTGGCGGCGGTGTGCGCCCCGGTTTTGAAGGCGGACAGATGCCGCTGCAGCGCCGGATGCCAAAGCGCGGATTTTATAACCCTTTTTCTAAAGAAATTATTGCCATAAATATCAGCCAATTGAATCGTTTCAAAAACGGAGATGTTGTGACTCCAGAAACACTGCTCGCCGCACGGGTGATCAAGAAAACAGCCGATGGTGTTAAGATATTGGGTAATGGCAACCTGGATAAATCTTTAACAGTTAAAGCCCAGGCGTTTAGTAAGTCGGCTGAAGAGAAGATCGCGGCTGCCGGCGGTAAAACCGAGGTGATTTAATTGCTGCAAGGTCTCAAGACGGCGTTTAAGGTATCTGATTTAAGGACAAAACTTCTTTACACCCTGGGTATGCTCTTTATATTCAGACTGGGCGCGCATATACCGGTGCCGGGGGTAGTTCCGGAACGGTTTGCTGAATTGGTGAGCAGCGGGGCCATTTTTGGATTTTTCGATATCATATCCGGGGGCGCTTTAAAGAACTTCTCAGTATTTGCTATGGGTATCATGCCCTACATTAACGCGTCCATTATCTTGAATCTTCTTACAGTGGTAATACCGCACCTGGAGAAGCTTAAAAAAGAAGGTGAAGAAGGACGCAAAAAAATCAGCCAGTATACCCGTTACCTTACCGTTGTCCTTGCCTTCATCCAGGGTCTGGGTATGGTAGTGGGAGTCGGCGGGGCGCTACAGTACCCCGGTATGCTGAGTTATGCCATAGTCGCCCTTACCATTACGGCCGGAACCACTTTCCTGATGTGGATGGGCGAGCAGATTACTGAAAAGGGGATTGGCAACGGCATTTCGCTTTTGATCTTCGCCGGCATAGTCTCCAGGATTCCCCAAGGCGTGGGGAGTGTTGGCCAATATCTGAATGCCGGAACCATTACTATATTCAGCCTGATCCTTCTTGTCATTATCGCAGCGCTGGTAATCGCTGCAGTAGTCGCGGTGCAGGAAGGGCAGCGCCGTATTCCCGTGCGGTATGCCAAAAGAGTAGTAGGGCGCCGGGTATACGGAGGGCAGACTACACACCTGCCGCTCAAAGTTAACCAGGCAGGCGTTATGCCGATCATTTTTGCCTCAGCCCTGCTAATGTTTCCGGAGACGATCATTCAAATGTTTCAGGGCAGCGCAGCGGCAAATTTTTACGGTACATACCTGGGTTGGGGGACAGCGGCGCACACGGTTATCTTTGCACTGCTGATTATTGGCTTTACTTATTTTTACACCGCGGTAGTGATGAACCCCAATGATGTGGCAGACAATATTAAAAAGTATGGTGGGTTTATCCCGGGCCTGCGTCCTGGACGGCCTACTGCTGAATATATCAGCAGGATAATGAGCAGGGTTACCCTGTCTGGAGCTATATTCCTGGCGCTGATCGCGATCCTGCCGAACTTCGTGTTGCTGACCACCAAGATACCCAATATTTACTTTGGCGGCACATCACTGCTTATCGTTGTAGGTGTGGCGCTAGACACCATGAAACAGATAGAATCACACCTTCTGATGCGCAGCTACCAGGGCTTTATTAGGTAGGTGAAAACATGATTACCTGTAAGTCTGAGAGAGAAATTGCCTATATGCGTGAAGCCGGGCGAGTGGTGGCTAAAGCACACGCCGAACTGGCCCGGGCGATCAGGGTGGGAATAACAACTATGGAGCTGAACAGGCTGGCAGAAGCGATCATCGTCAAAGAGGGCGCCAGACCGGCTTTTAAAGGGCTTTATGGGTTTCCGTATACGATCTGTGCCTCTGTAAATGAGGAGGTTGTGCACGGGTTCCCCAGTTTAAGAAAATTGGAAAACGGTGATATTATCAGTATTGACATCGGGGCGGAAATAAATGGATACTTCGGCGACAGCGCCGCCACCTACCCGGTGGGAGATGTGAGTCCGGAAGTTTTAAAATTGTTGAAGGCTACGGAAGAATCCCTGTACAAAGGGATTGCCATGGCTAAGGCGGGAAACAGGTTGTCAGATATTTCTCATGCCGTTCAGACCTGTGCGGAGGGTTATGGTTATTCCGTAGTCCGTGACTATGTTGGTCATGGCATCGGCAGAAAACCGCACGAGGATCCGCAGGTGCCGAACTTTGGAAAGCCCGGCAGGGGGCTAAGGTTGAGAGCGGGGATGACATTAGCGATAGAGCCGATGATCAATATGGGCACTTATGAAGTGCGAACTCTTTCTAACAACTGGACTGTGGTAACTTTAGATGCAAAACTCTCAGCTCATTTCGAGCATACAATTGCTGTCACCGACGACCAACCGGAGATACTTACGAAGACGTGAGACCGTCTCAGGAGGATAGGCCATGTCAGAAAATGAGGTGCGGATCGGACAACTGGTTTCTTCATTACAAGGCAGGGACAGCGGCATGTTCTACCTGGTGATGCAGATTGAAAATGAATCCAGGGTCCTGGTTGCAGATGGTGAAGGGCGAGAAGTGGAAAAGCCTAAGCGTAAAAATATTAAACACTTGAAGTTTTATGATCTAGTTGCAAAGAATATTTTTGCAAAGGCGCAAATTGGGAAAAGGGTTACTAACGAGGATGTCCGGATGGAAATAAAGAGTCTTGTCAGTCAACTGCCACTGTAAAACTGTTGCTGACGCGGCACTTGCAACATTAACCAATCGCATGTGCCGGCCTGGAGACCCAAAACTTTTTACAGCGGCGGTAAAAATAGTGTCCATTTTAAGCATAAGGAGGTTACTATATCTCTAATGTCAAAGCAAGATATGATTGAAGTTGAAGGAACTGTGATAGAACCTTTGCCAAACGCGATGTTCCGCGTGCAGTTGCAAAACGGTCATAAGGTTTTGGCGCACGTTTCGGGAAAGATCAGGATGAACTTTATCCGGATCCTGTCAGGAGACCGGGTGATGGTTGAGCTTTCCCCTTATGATTTAACCCGCGGCAGAATTGTATACCGCTACAAGTGATAAGTGAGTTGTGAGAAGTGTGACGTGAGAATATGTAGGTGCGGCTTTAGCCGGTCAGTGGAAAGGGGACACACCTCTGTCACAAGCATTCCTGAAAGCCGAGGAATGTCCCCGCTGGATTGGTGGGATAAATCCCGCCCTGCAGAGGAATACCCTGATACTCACGACTAAGATTGGAGGGTTGATGGTGAAAGTTAGGCCATCGGTTAAACCTATGTGCGAAAAATGTAAAATGATTCGCAGAAATGGTAAGGTTATGGTTATCTGTGAAAATCCAAAACACAAACAGGTCCAAGGGTAAAACGGGAGGTGTTGAATAGAATATGGCACGTATTGCTGGCGTTGACTTGCCTAGGGATAAAAGAGTGGAGATAGCCCTGACTTATATTTTTGGCATTGGCAAGCCTACGTCCCAAAAGATCTTGAATCAGACCGGCGTTAACCCGGATACCAGGGTAAAGAACCTTACAGAAGAAGAAATAAACAGGTTGCGGGATGTTATTGAGAAGGACCTTAAGGTAGAGGGAGATCTGCGCAGGGAAATTGCTCTAAACATCAAGCGTTTAATTGAAATTGGGTCCTATCGGGGCCTGCGGCACCGCCGCGGCATGCCCGTGCGCGGTCAGCGGACAAAAACTAATGCCAGGACCCGCAAGGGTCCGAAGAGGACAG
This sequence comes from Desulfotomaculaceae bacterium, assembly GCA_028709235.1. GTDB lineage: Bacteria > Bacillota > Desulfotomaculia > Desulfotomaculales > Pelotomaculaceae > Syntrophopropionicum. The sequence goes on from JAQVXL010000028.1 coordinate 14,048, forward strand.
TCGGCGTCCGCAGAAAAAAATAGTATAGAGGAGGTTATGCAATGGCGCGTCGCGTAGCCAGATCAAAAAAACGTGAACGCAAAAACATAGAAAATGGAGTTGCGCACATCAGGTCTACTTTTAATAACACCGTTGTTACCATTACCGATACTAAAGGCAACACCCTTTCCTGGGCCAGCGCCGGTGGGGTAGGATTTAAAGGATCTAGAAAGAGCACTCCCTACGCCGCTCAGCAGGCAGCCGAGAACGCTGCCAAAGAGGCCATGGAACACGGCCTGAAAGAAGTAGAAGTTATGGTTAAAGGGCCGGGCGCAGGCCGGGAAGCAGCTATACGCTCCCTGCAGGCCGCCGGCCTGGAAGTAAACATAATTAAAGATGTCACACCTATCCCTCATAATGGATGCCGGCCGCCCAAGCGCCGGAGAGTGTAAGGAGGTGCACTATTTTTGGCAAAATATACTGGATCGGTCTGCCGGCAGTGCCGCAGAGAAGGCCAGAAGCTTTATCTAAAAGGAGATCGGTGCTTCACTCCGAAATGCGGGGTTGAGCGCCGGGCATATGCTCCCGGACAGCATGGACAGAGGCGTAAAAAATTTTCAGAGTATGGACTGCAGCTGAGGGAAAAGCAAAAAGCCCGCAGAATTTATGGCATTCTGGAAAATCAGTTTAGAAGGTACTTTGTAAAAGCTGAAAGACAACCCGGTGTCACCGGTGAAAACCTGCTCCGCCTTTTAGAAAGGCGTCTTGACAATGTTGTCTACCGCATAGGCCTGGGTTCATCGCGCAGCGAAGCCAGACAGTTGGTTCTGCACGCTCATTTTCTGGTGAACGGCCACAAGGTGAATATTCCTTCTTATTTAGTCAGGGTTGGCGATGTAATAACAGTCCGGAATAATAGCAAGGAATCACCTAAATTCAAGGAGTTGTTGGAGAGAGCAGGCGACCGCACACCACCTGCATGGCTGGAATTTGAGGCTGAACAGGCCCGGGCCAGAGTAGTGGATTTGCCAACGCGGGATCAAATTGATGCTACTGTGCAGGAGCACCTGATCGTAGAGCTGTACTCCAGATAGGATTGTGGTTGTTGGTTATTGGTTGTTAGCTGTTGGTTTTAAGTGATGGAACCCACTCCGGTGATATCTATTCACACCAACGCTGACCGCCGATTGCCGGACACCATCTTAGGAGGGAACCTTTATGCTCGAAATCGAGAAACCAAGAATTGAAATTGTCGAAATGAACGACGATAATACCTATGGTAAATTTGTGGTGGAACCTCTGGAAAGGGGTTACGGAATAACCCTGGGTAATTCTCTGCGCCGTATCCTGCTTTCATCCCTGCCTGGTGCCGCGGTAACATCCGTTAAAATAGACGGTGTGCTGCACGAGTTTTCAACTATACCCGGTGTTGTTGAGGACGTTACAGATATCATTCTCAACCTTAAGAGTCTTTGTTTAAAGATTCATGGCGAAGATGAAAAGACGCTGAGGATTGAAGCGACAACAGAAGGTGTAGTAAAGGCAGGCGATATCATCCACGATGCGGATGTCGAGATCCTTAACCCGGAACTCGTAATCGCTAACCTGTCCGATAATGCCAGACTGGTTATGGAGATAACAGCATCCAAAGGTCGGGGATACGTCACCGCTGAACGCAACAAAAAAGGCGAACATATTATCGGGATTATCCCGATGGATTCGGCTTTCACGCCGGTGAAAAAAGTGAATTACAACGTGGAAAACACCAGGGTTGGCCAGATTACCGATTTTGACAAACTTTCTCTGGAAGTATGGACCAACGGCAGCATCAGACCCGACGAGGCTACCAGTCTCTCTGCTAAAATATTGAACGATCACCTGCGTCTTTTCATTGGGCTTACTGAAAGTGTAAGCGAGGTTGAGATCATGGTGGAAAAAGAAGAGGAACCAAAAGACAAGCTCCTGGAGATGACTATTGAGGAATTGGACCTTTCAGTGCGTTCATATAACTGCCTGAAACGGGCCGGAATAAATACTGTAGAGGAACTAATCCAGCGGAACGAAGAAGATATGATGAAAGTAAGGAACCTGGGAAAAAAATCCCTGGAAGAAGTCATTAACAAGCTGGATGAACTAGGCCTCTCGCTAAGGAAGGAAGACGAGTAAGGGAGGGCTTTTTGAAAGTGGGATACCAGAAATTAGGTCTTAAAACAGACCACCGCAAAGCTATGCTCCGCAACCTGGTCACATCCCTCTTCCGGGATGAACGGATCAATACAACCGAAACAAGAGCCAAGGAAGTAAAAAGCATTGCCGAGAAAATGGTCACAACTGCCAAGCAGGGAGATCTCGCGGCTCGCCGCCAGGCGCTTGCCTATTTGTACGAAGAAGAAGTAGTCAAAAAACTATTTGATACAATCGCGCCGAAGTATGCCGACCGCTCTGGCGGTTATACCCGGTTGATCAAAGTGGGACACCGTCGCGGCGACGCCGCGAAAATGGTTATTTTAGAATTAGTGTAGTGGGATCGTAATTGGGACGTGGGATGTGAGATAAGATGACGGAGTCAAATGGTACAGGATACACAGGGAGCGGCCCGGAATCACAAGACTCGCAGCCCACGGCCCATAACAGGGATGAAATATTTATAGCAGTCAAAAATCTCAACTATATTTACAACCCCGGCAAAGCTGGCGGGCACAGGGCCTTGTCCGGCATAGACCTTAATGTCAAAGCGGGAGAGTTCCTTGTGATTGCCGGTCCCAACGGGTCGGGCAAGTCTACCCTGGCCAGACATTTTAATGCTATGTTAAAGCCGTCAAGCGGCCGTGTCATCGTTGCCGGGATGGATACCATGATTCCGGAGAATGTTTGGGAGATACGCTGTCAGGTCGGCATGGTTTTTCAAAACCCGGACAACCAGATCGTGAGTTCTCTTGTTGAGGAAGACGCGGCATTCGGCGCTGAAAACCTGGGTCTGCCTTCTGAAGAAGTACAGAAGAGGGTGGAAGAAACCCTGCGTTTGACCGGCCTGTCTCAATACGCAAAGCATGCCCCCCACCTGCTTTCAGGCGGGCAGAAGCAAAAACTGGCTATTGCCGGGGTGATTGTCATGCGTCCCTCGTGCCTGGTCCTGGACGAACCTACCTCCATGCTCGATCCGGCGGGGCGCGTTGAGTTGATGGAAACCCTGATCCGCCTGAACCGGACCTTGAAAGCAACTGTAGTACTTGTTACCCATTTTATGGAGGAGGCTGTTTTGGCAGATAGAGTGGTTGTTTTGTCGGACGGCAGAATTGCAGTGTCCGGCACACCCGCTAAGGTGTTTGCTGAGGTTGAACTTTTGGAGGGACTGGGCTTGAAATTGCCTGCAGCGTCTGAAATAGCACACGGTTTAAGAAAACGAGGTTTTCCGTTGCCGAAAGAAATTCTTACCATTGACGATATATTGACTTATATCAAGAATAATTAAGACCCTGGGTAGGTTTGAGGGGGAACCCTGACTTGTGCTGGAGGGGGTGCCTCTTTTTATGTCACCGATTATCGAGATTGATAAGCTAACACATATATACTTGCCAGGTACGCCGTTCCAGGTTACTTCCTTAGACAGTATTTCCCTGGATATAGAAAAAGGTGTTTTTTTCGCGATTATCGGTTCTACCGGCTCCGGCAAATCAACACTGGTCCGGCATTTTAACGGACTCCTGACGCCAGCCGCGGGAAAGGTGCGGGTATGCGGGATCGATATCTCTGACAAAAGACAGCGGCGTAATCTCTGGCGCAGCGTGGGCCTGGTTTTTCAGCAACCTGAACAGCAGCTCTTTGAAGAGACGGTTTTTGCCGACGTGGCCTTCGGCCCCAGAAATATGGGGCTTTCTGAGGCTGAGGTAACAGAGCGCGTACATGAGGCGCTGCGGCTGGTGGGTCTTGACCCGCTTGAAGCAGGCCGGATGTCCCCGTTTCATATGAGTGGCGGCATGCGCAGAAAAGCTGCCATCGCCGGGGTGCTGGCGCTGAAGCCGGAGGTGCTAATCCTGGATGAACCAACTGCGGGACTCGACCCGCAGGGAAAGCGGCACTTGATGAAACACGTCGAGGAGTTCCGGCGCAGAGAAGGCGCTACTATTATTCTGGTTACACATGACATGGAAGAAGTAGCGCTTATGGCAGAGCGTGTGGCGGTGCTTAATAGAGGCCGGCTTGTTATGGAAGGCAAGCCCCGGGAAATATTCAGCCGCGCGGCGGAATTGTTTGCGATAGGTTTGGACCTGCCTGCTCCGACCCACTTGATGCACCAGCTCCGGTTGTTAGGTAAACCGGTCCGGACCGATGTGTTGACTGCGGCTGAAGCTGAGGAAGAAATTGCCGGCCTGCTGGGAGAAGTATAATGTTAAGCGGCATAACCTTAGGGCAGTATATACCCGGCCATTCACTGCTGCACCTTCTGGACCCCAGAACAAAGGTAATCGGTGTCCTGGCTTCCGCCGTATCGATTATAGCATTCACCAACTGGCAGGGCTTCGTCCTGGTCACATTGTTGACGTTAACAGCTCTATTGGTATCGAAGCTGCCTCTGGGTATAATATTAGGCAGCCTTAAATCACTTTGGCTGCTCCTTGTCATTACTTTCCTGCTCCAGACCTTTTTAACGCCCGGTACGTTACTGGTTGAACTGGGGCCGCTTAGTATTTCACGGGAGGGACTATTCGCCGCCGGCGAAATAGTCTTGCGCCTGGCACTGCTGATTTTGATCGCCTTTCTGCCAACGCTGACGACCCCCCCGATTAAGCTTACAGCAGGCCTGGAGGGCATATTATCTCCTTTGCAGAGGTTAGGAGTGCCGGCGCATGAACTGGCTTTGATGATGACCCTGGCCCTCCGTTTTATTCCTACTCTGCTGCAGGAGGCAGAGGTAGTAATCAGCGCCCAGCGGTCCAGGGGGGCTGGTTTTACCACCGGCAGTCCAGCCAGATGGGCCAAGAGCCTGCTCCCGCTATTTGTACCTCTTTTTGCAGGGGCGCTGCGGCGGGCGGATGACCTGGCTGTTGCTATGGAGTCCCGCTGTTACCGGGGCGGCGCTAACCGGACCAGGATGAGCACTCTCAAATTCAGCGCACTGGATTATGTGGTAATCGGGGTGACGCTGGCTGTACTGGCAGGGGTTGTTGCTCTGCGGCTTATATAAATAAATATCACAGGATTAACAAGGTTATATTATTAAATAATTGTCTATCATGGAATTAACAAAATTTAAGATTTACAAGATTTAATACTAGATCTGATTTTAAGTTATGGCTTAATTAATATAATTTTAAGACGATAATCTTTTCGCAATCTTTTATCTGTAAAACATGTTAATCTATAATCCTGTGCATCCTGTGAAATTCTTTTGAGGGCTTTATGGCTAATATTAAGGTGACAATAGCTTATGACGGCACAAATTATCACGGTTTTCAGGAACAGCGCGGTACGAGTTTTATGACTATCCAGGGGGTTTTTGAAGAAAGCCTGTCCAGGCTGGCTAAAAAAGAAATCAGGGTCGTTGGCGCCGGCAGAACCGACGCCGGTGTACATGCCTGTGGTCAGGTGGTTAATTTCGAATCAGAAGATTTGCGCATCCCCCCTGAGCGTCTCACATACGCCCTGAACAGTGTTCTGCCGGCAGATATTATCGCTTTGGAGGCAGCAGTGGCGCCGGCGTCCTTTCATTCGCGCTTTTCGGCGGCGGCCAAGACATACCGGTATGTGATCTACAACGGTAAAATGCCTTCTCCTTTCTTACGGTTTTACAGCTATCACCTACCCTGTGCTTTGGATCTAGAAGCCATGCGGGACGGCGCCCGGAGCCTGGTGGGGAAGCAGGATTTCAGCGCCTTCCGGGCGCTGGGAACGCCGGTCAAAACCACTGTGCGCAGCCTCTTCGGGATAGAGGTTAGCAAGGAAGACGAACTGGTTTATATAGAAATGCGGGCGGATGGATTCTTATATCATATGGCCCGGATGATTACCGGGACGCTGATCCGAGTTGGCCTGGGCAAGCTTAATCCCCGGGAAGTGGCGGACATCCTGGCCAACCGTGACAGTATGAAAGGGGGGCCGGCAGCGCCTGCGCGGGGTTTGTTTTTGGATAGAATAGAATACCCGGAGGATACCCTGGATTGTTAGTTATTTCACATTATGATATAATACTGTCTGGTATTTTTCATTGTAAGGAGGGGATTAAGTGGACGTACTAAAAATTGTATTGACTGTTGTTCAAGTGCTTCTTTCTATAGCCCTTATTACTGCGGTTATCCTGCAATCAGGCAGAAGCGCTGGCCTCTCTGGGACAATTACCGGGGGAGCGGAAACATTATTTGGTAAGAAAAAAGGTTTGGACGAACTCCTGAGCAAGGTCACTGTCGTGACGGCCATTTTATACGGAGCCCTATGTTTAATATTAGTTATGTGGGAGTAAAAGTTTTTGATGAGGAGGATATGAACCAGTGCAGGAATCAATGACACTAGCCGTAATCGGCGCTATTATTGGGGCCATAGCCCTTGTTTATGCTCTTATGACTTTTGCCAGCATTCTTAAAGAGTCCATGGGCACACCCAAGATGAAAGAGATCTCGGAGGCGATTCAGGAAGGCGCTATGGCTTATCTGAACCGCCAGTATAAAACATTAATACCTTTTACCATTATAGTGGCAATTTTATTGGCTGTGATACTGCCGCTTCTGGATCCGCGCGTGCAGGGAGTCGCTCTCGCCGTATCATTCCTGGTAGGTGCGATCAGCTCGGCTATTGCCGGATACATAGGCATGAACAGCACTACCAAGTCTAATGCCCGCACGGCAGAAGCCGCCCGGAGCGTTGGTCTGGGCAAGGCGTTGAAAATTTCTTTCCGCGCCGGCTCGGTAATGGGCCTTTCCGTCGCCGGACTGGGCCTGCTAGGGGTTTCGGTATTATTTTTAATTTATGAAGACCCCGTAGTCATTAACAGCTTTGCTTTCGGCGCCAGCGCCATTGCGTTTTTTGCCCGGGTAGGCGGCGGTATCTATACCAAGGCGGCTGATGTGGGCGCAGACCTGGTTGGTAAAGTAGAAGCCGGCATTCCTGAGGACGATCCGCGCAACCCGGCCACTATCGCCGACAATGTAGGCGACAACGTAGGCGACACCGCCGGCATGGGCGCCGACCTGTTCGAATCTTACGCGGCCACTGCTATCGCTGCTATGATCATCGGCAACACGATTTTCGGCGTTAAAGGGGCGCTCTTTCCCCTGATGGTCGGTGCAATCGGCATTATCGCTTCCATAATCGGTACTTTCTTTGTCCGTACCGGTGAGGGCGGCAATCCGCAGGCGGCTCTCAATGTAGGCCTGTGGGCCACCAACATCATGACCGCCATCGGTGTCTATTTCCTGGCCACATGGACTTTTGGCAACGAGGGAGTGGGCATTTTCCTGGCTGTTGTAGCCGGCCTGCTTGTTACTGTACTCATTGGCGCTCTGACTGAATACTATACTGCTAACGATAAACCACCCTGCCGCCGCATCGCCGAGGCTTCTAAGACCGGCCCGGCCACAAACATCATCCACGGCCTGTCAGTGGGCATGGAATCAGTATTCTTCCCGATGGTGGTATTTGCTGCAGCCATCTACTTCGCTTTCTGGGCAGCCAGCCTGGTTCATCCTGATCATGCAATTTTCGGCATTGCTATGGCGGCGATGGGCATGCTCTCTACTGCTGGTATCGTGGTGGCTATGGACTCCTTCGGCCCTGTCGCCGACAACGCCGGCGGGATTGCCGAGATGGCCGGGTTGCCGCCTGAAGTGCGCGAAAAGACCGACAAGTTGGACGCCGTGGGCAACACTACTGCCGCTATCGCCAAAGGATTTGCTATTGGGTCCGCCGCGCTGACCGCGATGGCCCTCTTCCAGGCCTTTGCTGATGAAATTGTCCGGAACCCCAAACTGCAGCACCTCTTGACCGACGGGCGTCTGGTGGTTAACCTTAACGACCCCCTGGTGCTGGTCGGACTGCTAATTGGAGCCGCGGTTCCCTTCGTAATCGGCTCCTCCACCATGCGCGCCGTGGGTGACGCGGCATTCGGCATGGTGAACGAAGTGCGCCGCCAGTTCCGTGAAATCAAGGGGATTATGGACGGGTCTGAAAAACCGGATTACGCGCGCTGTGTCAGCATCGCTACCGGCGCCGCCATTCAAAAGATGATCTTCCCCGGCCTGGTAGCCGTAACCATGCCTCTGATCGTGGGATTCGGCCTGGGCGCTCTGGCCCTGGCAGGCTACCTGGCCGGTATTACAGCAACCGGTGTGCTGTTGGCCCTTTTCCTGGCTAACGCCGGTGGAGCATGGGATAACGCTAAGAAGTGGATTGAAGCCGGCAACCTGGGCGGTAAAAAAATCGACGGGGAACCAAACCCGGTCCACCAGGCAGCGGTTATCGGCGACACTGTCGGCGACCCCTGCAAGGATACATCCGGTCCGGCTATGAACCCGCTGATCAAAGTCGCCGGCACCATTTCGCTGATTATCGCCGCAGTCTTGTTCCATTAAGAGAAAAAACGCCGGGAGAACCCGGCGTTTTTTATAAATCGTATTTTAACTGCTATTTAGTGAATATGCGGATCCAATTCGTCAGGATACTGGTGAACGCTAATGAGTAACAATAACGGAAGGGGCGTAAAATGATTTGATCAGGCCGTTGAAAGACGAAAACAATATCTGTTTTGGCTGCAGCCCCAACAACCCGATCGGACTGAAGATGGTATTTGAGCATGACGGTGATGTGTGCCGCTCACGCTTCACACCTGCTTCCGAACATCAGAGCTGGAATGACGTGGTCCACGGCGGGCTGCTCGCCACCATGATGGATGAAGCTATGGGCAAGTGGCTCTGGGCGCATGGACTTACGGCGATGACAGCGGAAATGACCATTCGCTACAGCGTTGCGGTTCCTGTAGGGGCAACCCTTACCATTGAAAGTTATATGGTTTCAAAAAAACGCAAGCTGATCGAGATGGCCGCCAGCATTACCCTGCCGGACGGGACGGCGGCCGTACGGGCTAAAGCAAAATTTCTCGAAGTTACACCGGCAGCGCTGCCGTAGAAGGAGGAAGAAGATTGAACAGAGACGAGGCCTATGCGCTTCTCAAAAAGAACCTGACCAATAAAAACCTTATTAACCATTCCCTGGCTGTAGAGGCGGTTATGCGCAGGCTGGCGGAACATTTCAACGAGGATGTGGAGAAATGGGGCCTGGCCGGACTGCTGCACGACATTGACTATGACCGGACCAAGGAAGACCCTGCGCGGCACAGCATAGAGGGAGCGGAAATCCTGGCCGGGCTCGGGCTGCCCGATGACATCGTGTATGCGGTGAAGGTACATAACTCCCGCCACGGCCTGCCGCGGCTTTCCCTGATGGACAAGGCTCTCTATGCTACCGACCCGCTGACTGGCCTGATCGTAGCGGGGGCGTTAATCCGCCCGGAGAAGAAACTGGCGGCGATAGACGTACCTTTTCTTTTAAACCGCTTTAGCGAGAAAAGCTTCGCCCGGGGCGCCAACAGGGAAACGATTAAAGCTTGCTCTGAAACAGGGCTTTCCCTGGAGGATTTTATGGAACTGGGGCTGGAGGCCATGCAGGGCATTGCTGCAGCGCTGAAGCTGTAATCTGGGACAATAATTTAAGCCTGTGCCTACCGGTCTTGAGAAAAATACACCAAAATAAATAAAGTGAGGTTCCCCAATGCTTCATTATCTAGTAGAGCAGCTAACCTATATAGCCGTCACTTTAACTGAAACTCTAGGTTACTGGGGTATCTTTATAGGCATGACAATAGAAAGCTCCTGTATCCCGCTGCCAAGCGAGGCGATAATGTTATTTAGCGGCTTTATGGTAGCTGCAGGATTGTTAAACTTCTGGGTCGTTGTAACAGCTGGGGTCCTGGGAAACCTTATGGGCTCGGTTCTTACATACTGGTTCGGCGCCAGCGGCGGCCGCGCGCTTCTGCTAAAATACGGCAGGTATATCCTGATCAATGCCGAGCACCTGGAAAAATCGGAGCGCTGGTTTAACCGCTATGGGGAATGGACGGTTTTCTTTACCCGCAACCTGCCTGTTATCCGAACTTTTATCTCCCTGCCGGCGGGCATAGCCAGAATGAATTTTGCCAAATTTTTTATCTACACCCTGGTAGGTTGTATCCCCTGGAATACAGCCTTAACTTACCTGGGATTTAAGCTGGGAGAGAACTGGCAATTAATCGAACCTTATTTCCGTCCGGTTAGCTATGCTATACTTGCAGCTCTTATCGCGGTTATAGTATGGTTCGTTTATAAGAGCCTGCGCAGCCGCAAAAAGCCGCTGGAAAATAATTAGAGCGGGGTTATACAAGTGGAGTAAATTTACAAAACAACTCCAGTAAAATGGCAACCACAACAAGGAGCCATATCTCATACTCCTTGACAAAAAGCAAGGCACTGCTATAATTAAATTACATTTAAGAAGCTGATAAGAAGCTGACGCTACAACCCCTTATTCCTGTCGCTGACCGGAAAAGGGTTTATTTTTCAGGTGATCGCTATGACTGTTAAGACCGTAACCGAAAACCGCAAGGCCAGGCATGAATATCATATCCTGGAGACATACGAAGCCGGCCTGGCTTTGACCGGAACCGAGGTCAAATCGCTGCGCGCCGGCAAGGCCAACCTGCAGGACAGCTATGCCCGCGTTGAAAACGCCGAGCTGATGCTGTATAATATGCATATAAGCCCTTACGAGCAGGGTAACCGGTTTAACCACGAGCCCAAGCGCATCCGCAGGCTGCTGATGCACAAACAGGAGATCATACGGCTTTTGGGTAAGACCAAAGAAAAGGGCCTGGCCCTGATCCCATTAAAGGTTTATTTTAAAAACGGCCTGGCCAAAGTCGAACTGGCCCTGGCCAAAGGCAAAAAGCTCTATGACCGGAGGGATGATATCGCCGCCAGGGATGCCCAGAGAGAAATGGACCGGGCGGTCAAGGAAAGGTATAAAACGTATTAAAATATTTGCTGTCACGTTTAATCCTTGGGTCGAATAGACCCGCTAAAATATGGGGGCGTTAAGGTTTCGACGGGGGAAGCGGTGGCAGGAGGAGCGAGCCGGGGTGTCCATCAGCCCGCAAAACGGTGGAAAAACTATAATTGCCAATAACGAATACGCTTTAGCAGCTTAATTGCTGTCTAACCTTCTACCCGCGCTGGGCCCGTGGCCCGGGCTAGAGGGTCATTTAAACGGGCTGGCTTGAGTCCAATTCTCGGAGGGCTTGAGTAAGACTCATCGAGATAGTTCCAAGGGAGCTTGGCTATAAGCGCCTGCGGACCGAAACATAAATTATAGCCTGCGCTCGGAGAAACTCCTGTGGTCGGTCTTCCGGACGGTGGGTTCGATTCCCCCCGCCTCCACCAAATCAAATACCATCTATTGATAAAAGAAATGTTGTTGACAGGTGGTTTTTTGTTTGCCCGAGGGCTTTGTGCTTTCTGCCTTGTATCAATAGTTGGTGCTATGGAATAGCCTTTTCGGGAGAACACTTGACACGAACCTGTGGCTGTTAAGTGCTTACTTTTAATGATTTGACCTCTGGGGGTGTGCATCTTTTAACGATTTGTCCTGTAATCGTTAAAAGATACTGTTGATTGTGTCTCTGCTGAGGAAAAAGTGGCAATATAGCAGCACTTGATTCATAAGTCTACATGCCCAAGAACCCGATAACGCCAATGTGGCTATCAACCGCATGGCCTGAACAAGCGGGAATCTTCTGAGCTATAATATTTGGCTGCGAAGTCTGCCATGCGGCTTCATCTAAGAACTTCAACGGCACGAAATTAAAGTGCAGAATAGATGGAATCTGATAACGATATTTAATTGTTGATAAAGAAGGGGGTCTACGAGGATGAAAGCAGGAGTTCGAAACAAATTGACAGGAACCATCCTGGAAATTAAAGAAGGTGACATTATGTCAGAGGTAGTCATTCAAACAGGAGAGAGCCAGATTACGTCAGTGATGACGACGGACTCGCTTAAAGAAGCTGGTTTCAAAGTGGGAAACAAAGCCACCGCCCTGATCAAAGCCATTAACGTTGTGCTGATCAAATAAACGGAGGAGCAATAGTGACTGCAATAACCGCCAAAATGAGTTTATTAGAGATTGTAGAGACTAGCCCGCGTTCGGAAGAAATCATCCGTCAGTACGATGGAGAAGCGGGCTGTTGCCTGCTATGCAGCAACCTGTTTGATTCATTGGAAGACGTCGCCAGGACTTATTCGCTGAACTTAAATCAAATACTAGCGGAATTAAAGAAATTGGATATTGCAACGGAAGGGTGATAAGTTTGGGTAGAACAGTCGACGCCTGGGGGCTTTCTTGCCCGTAGCCCGTTATTCTGACTAAACGGGTTATGGATGAAAATGCCGGTGATGAAATCATAACCCTAAATCCCTGCCTTTAAAGCAGTAAATCTGTTGAAAAATCGTCTGAATAAGGAGTGAAATTAAGATGGATAGCTTGAAAAAGTATATTTCTGAGTTCATAGGCACATTGGTCCTTGTGCTCTTTGCCTGTGGCGTCGCGGCTGTTTCCGGTTGTATATTCCCGGAAGCTGGTTACATAGCCACAGCATTGGCGTTTGGCTTGGTTATTGTTGCAATGGCATATTCTATTGGCAACATTTCAGGATGTCATATTAATCCGGCAGTTTCCATCGCTATGCTGGTATCTGGTAAAATGAAAGGCTCTGACTTCATCGGTTACATAATTGCGCAGTTTGCAGGTGCTGTTGCTGGAGCAGCTATTCTGATGTACTTGTTGGGTAGCAATGCTGCGCTTGGACAGAATGGCCTTTATAACGGTGATATCCTGAAATCACTCATTGTTGAGGTTATTTTGACCTTTGTATTTGTCATTGCTATTCTTGGTGTGACCTCTAAAACTGAAAATAGCCAAGTTGCCGGCCTGGTCATTGGTCTTTCGTTGACTCTGGTACATTTGATTGGCATTCCATTCACAGGCACTTCAGTCAACCCCGCCCGCAGCTTTGGCCCCGCTCTTCTGACAGGCGGTGATGCGCTCTCTAATGTGTGGGTGTTCATTGTAGCTCCCTTGATCGGTGGAGTTCTGGCAGCTGTGGTCTATCGTGCACTGGCAACCAAAGATATAAAGGATTAATACTGAATGCAAAACTCTACCTATACCTTGCGCCGACAGTTCAACCTTCGCCAATCTTGGTCGACCGTCACTTGGTCGATTACAGCAAGCCACAGTTTTTCGTCAAACTCGGCGATGGCGAGCGGACGGCTCTCTATATCTTTGATGAAGCCTTCGACGATTTTGCCCTTGCCAAGACGTTCTCGCTTGACCGCTTCCAACTTGTCGACTCGCTCCGAAGCTTTACGGTGGCGTTCGAAATAGGCGTTGTTACGCTCTGTCCATTCCGTCTGGTCTACTGCTGATCGGGCATTTTCATAAATTGCCTTTCTGGATAGTTCGGTAACAACCTCAATCTCACGGAACAATTCCGCAAGTTCCGCATCAATCGCCGTGGTGTCGAAGAGGACACTCTGTGCCAATCGGCAGTCTTCAATCAATCCGTAACGGTCATGCATCAGTTGATTAAATGCAGTTAAAAACCTATCCTTAATATCTTCTTCAGTGATATGCGGCGTCTGGCATCCTTTTCCGGGATTGCCGAGCCGTTTGTATTTATCATTACACTAGTGGTGTTGAGTCAACTTGGTGGTAAGGCTAAAACTTTCAAGGCGCCCATCAAGGAGATATCTCTCAAGATATCTTCTCTTGGATTTTGCGTAATGCACCGCTTTCCCAAGAAGGGTATTAGGCAAGGCAGCAGTGCCCTCAATCCATTTGTAAAATTCATCAAATAAAGGCCTTGATAGCCGTCCACGTTCCATATGGCGGTTATCGGGGGTAAGCAAGGCAAACTGTTTTTCAAAATGGAATAGCTTATCGCAATAGGCTACTCCTATTGCCGCATTGGATCCCGCTTGTTTCTCTTTGGGCAGGGTTTTAAATGCGTCGAAAAACTTCCGCCTAAGGTGTGCCAGGCAGCCTACAACGATTATGTTTTCTGGAAGCCTGTGATAACCTTCATATCCGTCTGCATGAAGATATCCTTTGAAATTCTTTAAAAACGCTTCCGGATGTATATGTTTCCTATCGGGTTGATAATCATAGAGTACAATCTGGTGTTTTGCCTCTCCACTGGTGCGGTACAGCCACATGTAACTCTTTGACTGTGCCGCCTTCCCTGGTTCTTTAAGCACCTGCAAGACGGTTTCATCTGCGTGAAGCACTTCATGTTCACATAATTGGCGCTTCATCTCCTCATATACCGGCATAAGCCAGTCCTCACAGGCCTTGATCAGCCAGTTTGACATGGTTTGCCGGGAAAGCAGGATGCCGTTTTGCTTCCATTCTTGTTCCTGACGGTACAGCGGCGATGCCATCATGAATTTTTGCACTGCTATATGGGCAATTGTTTCCG
>JAQVXL010000081.1 GCA_028709235.1 Desulfotomaculaceae bacterium
CGGGTGCGTAACCGTTTGGTACCCCCGGTATTAACCAGGGCTAAGGAGGGTTGAATTAAGCTATTACCATAATCTAGTTGCCTAGTTTTCGTGGCCAAAAACGTTTATTCTCAAGTGGCCATTGACAAATATGTAATTATCTGAAGATCAATTTATTATTGTCTTGGAGAGGGGGTGTTTTATATGCAGAAATTTGTCTTTGCATATAAAACAGCAGAAAAATTAGTAAATGATGTTATTAAACCTGGTTTGTGCAGCGGTTGCGGCGCCTGCATAGGTTACTGCCCATATATCAAGAGCTATGGCGAAAGGGTTGGGGTTGTACATAATTGCAAGCAAAGCGAAGGGACCTGCTACCGGATTTGTCCGCGTACCGAGACTGATTATGATCATTTAAGAAAAGAAACTTTTGGCGATGTAGAATCAGAGCCTGTATTTGGAAATTTTAATAAGATGTATTTTGCCAGGTCCTGTGATGAATCTGTCCGGGACAGGGGACAATATGGCGGTGTGGTTACAGCCATGTCAATATTTGCCTTGCAAACAGGTGTTATTGACTGCGCTTTAATGACCGGGGGCAACTTTACCGCTGCCAAGCCTTTTATAGCTTCATCAACCGGAGAGATGCTGGCCTGCACAGGCTCGAAGTATACCGCTTCTCCGAGCTTGAGTCTATACCAGGATGCGGTGAAAGAAGGATTTCAAAATATTGGTGTGGTCGGCAGACCATGCCAGTGTACGGCGGCACGCAAGATGCAGCAAGTAACAGAGATAAAAGGGGAGAGGATTTCACTAATCATCGGACTTTTTTGTATGGGTTCGTTCTCACCGGATTTTTATAAATTTGTTAAAAGTAAAGGGTTGGACGAGTATGAAAAAATGGATATACCAGGAGATGTGAAATTTAAAAAGGATAGTAAGGAAATGATCCTTCCATACGATGAAGTTCGTAAATATATTCGGGATTCTTGCAGTATATGTTTTGATCCGCTGTCTGAGCTGGCGGATTTGTCAGTTGGATCAACGGAATACGACTATGGCTGGAATACATTAATTATCAGGACCTCTAAAGGCGCCAGCCTGGCACAAGATGCTGTGTCAAGCGGTATTATTGAAGTTAAAGATTATCCTATTGACCGTCTGCCTTTATTGGGAAAAGCGGTGTTCAATAAAAAGAAACGGGTACTGGAAAGACGAGATGCAGTATACCTTGAAATCTCCGACAGAGAAAGGAAATATTTCCTAACCGATGGAGGTGGCGTCTAAATGGGTTGGAAAGACGTGATTGAAGGCAGGCCTGGGGAAAAGGTTTTGCTTAATGGAAATGAAGCAATTGCCCGCGGCGCCATAGAGGCTGGAGTGTGTTTTGCCTCGTCATATCCGGGTTCACCTACCACAGAGATAATAGAAACATTGGCCAAAGTACCAGCTGGTGAGATTTACACTGAGTGGTCAGTTAATGAGATAGTTGCCCTGGAAGGAGCGGCCGCGGCTTCATTTGCCGGACTGCGGGCCATGTGCGTGATGAAATCCGATGGTTTAAATGTGGCCTTTGACTTTCTCACCAGTATGAACCTGGGGGGGTGCAAAGGCGGTTTGGTTGTTGCTGTAGCCGATGATCCACAGGGCCATTCCAGCGTTAAAGAGTATGATTCCCGTTATCTAGCAAAGGCAGCCATGGTACCTGTTCTCGAACCATCCAATGTAGAAGAGGCCAAGGTAATGGTCATACATGCTTTTGAGCTTTCAGAAAGGATTAAGGGGCCGGTAATTTTACGATCGGTTACAAGAATATCTCACTCAAGGGGATTGGTTGTGCTAGAAAATCAGCTTGAAAGAAACAGAACAGCCTTTTTCCCGTCCGGTGAGTGTTTTTTAACCAAGACAGTATTTCATATGAAAGCAAGAGACAGAGTTAAGAAGGCTGCCGTTGTTCTTGAAGAGTGCGGGTTAAACTTTGCCGAAGGTCCCGAGCAGGCTGACACTGCTATATTCTGCAGCGGCACGAGCCTGCTGTACGCCAGGGAAGCAGTTAATATCCTCGGCATTAATGGTGATATAAAGCTGGTAAGGGTGGGTACAACGTTTCCCTTGCCGGAGAATTTCATTATTTCTCAGCTGCGGGGAGTAAAAAACGTTATTTTCGCAGAGGAAATCCGTCCTTTCCTGGAAGAGGGAGTAATGCTTCTGTATGCCAGGAATTTCGACCATAAAGTCAGGTTTTTCGGCAAACTCTCAGGAGACGTAGCCGGTGCGCGCGGATCTTCCTGCGGTGAAATGAATGTGGATATTATATTGAAGGCTTTAGACTGCGTTAAGGGCATTCATTATGATAAACCGGGATATCCTCCGGATAAGATCGAAGAAATTAAAGCTCTGATACCACCGCGTGAATACGCTATGTGCCCCGGGTGTCCTCACCGAGCTTCCTTCTGGGCAGTTAAAACGGCTATCGCGGTAGATGGGAGAGACTGTATAGTTGCCGGCGATATCGGCTGTTATTGCCTGGGTGCCTGGGACACCGGTTTCAACCTTTTTGACACCCTCCACTGCATGGGAGCAGGACCGGCTATAGCCGGCGGTTTAAGCAAGCTCGGCAGGTTTGGATTAAAAAGACCCGCACTTACATTTGTGGGGGATTCGACATTTTACCATGCCGTAATACCGGGCCTTATCAACGGTCAGTACAGTGACTCCGATTTTTTGTGCGTTGTCCTGGACAACGGCGTTACAGCGATGACCGGTCACCAGCCTCATCCCGGTACCGAAATAACAGTGGACGGCGTAGCAATGAATAAAATATTAATTGAAGATATAGTGAAAGGCTTCGGTGTAAAGTGTGAAATAGCCGACCCATTCGATAATAACGCGGTAACGGAGAAAGTCTGTGAAATGCTTAGGGAACCTGGTGTAAAGGTGCTGATCTTGCAACAGGAATGCGCTCTTGTCTCAGGACGGAAAAACCGTCATAAGAAAAGGGTATATGTCGATCAGTCCCTCTGCCGGGGAGACGCCTGTGGCTGCAGCCGTTTTTGTACTTCAGTATGGGGCTGTCCCGGCAACATATGGGATCATAAGGCGGAGAAAGCGGCCATAGACGAAGCTGTTTGCGCCGGATGCGGAGTTTGCGCCAGCCTTTGTCCGGCCGGGGCAATTGTAGTAGAGGGGAGGGGTTAAAATGAAAGATCCTATGAACCTGGTTGTTGCCGGAGTTGGCGGGCAGGGCAATATTCTTATTTCAGAGATCTTGGCTAAAGCTGCCGCGGCCGTTGGCTATAAAGTTACCGTTGGTGAGTCATACGGCATGTCTCAGCGAGGTGGCTCAGTTACTTCACACATCAGGCTGTCTCGTAAAGCACTTTACGGACCTATAATACCTGCCGGCTGTGCTGACGTGATTATCGGCTTTGAACCGGTTGAAACAGCACGGGCAGCATCGGATTTTGGCAGCCATAATGTAAAGATAATCGTCAATCCACGTCCGGTATATCCGGTTGGTGTCCTCATGGGTAAGGACAATTATCCAGAAATTGATATTTTATTGGGAAAATTAAAGGATATTTCAGAAAAGGTTTATTATATAGAGAGCACTGCAATAGCATCTCAGGCAGGGAACCCGGTGATGCAAAATATTGTCATGGTCGGAGCTCTGGCCGGTTTTAACCATCTGTTTATACCCAAGGATACATTTGTTCGCATCATCTGTCAGGTAGTCCCTAAAAAAGTCCTTGACTTGAATAAAAATGCCTTTAATATGGGCTATGACGCGGCCCAGAAGTTAAATTATATATGAAACAAAAGATTAAGCAGAGTGAATAACATTACTGCTCCCTTCAAAGATTACCATTATATGAAAATTGGGTTCAAGGGTATTATTCTAACTATGAGGTTTCGTCAGGAGGAATATATAATTACTATGAAAATGCAGGTGACTGGGTAGTGTTACTGCTAACAACATACTGTCCAGAATTTGACGATAATACAGCCAAAAATAACCCCTAGGCAGGGGAGGGAGAATTGACAATTCTCCCTGAATAACCAGCTTCACCATGTGATCATCAATAATACGACGGCCATTTTGTGCCCTTCGGACGCTGACCGGTCTTCTCTCCAATGACCAACTGCCTGGCTTTCCAGGGGACATGTCCCTCATACTCGATAGTAAGTTCTGTAATATCGGCCGGGGTCGTATATAACATTTACCTTGCAGCCATGCGGCTTGTTCTGGTAGCATTCCTCCAGCCAGACCCCGAACAGTTCGTTTAGCTTATCCAGAGACTGCGGCTTTTTCAGCTTGGCTTCACTTAAAAAAGCGTCTACTACCCCGGTTGAACCTTTCTACTTTGCCTGTAGCCTCTGGAGATTTTGGCTTGGCGAATACCAGCCGGGTGCCAAGTTTACTGCAGGTGCGTTGCATCCATTTGGTCCGGTACTGGCTGCCGTTATCGAAATACACTGCTTCCGGGCACCGCATATTTGTGGATCGCTTTACGGAAACCTGATCCAGTGTTGGGTAAAACTCCCCGTGCAGTACAAAACGGGTGGCATCGTCGATGGTGTCACTATGCCATAGCCGGTTGCGGTGTCTTTTCTGGTATCGCCGGGACGCTACAAGGTTTTCAATTAACTCATATTCTGTTACAATGACCATCGCAAAAGAATAATTATTTAAGATATCTTTCAATATACAAATATGCATATAAATGTGCGAGTCCATTTAAAATTAAAGGGGAAAGTGATTGGCAGTAAAACTGACTAGTTAGAATCGCTTCTAATTCGTTTAAAATTATTTTTCATGGTTATTTTTGTTTGGGGTATAATGGCCTATTGCTTAAATGCATCTCCAAATTACAATAATAATAAAACCTAAAAAATGATTGTATTTTTTAGGTTTTTTAAACCCCTTTCCATGTTCCGCTAATAGATATTATGTAAACTCGCCCTTTAGAAAAGTATCCCCCAAGGTGTTCATTTCTCTTCTAGTCTGACGGATGTTTTTATTTCTGGCAGCTGCAACACTGCCTTGCTCAAATTTAAACGCGCTAGAATCGTTTCTAGCGCGTTTAAATTTTCTTCGTAAAGTAATTTGTACCTAGCCGACGTATTTTTTCTGTAAAAAGGGTAAAAGCACCTTAGCCTAGAATTGAATCCTGAGCTTTGGGACTTTCCAGTCTCACGATAGTCTGGTACCATAATTTCACAGAGTTCTGGCTGAAGATTAGTGTTGACTATGGAATAACTTAAATTATAGGCTTGTATCCACTCAATATAACAATCCAGCTTTCAGTTACCCTCTAGCCCACCTGTATTAAGATTTAACTTTTCCTGTGGCCACGTATAGCATCTCAAAAAACTCTTAATCCCTTTGCCAAATTAAATATCCTTTCCCATCGTATGCCCCAATAGCCATCTTTTTAATGCTTTTTGATAATACATTAAGTTCATACTCATTAATAGGTTTATTGTAAAATACTTTTCCTCTTTGACTTATAGATGTAAAAACGCAGATAAAATGCCATAATGATTTTGCATAGGAAATTGTCTTCATAATTTTCTTTTTATCCATGGCAGCATTATTATTAAGAATATAATATATTTCCTGACCGAATATTATAGTGTCTGAATCCTCAACAACATGCATCATACAAGGTGCATCAGCGTTTGCTGTTACATCTTCTAAAACACAAATATTATCTTTATCATTTTCTAGATATGATTGAATTATTTCAGCAAGAAGGCTATCTGTAATGGATGTTGGATATGCATAATCCCCTGACGGCATATTAATAATAGAACCTGCGGGTAATTTTAAATCGCATCCAAATTTATTAACCCTCTCGTCACTAAAGTTGGTTGGAAGGTAGATTTTTACTTTGCCATAATCTAAATTGCAATTCTTTAAAATACAACGGGATAATGTTTTGCCGCTGTTAAGCAAATACTGAATATAATCAATAGCCTCTTGCCCTAATTGCATCTCTTTAAAATCATTCATTTCTCTTTTATGACCGCCAATCAGATTGCTTTTTTTATAAATTCGCAAGCTTCGATAAGCTCACCCCGGACAACCTGTTGAGGATTGTTTAACAACAGGCGGCGCGCCTGCTCTTCACCGAGCAGGCGCATCGTCTCTCTTACTGCCGGCTTAAACTGTAAGAGTTGGCCGCTGCGGTTATGTGCATCGGAAGCGATAAACTGGACACCGCCTTTCTCCAAAAAAGACCTGGCAGTGACTGTTACTTCAGGACAAAAGTAACCGGTTAAACTGCCGGATGTTAACTGCGCTAAAGCGCCATTCGACAGCAGTTCGTAAAAGCGTTTATGATCCTCGATAAATACTGAGTTTCGCTCCGGGTGGGCAATAATTGGTGTTACACCCTGCTGCAATAGTTCAGAGAAAACGTCTGCTGTATAATCGGGAACAGACACGTCAGAAAATTCCACCAGGAGGTGTCGCCCTTTATTGTTGATAGTCAGGAGTTCACCTCTGGCTAACTGCCGGGGCAGTTCCGGATCTATTCTGTATTCAGCGCCAGGCAGGAGAACAAGGTTGATTCCATTTTTCTGCAGCACATCTTGCATGTTTGCCATTTTATCCAGGATCGCTCCCTTGCTGGGGTACATCCTTGATTTCACGTGTGGTGTTGCCACCATTTGCTTGATACCATCTGCGACAGCACAGTTGGCCATGGCGATAGCTTCTTCTATAGTGGCCGCCCCATCGTCCAAACCAGGCAGGATATGACTGTGGATGTCGATCATTTAAATAACACCTCCAATAGATCTATTATATAATTTCTGAAAACAAACAACAACTGGCATTGTAGATGCAAGCTGTTGTTTGTTTTCAGTGTCTATTCTTCTCAATTCAGACCAGCGTTCTTATCTGATCCGGCCGATCGGTCTTAAATTATCCGGACACCGTTCTCACAATATCCGGCCATCATTCTTATCCGATCCGGCCATAAGCCGGCACCT
>JAQVXL010000082.1 GCA_028709235.1 Desulfotomaculaceae bacterium
AATGGATTTTAGTCAATTCTATTTTACCAAGACGAGGGTGTCTTTTGCTGTTTTTCTATAAATAAATTGGGAATAACCCAGTTATATCAAAGCTTCAAGGCTATTTCTCAAGTGAGAAACTTGAGTTTAATTAATATTAAAGGGTGCTTTTATGGGCGTATTGAGAGAAACCCTGGATGGCGGGGCCGCTGAATTGGGGATAAAAATAGAGCAAGATCAACTGGATCTTTTTGAAGAGTTTTACCAGATGGTGATTGTAACCAATAAAAATATTAATCTGACCACGATAATTGATGAAAAAGAATTTGCGATAAAACACCTGATTGATTCCCTGACCTGCTTGCAAGCTGTTTACATAAAAAGAGGCGCTGGAGTGCTGGATGTGGGAGCGGGCGCCGGTTTTCCGGGCATTCCGCTGGTTATATGCCGCCCTGACCTCGTGTTGACCATGATCGAAGCAACTGAAAAGAGGGTAAAATTCCTTAAAAAGGTTATATCAGGGCTAGGTTTAAAGGATGTGGAAGCTGTTCATACGCGGGCAGAAAATTTTGGTCGAAAAAAAAATCTCAGAGAAAAATATGACCTAGTTGTGTCCAGGGCTGTGGCGCCTTTAGCTGTGCTGGCGGAATATTGCCTGCCCCCGCTCCGGACGCGAGGTGTTTTTATTGCTATGAAAGGGCTGCACGTAAAAGAGGAAATTAAAACAGCGCAAAATGCTCTGGACATACTGGGAGGAGTTGTTAAAGAGACCGTTAATATCAAACTCCCCGGCCTGGGGGATGAAAGAAATCTGGTTGTGATCAGCAAAGCTAAAGCCACACCGGATGCTTACCCCAGGCGCGCCGGCATCCCGGCCAAAAAGCCTCTTTGAATAGACCTCCCCACTCCTTTGTAAATTCACACCTGCAATTTTAAGGCTAGACAGCCATGCCCCTAACACGACGCATCAGTTATATATCTCGTCAGTTCAATCGGGGATATTCTTTTCTTCCTCGCATCAAAGCCAATCCCCAAACAGAGGTGTGTCCCCATCCGCTAATATATGAGATATAATAAACCTGCTGCAAATTAAGCCAGCCTAAAGGAAATATATTGTCAGATATAGAAACAATATAAAAGTTATAAAGTAACCTGTCGGGGGTGGAGTATGGGTAAGACCATAGCAATTGCAAATCAAAAGGGCGGTGTGGCCAAGACTACTACGGCTGTGAACCTTGGCGCCTGGCTTTCTATCATGGGTCAAAAGGTCCTGCTCATAGATACAGACCCGCAGGGAAACGCTACAACTGGTGTGGGCGTTGACAAAGAAGCTGTGGACAACTGCATGTACGATGTGATGATCAATAATATACCTGTGGTGGAGGTCATTTTGTCCAGCGCGGTAGACAACCTTGCTATCCTGCCCGCTACTATAGAACTGGCAGGCGCGGAGATAGAGCTGGTTAGTGTTCCGGAAAGGGAATATGTACTGAAAAAAGCGCTAATGGAAGTAAAGGACGTTTACGACTTTATTTTTATTGACTGCCCGCCTTCACTGGGGTTGCTCACCATCAATGCGCTGACAGCGGCGGACTCCCTGTTGATCCCCATCCAGTGCGAATATTACGCCCTAGAAGGCCTGGGCCAACTGTTAAACACTTTCCAGCGGGTGCAGCAGAATCTCAATAAGGACCTTTTTCTGGAAGGGGTGCTGCTGACCATGTTTGACGGGCGGACAAATTTGTCTATCCAGGTGGTTGATGAAATTAAAAAATATTTTAAAGACAAAGTATTCAGGTCGATTGTGCCCAGGAACGTTAGATTGAGCGAAGCGCCAAGCCACGGCAAGCCTGTAATGGTATACGACCGCAGATCCAGGGGGGCAGAAGTGTATCATGAGCTGGCGAAAGAGGTGATGGGAATTGACTAAGCGGAGAGGACTGGGCAAAGGACTGCAGGCATTGATTCCCGTAATTGAAGAAGCGCCACACGGTAAGGAAGGGCTGCTGGAGATTGATATTGAAGCGATCCGGCCGGCCCAGCATCAGGCTAGGCAGATATTCGACCATGAAAAACTGACCGGGTTGGCGGATTCAATCAAAAAACACGGGGTGATCCAGCCGGTACTGGTCAGGAAGCTGCCTGAGGGAGGATATGAGCTTATCGCAGGCGAAAGACGTTGGCGGGCATGTCGGAGCCTGGGGCATAAAACCATAGCGGCGTTTGTTAAGGATTACCCTGACCTGGAAGCCGCGGCTGCTTCCTTGATTGAAAATGTGCAGCGGGAGGATCTTAATCCGCTGGAGGAAGCTGCTGCCTACCGCCAGTTAATAGAGGACTTTGCTGTGACCCAGGAAGAGGTGGCCGGGCGGGTTGGAAAAAGCAGGCCTTTGATCGCTAACACTTTAAGACTGCTTGGTCTCCCCGGAGAGATTAAGGAATTGATTCACACGGGAAAAATAAGCGCCGGACATGCGCGGGCGCTGTTGGCGATCGGCGACGCACAACAACAAATAGCGGCAGCAGAAAAAATTGTAGCCCGGCAGTTGAGCGTACGCCAGGCGGAAATAATGGCCAGAGAAGCAGCTGCGGAAAAAAAGGAGCCTGTTCTCCATAAACAGAAACCGGCACAGGTACTAATACAAGCCGAGAAACAGCTGAAGAAATTTTTAAATACAAAGGTGAAGGTAAAAGAAACAAGCGGAGGGGGTGGCAAACTAGAGATTGGTTTCAGCAATGAGGAAGAACTTGCGAGGATTATAGCGCTTGTTATTACAGAGCGTAAAGAATAGTATTTCACGTGAAACAATTTAAAAAGAACGGCAGGGAGATGTTCTTTTGATAGGAACTATTGTAAATGCATCCGCAATAGTATTGGGCTCCCTCACAGGGCTATTATTTAGAAAACAAATACCGGAAAGGGTAAGCAATACCATAACGCAGGGATTAGGATTAGCCGTCCTGTTAATCGGCTTGCAGATGTCCCTGCTAAGCCAGGAGATCATGGTTGTTGTGGTCAGCCTGGTGCTGGGCGGCCTGACCGGGGAACTGCTGAATATAGAGGGATGGCTGGCCCGCCTGGGCCGTTGGGCGGATATTAAAGCAGGCCGGGCGACAGGAGGTGCGGGTAAGGCCTTTGTTACGGCCAGTCTGATCTACTGCGTAGGCGCTATGGCTATTATGGGATCGCTGGAAGACGGTCTGAACAATAACCCGCAAATCCTCTTTACCAAGGCCGCCCTGGACGGAGTTTCGGCGGCCTTGTTTACTTCCACTATGGGGCTGGGGGTGGCATTTTCAGCACTTCCGGTTTTTGTTTATCAGGGGGCCATAACCTTACTTGCCGCCTCGCTAAAAAATTTTTTGTCCCCGTCTGTAGTAATGGAAATGAGCGCCACCGGCGGTCTTTTAATAGTGGGGATCGGTATTAACATCCTCGGAATTAAGGAAATAAAAGTCGGCAATTTGCTGCCGGCCATATTTTACGCGGCGCCGCTGGCATACTGGCTGCCCGCGATCATCCCAAAATAAATTATATTTCTAATTGGCAGCAAATTGTTTCACGTGAAACATTGGAGTAATAAATATATTCATAGAGCTGCGAAAAACGAAAGAAGGCCCTTCTCCCAATAATACTGTTGGAAAAGGGGGATTGTTTGTGAAATGGAATTATTGCTGTAGAAGAGGGCCTGTCAAGTGTAAATAAAAATTTCCTTGCCTGGGCGGGATATGAGATTGTTAAACCGGGCGCAAACGATAAGGTAGACGCAGTTGTATCGAAACCGGGATGGATATGAATGTTATGGATGTTTCTAAGAAGCATTCGGTTGTGGACGCCCGCGGCAAGACGGCCGCGTAAATCATAGCAGACCTCAAGGCGCGTCTTTAGCATATTTAAACAAAAGTAAACATTTTCAAGTGATAATTAAGTAAACAGGGACATGCCCCAATAGGGCATGTCCCTGTTTTATAGCAAGTCATAATTTATAACCATAGAGGCCTATGTTAGCAGCCCCGGGCACTTTGCGGGCAGGAGTACTCCGCAATAACTTTGCTGAGACCATTTGCAATTGTGTCAGCCAATCTCATCACAATATTCAGGCGAGTGTTCTGCAGCACCATGTACTCCATGAACCCGCCAACATTAACAATGCCCGTTATGTGGATCTGTCCTACGGGAGGAAGGCTTTTGCTAACACCGGCGCCAGGGCGAAGAGAACCGTCTCCCAGGTTGATGCAGCCCACATTTTCAATTCGTCCCAGGCAGGCGTCAACAGCAATAATTAAAGGGTTATTATATTTGTTATGAATTTTTTCAAGAGTATCTTTCAGGTTGCTGGCATGGACCGGATTGTTCAGGGTGCCGTAGACCTCAAAAAAATCTTGTTGCAACCGGTCTATTTTGGAGCCTACCAGCGGTCCCAGGCAGTCCCCGGTAGAACGGTCGGTGCCAATGCATAGCAGCACCCTGGGATTTTCACAATCGTGTTTTTCCAGGCGCAAAGAAAGATCGCTGGCAAGTTTGCTGGGCGCCAGTGCATCCTCCACGTGAATTTTAGTTTTTACAGCATTGTTGGAATGCGCCCGTTCCTTTAAAGCAACCATTTTATTGTCCTCCTAAAAAAGCCACACTACTATATTTTATTTCCAAAAGGGGGGGGTGTTATTCCTAATCCACAATAATTTTTAGTCAGAACTAAATTCTGCGGGCATAGAATGGAATAGACCGCATTATTTTTAGAATGCTGCTTTTGTGCGCCGTGGGCGCAAACTGTTTCCAGGCGGTGATTGTTATCCGGCAGAGGGAAAGCTTCTGGCTGTTGGTCAAGGTAATCAGCGCCTACATCGGCGCCGTTATCGGCGCCGGATTCGCTTCCGGCCAGGAAATAATGCAGTTTTTTATTCTGCACGGCAAATCCGGGCTGATGGGAGCGGCATTGGCTACGATCCTTTTCGCCTACCTGGGCGGGCTGGTAATGTTTTTGTCCATAACCATGCATTCCAGCAGTTATAAAAAGGTGTTCGGATTTCTGCTGGGAAACAAAGCCGGGCGCTTTATGGATATATTGAACCTCTGTATGCTGCTGGGTGGAGTGGGGGTAATGATGGCAGGCAGCGCCGCTGTGTTTATCGAGCATTTTGCCCTGCCGGCCCGGGTCGGGATCTGGTCAGTGGCGGTTTTGACGTCTCTGGTGCTCATGGGGGGACTGGAAGGTGTCTTAACCGCCAATGTCTGCCTGGTTCCTTTGAAATACCTGGCAGTGCTGGCGATATCTCTGACCGCGCTCTCGAGTCATCCTGGCGGTCTGGCAGGGATATCGGCTTCGGCCGCGGCAGGAGGAGGCATCACCGGCAGCTGGGCGCTGGCCGGGTTTTTATATGTCTCCTACAATATGGTGGTGCCGGTGGCGGTCCTTTCTTCCCTGGGCCAGACCGTGCCACTGAAAACAGGCCTGGCTGGCGGAGTGCTGGGGGGGCTGCTGTTGGGACTGGCTATTTTTCTTGTCACCGCGGCGGGACTGGCGCACCAGCCGGAAGCCGCCTCTTACCAGATCCCCATGCTATATCTGGCCGGATCTTTTAGCCCTGTGCTCCGCTCAGGTTTAGGCTTGTTGATCTGGCTGGCTATTTTAACTACAATGATAGCGAATGCGCACGGTTTTGCCAGCAGGCTGGCCCCCGCGGGAGGGGCCCGCTACCGTCTGTATGGCATAGGCGCATGTTTGTTGGCGTTGCCTCTGGCTGGCTTTAGTTTTACCGGTCTGGTTCGTTTTCTCTACCCGCTGTTCGGCTATGCCGGTCTGGTTCTGCTGATTGCGCTGCTTGTCAGGCCATTGTTTTGTTTTTTTCGGAATCGATGAAAAGCATTTCACAAATGGGGAATTTTCCTTATAATTAATTAAAGCAACTGTATTTTGCTTGCTTAGAATATCGGTTCATTTTGACACTAAAGCGTGGGGAGGCAAAAAGTTGAACTGGCTGGACTGGTTGATCGTGGCAGTACTGGTTTTCTCTGCTTTTCAGGGTCTGCGCCGCGGGCTGGTGTTAAGTGTGGCAAAGTTGGCCGGAGTCCTGCTTGGTTTCGGTCTGGGTATAACCTATTACCGTGATCTCGCTGCATATCTAAATAACCAGTGGCAGTTGGACGATAAAATAATGCCGCTGACCGGTAAAATTTTAGAGATATTCTTTCCGGCCCAGTTAACTGATGGTCCCGCCTTTTATGCGGGGTCGGCAGCTCCAATTAACCCTTACAGCATGTTTTATTCATATGGCGAATACCTGTCAAGTTCGTTTACTGCTGTGATAATTAACGCGATATGCTTTTTAGCCCTGATTATAATAACGGTTTGGGTTGTAAACCTGGCCGGCCTAATTCTTAACAAGATAGCGGACTTAAGCTTTTTGGGGCCGCTCAACCATGTTGGCGGGCTTTTCTTTGGCGGGGTCAAGGGGATTATTGTTGTGATGATAATTTTGACGCTGATATCGCCTTTCCAGCGGTCTGACCTTCTGCCGCGGAATCCCTCGCAAACGCCGGGCGGTATACCTTCAAACAGGGGCGGGGCTTTTTCAGATTCAAAGATGCTACCATATTTTGTGCCCCTTTTCAACGCCATTGATCGCCCGCTACCGGGGCTTCCCCCTTTAGAAAAGGATAAAGACAACCTCATGAGATCGGTTTCATCGGAGACAAAAGATTTTTTCTGTTTTTTCTGAGTTAAATGCGGCAAAAATGCAGACATTAAAGAATGGTGACACAATACAGTCGTCAGTCGTCGGATGTCGGACGCGGGAAAAACCCCCTTTGGGATAGCTGCCATAGGGTTTGATAAAAATGTTGCCGATTGTAGCCTACTATATAGAGTCAATAGTTTTGCTTATATTTTTTTCATAAGGTCTTTGCTCTTTGAGAATTACAAAGATTCGATTAAGTAACTTTCTGCAGATTGCTCCCGTAGCCGTACTGGGATG
>JAQVXL010000029.1 GCA_028709235.1 Desulfotomaculaceae bacterium
TCCGGCTCAAAAGGTTTCAATGCGATTGTTTTGAAGTTTTCAGACCGTTTGTTGTTGATTAATTTACAATATTTCCCGGAGGCAGGCGCTGAGGCGGCTTAAAAAGGGTACTTTTTCAGTGGTCTCGTAAGTCCCAGTGTCCACTACCACCAGTCCGGTTACACAAACCGCGGACGTCGCTGTAAAAAGAGATGTTAAAAAGTTAATATCTTTCCCGGGCTGCACTGCTATAGGAAGTGTCAGCAAAATGGCGCCGGCCAAAATTATCGCAGCAAATCCTAGAACCAGAGTCTGTGCGGGAGTAATCCGCATTATGAATTTTTTTTGACCTGCCCTGGTTCCTGAGATGATGTACTCGTCCCTATCAAAGATATCCATGCCTATTTCTCCTGCATATCATTATTAATGAAATAAGGGCAGTGCCAAAACTGGTCAGCCGACAATAATATGCTCTTTTACATAATGGTACCTGTCTTCGGGCTTCCGCCCGCGAAACAAAAACAATAAGGGGACGAGCCCGATGCGGCCGATAAACATAAGTATAATAAGCACTGTCTTGCCCGCATTGGAAAGGTTTGCAGTTATGCCCATAGAAAGGCCGGTTGTGCCGAAAGCGGAACATATCTCAAAAAGGATCTCTGTGGTTGGGATATTTTCAATGGCCGAAAGTGCAATAACAGCGGCCGCCACCAGCGTCACAGCGATAAAAAACACCATAAACGCTTTTGTAATATCCTCCTGAAAAAGTTCCCGGCGGAATACTTTAACGCTTGACTTACCCTTTAAAAACGACAACAGGCTGAGTATAAGCACGGCGAAAGTGGTTGTCCGGATGCCACCGCCACAGCTGCTGGGCGAGGCTCCTATAAACATCAGCAGGCAAAGAAACAACAGTGTCGAATGGTCATACGCTTGGATATCCGCCAGGCTGAAGCCGCCGCTTCTGGTAGTCAAAGACTGGAAAAATGACACTGAAATTTTTTGATACCAGGGCATTCCGGCCAGCGTACCGTTCTGTTCAAACAGCAGCACAAATATAAAACCGGCCAGAAGCAATGCAAAAAAAGTGATTGTAGTTATCTTGGTGTAAAGAGAAAACTTGAACCTTCTCTGTCTGCGCCAGGAACTAATGTTAGCACTGACCTCCAGAAGCACGGGAAAACCGATGGATCCCGCCAGCAATAACAAGCCAATAACACTTTTTACCACATAGTCGCTTTGAAAATTCTGCAGGCTGTTACCGAAAAGTTCAAAACCGCTGTTTGTAAAACCAGATATGCTGTGAAAAAGTCCAGGACCCAGCGCATTGAGAAAGGGCGTCTGGTAATTACTCATGAAATGCAAGGTCAGGATCAGCGCGCCCAACAGTTCAAAAAGAACAGTTGCTTTAAAGATGAAAAGCATTAGATAAACCATCCCCTGCAGTGACAGCTGATTTTGATCCGCGCTGATCATCATGCGCTCCCGCAGGCTGATCTGGTTCCCCCGCATGACGAACACCAGAGTGCCCAGGGTCATAATACCGATACCCCCGAACTGCATCAAAAAAGCCAGGATAAACTTACCGGTCGTGCTGAAGGTATCTTTCGTATCAACGACGGTGAGCCCGGTAACACTGATGGCGCTGGTAGCCGTAAAAAGGGCGTCAATCAGGCTGAACTTCACACCAGGCTGCAGTGAGAAGGGCAGGCTTATAAGCACTGTCCCCAAAATCGCAAACAGCAGGTACCCCAGCACAATCAACTGGAATGGGGTTACAGTTAACTTTTTTCTTTTCAATTCTTTAAGATATAAACCCTGTTTTTCCAAAAAGCACTCCCGCCTAACCATACACTAGGTTTTATTATTTATTGTTTGCATGAAAAGGGTATTAGAACAAACAAAATTCCCGGTAAAAATATCATAAGCAGCCGGGTTTTGGACATATCATATATATATATTACACCACAACCTTCTTTTCAACCCTTGCGAGGTTAGCTGACGGGTTCAGACCGAAAGAATAGCCCTGCAATTTAAGTGTATATATTATAAATCCGCTGTTAAAAAAAACAAGTGTTATTTTAAATAAGAGGACATTGGGTTTATTTTTAATTACGGCAGGATTTTATCGGACAAAAAAAGAATACTTCTTTAAATTAAATTTGCCAAATTTAACATTAGTGAACAGGTCGCTGTTAGCAGCGTTAAAAGGGAAGTCCGGTATATCCGGCGCGGTCCCGCCACTGTAAGGGAATGAACTCTAAGATGTCACTGGCCTGGCTTTGCCCCGGCCGGGAAGACAGAGCAATCAAATGACCCTCAGCCAGGAGACCTGCCTGTTCTTTGATCGCTAAAATACCTACGGTTGATAGGTAGTGATCGTTCAGGTTAGAAGTTGCTTTTTTGCATGACAGACTGAATGAACTGCCACCCCGTGTGTTTTAGGCCGGGGTTTTTGATTTATAAGGGATATGTACACACCAAATTTTCACAAGATGAGGAGGTGTGGTATTTTGGTAAATCTCTCCAAACAGGCTACGCTGGAATATTTATTTCCTGAAACAAGCAAATGGCTTGCTCTACAAAACGGCTTGCGGGCCTTCCCTGGATCCGGTTATATTCTTGTGACCGCCGCCAGCTCGTTGTTGACTGTTAATTCTGGAATATTTGGCGGCGGCATCAACCACAGGCGGTACTTTATAAATCGCCAGGTGGAAAAAGATTATACTTCAGACTGTCCGGCAGATGAGATGGCTGATTACCTGGCCTCACAATTTGCATCATACAAACCTGCCGCAAAATCAGAATGGGCGGCATTGATGACTGCGGCCAGGGTAGTTGACGCCTGCTGGCTAAAAGTAACACATCAGGACTGCCAGGTGAACGTGATTATCACGGCCGGTGTCAACAACGCCTGCTCCGCCGGCGTCACCCCCTATTGCGTCTCAGCCTCCGGTAAAGTTGGGCCCGGAACGATTAACACTATGGCCTTCATCAACCGTGCCCTGACACCGGGCGCGCTGGTTAACGCCGTGCAGACAATGACAGAAGCCAAAACCCAGACCCTGCGCGAGCTCAATATCACCTGCCCGGTGACAGGGGCGTTTGCCAGCGGGACAAATACCGACGCAACGTTGATTGCGGCTGCTGCTGATACAATACCCTGCGAATATACCGGACCGGGAACATTAATTGGTTATATGCTTGCCCTTGGCGTGCGCGGAGCATTGACACAGGCGGTAAAGAGCTACCTGGAAGCAGGCAGTTACTAAATGGGAAGTGAGAAATGAGACGTGAGAGTCGTGAGACGTAAGACGTGAGAATTGTAGGTGAGTCGCAAATTGGTCGACTGAAGCCGGCCCTACAATAAAATGAACCAGAATGAGGAATTCATCCCGCTTTATTAATTATGTCTGAAAGAGGTATTTAAGTTGGACAAAAAGAAACAAACACTCAATATGTTCCTGCCGGTTATTTTTATTCTTTCTCTGGCAGCTGTTATGCTGTCGGGATGCGGCAGTACAACAAAAACTGTAAACGGTACCTGCTTTCCCATGCAAATTACCGATGACCTGGGCAGGGTGGTAACCATTGAAGAAGCTCCCCGGCGCATTGTTTCCCTGGCGCCGGCTATCACTGAGATCCTCTTTGCCCTGGGGTTAGGTGACAAGGTGGTGGGCGTGACCACTTACTGTGACTATCCGGCTGAGGCTGAAACAAAGCAAAAAGTCGGCGGTTTTTCCACGCCGAGCGCGGAACTGGTGGTGTCAGCCGAGCCGGACCTGGTGTTGGCAACTCCTATTAATGCCAATTATGTGCCGCAGTTGGAAAATGCCGGTCTGACGGTTGTTGCGGTAGAGTCGCTGAACCTGACAGAGGTACTGGATAATATTCGCCTGGTCGGCAAGGTTACCGGGGCGTCTAAAGCGGCAGACAGCCTGACTGCCGATATGCAGCAGCGAATTGACAGCATTACCGCTAAATTGAGCGGGCTTGTCAATGAACAAAAGCCTGCCGTATATTTCGAAATATTCCCTGATCCCCTTACCACGGGAGGCGCGAAAAGCTTTGTCCACAGTCTTATCACTGAGGCGGGAGGTAAAAACATCGCCGGTGACGTGGAGCAGGACTGGGTGAATTTGAGTCCCGAAATGGTATTGGCCAGGGATCCCCAGGTAGCAATTTTATGCCACCACGGTTCATCTTTGCAGACCGTGGATGAGTTTAAAACCCGCCCGGGCTGGGAACAGGTGTCTGCCATTAAGAATAACCGTATCGGCCTGATCAGTGACGAGAACACTGTAGTCCGCACAGGTCCGCGCGTGGTAGAGGGTTTTGAATTTATGGCCAAGTTGATCCACCCTGATCTTATACCATAGACATACATGCCGCTAACGTGGCGCCAACAGTTTAGTCGGGGACATTCCTCGGCGCCAAAGCCAGGCTTCAAATAGAGAGGTGTGTCCCCGTTCCGCTTTGGTTCGATTTCAATCTGACAAGGCGCGGTAGCGCCTAACTTGTTAGAACCTTGTAACAGCTGTGCCAATAAATTCGCACCTGCAATTTTAAGAGCAGGGTCTTTTTTAGGAGGCAAATAGTTGTACCAACATGACCGGATTTGGCAGCGTAGAACGATAGTGTTAATATTGCTGGTTGTACTGGTGCTGACAGTGGTTTTATGTACCACTATCGGCCCGGCGGGGATAGCTTTTACCGATGTCCTGACCATGCTGTTGCGCCGCATACCCTGGATAGGCAGTATGATCCCGCGCGGCGACTGGCCGGCAAATTATGAAACTATCGTCTTTCAGATGAGGCTGGCGCGGGTAATCCTGGCGGCCCTTGTCGGCGCAGGGCTGGCTGCCTCCGGCGTAGTCCTGCAGGGGCTCCTCATAAACCCGATGGCTGATCCTTACGTCCTGGGTATTTCCCAGGGCGCCGCACTGGGAGCAACGGTAGCCATGCTGTTACTCGGCGGGACAATAGCGCTGGGCATATATTCGGTTCCACTGGCGGCCTTTCTGTGCGGCTTGGCCACTGCCATAATTGTATACAACCTGGCCCGGGTAGGAAACCGGGTCCAAAGGTCCACCCTGCTTCTGGCCGGTATAGCTGCCGGGTTGTTTCTTTCATCCATAACCTCTTACCTCATGATTACCAGCGGGCAGAATGCCCAGCAGATACTTTTCTGGATGATCGGCGGGTTCGCCGGGCGCGGCTGGGAGCATGTAAAGATTTTGCTGCCATATATCCTGACCGGTTATTTACTGATGCATCTCTACGCCCGCAAGATGAACATAATCCTGCTGGGAGAAGAACCGGCGCAGCACCTGGGAATAGATGTGGAAAAAATGAAAAAAGTTTTGCTGGCGGCGGCGACATTAACCACCACTTCCGCCGTTTCAGTCAGCGGAGTTATAGCTTTTGTCGGGCTGATTATACCCCACGCGGTGCGTTTGCTGGTTGGCCCCGACCACCGGATCCTGCTCCCTGCCGCGGCTCTCACCGGAGCGACCTTCCTGATTATGGCGGACGCCCTGGCCCGTGTAGCTGCAGCCCCCGAGGAAATACCGGTAGGTATTATCACAGCCCTGTGCGGCGGCCCTTTTTTCATATATTTGTTAAGGAAAAAGAATCACCCGGGATTTTAAGAAGATTCCACCAGCATCCGCTCATTACTGAACCTGGAGGACAAGATAGTGACTATGATTTTAAAAATAAATGATATCGAATGTTCTTACGGGACAGTTAAGGTGCTGAACGGGTTGACCTTTTCCGTCAGCAGCGGCAGCTTTACCGGCATAATCGGCCCCAACGGATCAGGCAAATCAACTCTTCTAAAATCATTGAGCCGGGTGCTGAAACCTGTCAAGGGAACAGTACTGCTGGACGAAAAGGACCTTTACAGAATGGACACTCAGGAAGTGGCCAAAAAAATGGCCGTGGTCCCCCAGGAGACTGCTGTAAACTTTTCATTCACTGTAAAAGATATCGTAATCATGGGCCGCTCCCCTCACCTGGGACGTTTTCAAAGCGAAGGGGAAAAAGATTTTGCAGCGGCCAGGCAGGCGATGGTCATGACCGACACGCTCCACCTGGCTGACCGGCAGATCACGGCTGTCAGCGGCGGTGAAAGGCAGAGGGTGATTATCGCCAAGGCTCTAACCCAGGAACCGGAGATAATTTTACTGGACGAGCCGACTTCACACCTGGATATCAACCACCAGGTAGAAATCCTCAGCCTGCTGCAGCAGTTGAACAGAGAAAACAACCTGACAATAATCTCGGTTTTTCACGATCTAAATCAGGCCGCACAGTACTGTGACAGCATTATTTTAATGGAAAAAGGCGCTGTCTTCACCGTGGGCAAACCAGCGGAAGTGCTTACAGCGGGTAACATAAAGGAAGTATACGGAGCCAATGTTTTAGTCAGAAAACATCCCGCAACCGGCAGGCCTTCCATTATTCTCCTGGCCCGGGACTCGCAGATTGATTCTAAAAACGGCCGCGTCCATGTGGTCTGCGGCGGCGGCGCAGGCGCCTCCTTGCTGGGACTGCTGACCGGACAGGGTTATGCAGTCAGCGCCGGTGTGCTCAACGCCGGGGATGTCGACTGGGAAACAGCCAGGTTTCTGGATATTAGAATGGTTGAAGAAATACCTTTTCTGCCGGTTTCCGAACGAAGTCACCAGGAAAACATTGAACTCCTCGCTGACGCCGATATTTGCATTCTGGCAAACATTCCTTTCGGATGGGGCAACTTGAAAAACCTGGAGGCTGTCTCTTTTGCCCTGGAACAGTCAAAATCTGTTTTGATCATTGAAGAACAGGATATAAAGGAGCGAGATTTTACGGACGGCAAAGCGGAGCTGCTTTACAACGGGTTAAAGAAAAAGGGTGCGGTTGTCCTGCGTGATGAAGCCGCTGTCCTGAATACACTGGGGGATTTGTTAGCCGTCAAACCGCCAGCCGGCCAACAATAAACACCCTCCTAACTTCACAATCCCTGTCCTCTTCCATACTCACTGCCATTAAAGATCGGCCTGTTGCACAATCAATTCTACCAAATAATGTATATAAATTAATTAAATTAATTATATTGTTTGAATCTGCATTCTAGTATTGCCGCCGACAACTCTTGTTGGTATAATAAGTTGTAGCAATTTTTTTACATTTAATAACTATAGTCTTATTAAATCGCTCAATTCTATACGTTAGAAGCGGGGGAACCACTCTTTACCGGGGTGAATCATTTGAGTCGTGGGCCTTTGGTCGTTGAGCCAATAACCACCACCCAAATGTAGGGCTATTCTTTCAGCCCGAATCCGTCAGCTAACCTCGTCAGCGTTGAAAGGGAAGCAGTTAATTATTTAAGCTGCATAATTCTGCCATGCACTACATTGCGCGTCCCTTTTAACCCCGATAGTTTAGGCCACGGGGTTTTTTTATCAAGAAATTTATGGCATGGGAGGAAATTAAATGTCCACAAAAGTTAGAGTCGCGCTTTTTGGATTTGGCCGTATGAGTCAGGCTACAGCAAGAAATTTGTTAAAAGACCCGTCTGTAAAGCTTGTGCTGGTGGCAAGCCGCAGCGCCGGTGAAAAAGTAGGCAGAGATATAGGGGATATCCTGGAAATCCCTGCCACAGGGTTGGATATAAAGGGATGTGACCAGCTACCCCAGCATTTGGCCGCGACACGGCCCAGTATTGTAGTCGATTTCACCAACCCTGAGGCAAGCCTTACCAACCTGAAGACAGCAGCCAAATACGGCGCTCACCTGATTGTGGGGACCACAGGGTATACAAAATTTCAGACCGAAGCGCTGCGTTCCATAGCTAATATGTATGAAGTAAGCCTGGTCATGGCGCCCAACCTTTCTATCGGCATAAACATGCTTATAGATTCAGCTAAAAAGATGGCTAAAGTACTGTCAGGATTTGATATTGAGGTTATAGAGGAACACCACCGGTACAAGAAGGATGCTCCCTCCGGCACCGCCATCCGGCTGGCCAGTTTAATTGCCGAAGGGGTGGGGATAAATCCGGAGAAAGGGTTGATCTTCGGCAGGCAGGGAAACAAAAGCGCCAAAGGAAGAGAAATCGCCATCCACGCCATACGCGGTGGCGGAACCATAGGAGTGCATAGAATTGTCTTTCTCAGCGACAATGAACGGATAGAAATAAAGCATGAATCATTAAACCGCAACGCTTTTACCGACTGCTTGAAAAAAGCAATAAAATACGTTCACTTTCATCCGCCCGGTGTATACTCAGTTGAAGAAATATTAGGCCTGGAAACACCTGCACCTGCTCCAAAGGTTATAAAAATGGATGTATCATAGACCATTTTATGCTGATTTATTTTATTTTTTATTAATTACCGTTCATCTTGAACGGTCTTTTATCCGCCAAAAGGGATTTGACAATATTGAGAATAAATATAGATTAAAACAAAACAGTATGTTCAGGGGAGTGATGATTATGAACAGACGAAGGAGCGCTAACCGCAAGTTTAAAGAAAAACACCAACCGGAGAAACAGCGCCGCGTTGAGGCTGAACAGCCGTCGCCTAAATTAGAAGGAGAAAAACCCTGTCAGGGAAACTCGGACCGGGTAGAAAAACAGGCAGCGAAAGAGAGCGACCTCCCACTTGCCGTGATCCTGGAGATACTGGCCACGGAGTATGGGGATGGAAGACAGGGGGACGCGCTGTGCAGGGCCGCGGTGCGCCTGGCCGAGGAGAGCGGGGAGATCACCGGCTACCGGGCCAGATGGGACGAGGCTCAGGAAGACTCCGCCGGCAACAATTCAGCATACCTGTTTGACCGCCGCCAGGCTATGGAACTTATCCGGTATCATCAGAACAAGGGTAACAGTGAAGCCTTAAATAAGGAAAAGGACAAACTCAGGATAGCAGAGGGACGTCTGCTTCTCGGCCAGTCTCCGCCGCTAAGGATTACCGATGATGACTTGGAGAAGTTGGAGGAATTTATCAAAGGACACGGATTCTAGTGGCATGTAAAATTTGAACATGGGACAGGCTGAATATCTTAAGCCCATCCAGAGGCTGATTAAGAACCCGTGTAAATGGTAATAATCTCCATATAAAACAAAATGGAGGTTAAGATGAGACATTCAAAAAACATTCTTACAGACAAGGAAATGGAACTGGTGGGCCTCTTAATGAAGGATTGCCAAAGCACGGGTGACATTCAGTCGAAGTTGAAACGCCTTTTTGCGGGAACAATTGAGCAGATGCTGGAAGCGGAAATGGATGAGCATTTAGGATACGAAAAACATAGCGCCGAAGGAAACAACACCGGGAATTCCCGCAACGGGTATAACCGCAAGACCATCATCAGCGATTACGGCGAGAGCGAACTTGCCGTGCCCCGCGACCGCAACGGAGAGTTTGAGCCTAAAATCCTCGAAAAGAGGCAGACCCGGACGGATGAAATCGAACATAAAATCATGGCGATGTATGCAAAGGGGATGAGCCAGCGCGACATTGAGGATAATCTGCGGGAGATTTACGGGGCAGAGATATCGCAGACGTTGATTTCCAAGATAACGGATAAAATCCTCCCGGAAGTTTTGACGGGATCGTATTCAAAAGCCGCAAGGACAGTCAGATCATCAACAAATGCGTCTACACAGTGCTGGGCATTGATATGAACGGCCAAAAAGACATTCTGGGCATCGGGATCAGCGAAAATGAAAGCGCAAGTTTTTACGCGTCCATCTGTTCCGACCTGAAAAAACGCGGTGTGCAAGACATTTTCATCGCCTGTCATGACAACCTGAGAGGACTTGGCGAAGCCATAAATGCGGTTTTCCCGAAAACAAAGCAACAGCTCTGCATAGTTCATCAGATCCGCAATTCCATTAAATTCGTGCAGCACAAGGACAGAAAAGCAATCTGCGCTGACCTTAAAAAAATCTACGGTGCAGTAAATTTAGACGATGCAGAGTATGCCAAGGAAGAATTCTGGGAAAAATGGGACAGGAAATATCCATCCATTCTGCGATCCTGGGATTCTAACTGGGCAGAACTAACTACGTTTTTTAACTACCCAGAACAGATCCGGCATTTGATTTATACCACAAATGCGGTGGAAGCATACCACAGAATGGTGCGAAAATTTACGAAAACGAAATCCATTTTTCCCACCGATGACTCAATCCGGAAAGTGGTATTCCTTTCGGCTAGGGAAATATCGAAAAAGTGGATGCAGCCAGCAAGAAACTGGGCAATGGCGTACAGCCAGATTATGATATTCTTTGCAGACAGATTTGTGGCATAAGGCATTGAGGGCTCTGCCCTCAAACTCCCGAGGTTTACCCGCTCAGGGCTTACCGGTGAAATGGAAAACGGCAGGACTCACAGCCCGCCGTTTCACCGTATAAGCCACAGCAATGCGCAGGGTCGCTCCTCAGCGTTGCCCGATTTATGCTGCAATAATATTATCGTCATATCTTAGGATGATTATTCCATTTACACTAAAGAATGTTCACACCCCCCATCCACATCTTATTTCTCTTCCAGGTCTTTCAATTTGTCGTTACGCCCTACCGCCACCAGGACATCCCCGTCCTGCACTACCTGTTTGGCGCCGGGGGATATAATAACATCATTACCCCGCCTAATGGCCAGCACGGTCACCCCGTGTTTCAGCCTTAATGCACCTTCAGCCAGCGTCTTCCCGGATATACCATCCGGCGCCATCATCTCGATAATGCTGTAATCAGGTGACAGATTGATCTGATCCATAATATTTTTCGAAACAAGAGCCTGGGCTACCCGCACACCCATATCTCGCTCAGGAAAGATCACCTTGTCGGAGCCGACCCTTTCCAGGACCTTCCCATGTAGATCGGTTTTAGCCTTGGACACCACCATTTTAACTCCCAAGTCCTTGAGCATCACTGTTATCAGGATGTTGCTCTGAATATCCTGGCCAATGGCTACTATCACCACGTCAAAATTACGGATACCAAGAGCTTTAAGCGCTTGCTCGTCCATGGCGTCCACCTGAACCGCGTGGGTAACCCTGTCCATGATATTATTGATCTTGTCCCCGTTTGTATCGACCGCCAGAACATCATAACCCATTCTGGCCAGAGTCAGTGCTAAACTTGTCCCAAAGCGACCGAGCCCGATAACGGCAAATTGTTTCATAATCCTAACCACCCATACTTTGTATTGTATATATAGTACGTTTAACTCATGATATATATAAAAATAGGACAAAGCAAAACTATATGGTTTTAGACAACTCAAGTAAGCTATTCTATCAATTCTTTATCCTTATAAATATGTCCTTCCGGACACAGGATTAAATTATCTAGACTTGAAACATCGGCTGTTTTCAGCAAGCTGTCGGCAATCGAAAGAACCTAACCCTCCTCCTTCAGGTATTTTAAAGCGTTGTCGATAAGCGCACCCAGATTCTTATCCCCAAGTGAATAGTATACAAACTTACCTTCCTTGCGCTGCCTGACCAGCCCCATATTCCACAACAGCCTCAGGTGATGGGAAGCGGTGGCAACATTGGCGTCCAGAATACAGGCGACATCACATACACAAAGTTCCTCCCGGGAAAGGGCGTAAACAATTTTGACCCTGGTATCGTCAGCCAATGCCTTGAACAGGCGGGACATCCCGTCCGTCACTTCCACCTCGCCCCTCAGTCTGGTAACCTTTTCCCTGTCAAAGCAAAACTCCTCGCAGCAGTCATTTACCTTACCTGTCGACATCACTATCCCTCCCTTCCATCCACTTTTACCGGTTTAACCCTCATCAGTCTGATCCCGTTCAAGGTAACCAGAACAGACGCCCCCATGTCAGCTAGAATAGCCAGCCATAGGGTCAGCCAGCCTGGAAAAATCAGCGCCACGGCGGCGAGTTTTATAACCAGGGAGAAAGCGATATTCTGCTTGATAACCCCCAGTGCAGCTCTGCTGAGGCGGATGGCGAAAGGCAGCCTGGATAGGTCGTCAGACATCAGGACAATATCCGCGGTCTCCAGGGCGGTGTCAGTACCGGCCCCTCCCATAGCAATGCCGACGGTGGCCGTTGCCAGCGCGGGAGCGTCATTAATCCCGTCTCCAACCATAGCCACTTTACCATACCTTGCCAGCAAGCCTTTCACAGCTTTAACCTTGTCCTCAGGCAGAAGCTCAGCCACAAAGTCATCCACGCCAATTTGCGCGGCTATCGCCTCCGCCGTGACCGTGTTATCCCCGGTCAGCATAACCGTCTTGACCCCTGACGTCTTTAAAACGTCAACAGTGTACCGACTGGTTTCTCTCACAGTATCCGCTACTGCCAAGATTCCGGCCAGCTTACCGTTTATTTCAACCAGAATGGCTGTTTTACCTTCAGACCAGAGATTTTCCAGGGTTATTTTCCAGGCTGATAGATCAATCTTATTTTCGCTAAACAGTTTCGGACTGCCCACAACGATTTTTTTACCGTCCAGCCTGGCCCAGGCGCCTTTCCCTGTTAAAGACTTAAAATCTACCACCCGCTCAGGCTCAATGCCCTTTTCCTTGGCTTTTTGAACTACAGCCCCGGCAAGCGGGTGCTCCGATAATTTTTCCACACTTGCGGCTGCCCTGAACAGATCCTGTTCGTTGATTTCCCCCACTGTGATGATATCTGTCACTGCAGGGACGCCTTTGGTTAACGTGCCGGTTTTATCAAAAGCAACTACTGACAGGGCGCCTGTTTCCTCCAGGTAGGCGCCGCCTTTGATCAAGACCCCGTGTTTGGCTGCGCTGCCGATGGCAGACACTATGGCCACCGGAGTAGAAACAACCAGGGCGCAGGGGCAGGACACCACCAGCAGCGCCAGACCCCGGTATATCCAGTCATACCAGCCCACCCCCCATAAGAGAGGCGGCAGTACCGCAATCCCCGCTGCCAGGGCTATCACCACCGGTGTGTAAATCCTGGCAAACTTATCGACAAAAGTCTGGGAAGGAGCCCGCTGGGCCTGTGCCTCCTCAACCATCTCGATAATCCTGGCGATGGTTGTATCCTTGACCAGCCTGGTCACTTCAACCTCCAAAGCTCCCTGCAGGTTCAGCGTACCAGCGTAGACCTCGTCACCGGCTACTTTATTCACCGGGGCTGATTCACCGGTTATGGCGGCCTGGTTAATCGCCGAGTAACCTGATAAGACCTTGCCGTCCATAGCGATTTTTTCCCCGGGTTTGACCAAAAGAATATCGCCAGGCCGAATCTCCTCAACAGGCAGCTCTGTTTCGCGGCCCTCCCGGCGGATTCTGGCAGCCAGGGGGGCGATCTCCATCAAAGAACGGATGGATTGCCGCGCCCTGTCAAAAGTAAAAGATTCCAGGGCGCCACTGACTGAGAACAGGAAAGCGATTACCGCTCCTTCTCCCCATTCCCCAATCAGTACGGCTCCGGTAACCGCGACGGTCATCAGGACGTTCATATCAAAACTCAAACCGCGCAAAGAAAAAAAGGCCTTCCGCGCAGTAGCGAAGCCGCCAATCAGTATGGTCAACAAATAAAGACCTATTGCCAAAGCCGGATGGTGTAAAAAAGCATCGGCAGTCCATCCAAGTATAAGCACTAAACCTGCCAGTACACTGATCATCGCCCACTTGTTTTTCATCAAAAAGAGGGTTTTTTGCCAGCGGGATCCATCCGGAACCTTTGTTTTAACTTTCTTACGAGCTTCTCCCTCCACCTCGGCATGGACACTGTGTTTATTTGTTTCTTCTTTAATCTTTGCCGGATCAATGTTCCCCTGCACCTTCATCTTGGCGGCGCCAAAATTCAGCTCGGCTTTTTCCACACCCTGCAGTTTTGCAATATCCCGCTCCAACCGGGCGGCACAGTCAGCTCAGGTCAGGCCTTTTAAGCGATACACCCGTAATGCGGCAGCGCCAGTGTTAGCCATAGTAAGAACTCCTTTTTCTATTATATTACTTAACGATTCAATATTACGTTCATGAGATTATTTGAATGTTATTATAAACCGCCTTTTTGTCAATTGCAAACTCCCAGGCAGGCAATGTGAAAA
Source organism: Desulfotomaculaceae bacterium (assembly GCA_028709235.1). Taxonomy (GTDB): domain Bacteria; phylum Bacillota; class Desulfotomaculia; order Desulfotomaculales; family Pelotomaculaceae; genus Syntrophopropionicum. The sequence continues at coordinate 14,038 of JAQVXL010000029.1, forward strand.
ATAACTCCCACTTATTAAAGTGGGAGTCTCTGGAGATTAAAAACACCTTCATTCTTCTAGAAGGTGTTTTTGAGAGGGAGGAGTGAGGTTGTGTATCAAAACCTTAAAATATTTTATTAACTTTATGTTAGTTTTAGTAACTGTTTATTATGTATCGTTATTATAACAGTCATGTTACGTCATGTCAAGACATGCTATAAAATAATTCATTTTATCATTAAATAACCCAATATAAAAACACCTTCATCTAAGCAAGCGAAGGTGTTTCAGAGAGGGAGGAGATAGGGCGATCATTATATTTAATAATTAAAAATAGAATGTCAATCTGACCCAGGCTATTTCCTTATGTTTATTTTGGTCACCGTTCATTACCTATTGTTATTATAATAGTTGCTTGATGTCGTGTCAAGTCATACTGACTATTAATTTACAAACATTTTTGAGCAATTCATGTTAAGTCATATCGCGTTATACAACGCAGCGTTCAGAACGCGTTGACTGCCGGCAAAAATATCATAAAAAAATCTTCGTAAAAATTATGCGTTAAGCTTTTTCAGCAGCCAGGCCATGTTTTCGCCCAACACCTGCATGGTCTGCATCCCTTCCGCATCATTTACCACCTCTCCTTCAGCCAGGCCAACACCCAGGTTCCAGTAACTGGAGCCCGGCACGATCATTTGGCTGATAAAAAACAGGTGGTTAATGGAGTCAACGGTATGGACCGCTCCGGCCCGCCGCGCGGCAGATACTGCCACGCCTACTTTGCGCCTTAACAAGCCGTTGTTGGCTATCGATACAAAACCAGCCCGGTCAATGAGGGCCTTCATTTCTGTGCTCATACTGGAAAAGTAGGTAGGTGAACCCAGGATAATCCCGTCCGCTTCCAGCATTTTATTATAACATTCATTAAAAAAATCGTTTTTTATGGAGCATTGTTTGTCCTGGTTTTGTATGCACTTTAAACAGGCCTGGCAGCCTCTGATTGATTTGCCGGCCAACTGAATCATTTCCGTCTCGATGCCTTCCTTTTCCAGTTCCTTAAAAATCTGTTCAATCAGAATCGCGGTATTCCCGTTCCGCCTGGCGCTGCCGTTTATACCTAACACCTTCATGAGATACCCTCCTAATCCGTGTCAATTCTACCGGCGCAGCATTATTTTGATGTAATCAACCTCGTTACTGCTGTCCAGTTCCAGCCTGACCAGGTCTCCCTCTTTCAGGTCCATAAAATCAATATTGTAGTCGTCTGCGTCAACCACCTCAACGTAGTCATCCACTCTGTATTTCACGAACTCCTCGTCACCGATGCGTAAGGTTATACCATATCCACCCTGAGCATGTAACTCCCTGATGATACCTATCAATTGCTCCCGTTCGAAACCAATAACCTCAATTAAGTATACGGACCCGCGGCTGTTTAGATCCAGTCTGACCTGTTCGCCCAAATTTAAGTCATAAAAATCTATGCCGGCGCCATCCCGCACTACCTCTACGCTTTGACTCACCTCATAACCCATCATACCCCCGTCATTGTTGCGAATGGTTATTCCATACATCCCCGAAGAGTCCAGGCCCCATATTTCACCTGTTACACTATCTCCAGCAGCAAGGGAATTAATTTCGGTAATTTTATTGTCAAAAATCAGGATCTCCACATAGTAGCCATTGACAAGTTCTAAAAAGTTTAGCTGGTTACCGCCGGGCAAATTCAGTTTAACATTATCAGCTACCAGGCGGGTTATTTCCTCACCTTCGTCGCTGATGATACCCAGTCTGAATTCCCCGTCGATCACCTGGAGGGAATTCACGACACCTTTGTAGCGCCCGTCAATAGCCGACCGCTTGGCGTTGACATACACAGCATGCCAGTCCCGGTCCAGAATAATATTGACCCTGTCGCCAGCCTGTAGCGCATCTGGTAAAACACTGGTCCCGTCAAGAAATAACTTGCAATCGGCGGCATAGAACATGCTACCGGTAGAGCTCAAGGTTAATATCCGCTTGGCGGGGTTAATATCTGAAACAATACCGCTGGCACGGCGATCGGGACAGGGATCGGCATATTTTAATTCCACAATTTTGGACATCAAGACAGCAATTTGAGCCCGGTTAATATAATCATTCGGTTTGAATACATTGCCCGGGTACCCCTGCATAAAGCCGCTTTTGACCACCGCAGCGACCCCATCCCGATAATTTGCGGATATCTCATCCGCATCATCAAATCCCAGTTCTCCGCTTTCCGGTGTTAATTCAAGCGCATGGTATGCCAGCATGGCTACTTCAGTCCGGGTCGCCGGAGCATTGGGCTGCATTAAATATAGATAGTCTTTAAGCAGCATACCCCGTTCGACCGCCATGATCAGGTAGCCGCTGCCCCAGTTAAGGCCCGGGGGCAACACATAATCTATATCGGCTTTTTCTGCCGCCCTGGCCTGATCCTCCAGCCCGAGCATCCGGATCAGCATAGCCACAGATTCAAGCATAGTAACATCATTATATGGCTTATAACCCCCCCCGGGATAACCGGCCACAACTCCGCTGGCTTCCATTTCAGTTATCGCTTGTTCGGCCCATAAAGCTTCTCTCAAATCTGTAAAAGTACTGCCTTCGGCTTTTTGGCTCCAACCGCCGGCAAAGGTTAAGAAAAACACCATTAGCAGAATCAGAGGATAACATCTCTTATCTCCAGACCTGGACAATTATCATCCCTCCCCAAAGTTTAACAACCTTATGGTCGCTGTGGAATAAACTGCGGCTATATTAATAATTCCTTTTATCTTTACGATTTCCTACATTTTCTAAGAAATTTCCCAAATAACTTATTAACCTGATACCGTAGAAGCCATTAAGCTACCCGCAAATAAATGCCCGACTGCATTGATGCACAGACGGGCAGGCAGGTGTTACTTATCTCCTTCTTCCGGAACGATACAGATGAAAACGAAATCATTATCAGCAGTGCTGCGGAACTGGTGCTCCACATTAGAGGGAACGTAAGCGACAGCGCCCTCTTCCAGCGCGGTTTCCTTCCCTGCGGCGGACAATACCCCCTGGCCGCTCACTATGTAATTAATATGCGGCCAGGGGTGCGCGTGGCGTGGTGAGCACCCTCTATCCTTCAGGGTAAACAGGCGCATAACCCATCCTTCCCACCCCTCTCGCGGGCCAATCAAAGACTTTTTAAAAGCATTTACCGCTCCGGGAGCTGATACTTTTATTTCAACTAAATCTTTAGCATTGCCTGCAAACACATAAATCCCTCCGTAAATATATTTACACTTCTTATTCCAGGGCTGATATTTAATACCCTCTAAAAAAATGCTAAAAGGATCACCATAAACCGGCCATTAGACACTATAAAAATTTCCCAAACCTCAGTGCCTGCCGTGTCAATTCTCTGTGGAACCTTTCATCGATTTGCGACGTCTAATATATGATATATATTTATTATCCCCTGCCACCGGGTGATCGGCGCCTATGGAAAACTGACCGGCTTTGGGGGAAGACCGGATATCAAAGCCCAGCTTTTGAAACTGGAGGCAGTGTCAGCAACCCAACCTTGATACCCTTAAATTGAAATCAGCAGGAGGTGGCCGAACATGAAAAACATGACAACACCGGCGTGGAAAAGGGCAGTACAGTTCATCATTGCATTTCTGGCACTACTAGGCTTGATTAGTTTCATAAATAAATAACGTATTTAAGGCAGCATTTTGAACATTAAAATATCCAAATCGTTCCTACCTCTGGTAACTGAAAAAGCACGGGGCAGTACCCGTGCTTACTTTTTTTTGCGGCAGAGAACCGTCCACTGTCGCACTTCGCATGCATAGCCACAATCTTTTTGACAACCCGACACCTGTACCTCCCACTTTTCGCGTAAAGTTGTCAGTTCTACAGAGCTGTTGCCCAGGGCTAAATTCTTTTTTTATAGAATTCCAGGTTTTCCTGGGCCAGTTTATCTTTCCAAAGCATCTGCAGTATTTCCAGCTCTTCACTGTAGTCGGATTTTGCTTCATCTTTATCGTATGCAAGTCTCTCGAGGATTTCAATGCTGAATTTTTCCGGACCAAACTCATCCCATTCCTTCTGCAATTCCCTGCAAGGATGAAAACCGCTTCCCAATCTGACCCTGGTACCGTTGATTACACCTCGCAAATTCGGAGTTGCTTTTAGAAAACACTTGTTATTGACTTTGGAACGGATAATAAATATGCCCATCTCTGGCTTCATCAGCTTGTACTGCATCTTTAATTCCTTTTTTCTATCCATCTAAATTATCCTTCCTCAATATTTTACTGCCTTTACCTTTCTTGATATTAGAACTCATTTACAATAACCCATCTCTTTCAATATCCGTGCTAAAGTAATAAGCCGTTCTCCCAGGATTTCATCGTCGTTGCTGAGCGCCTGACTGAATAAGTTGATATCCTCATCGATCTTATCATTGTCAGTACATACTGCCACCGTCATGGCGTCGCCCTGCAACCCAACTCGGTCAATAACAGGGTTCCCGGTGTCATACAGTTTCTCGTACTGGTAAGCTTCCCGAAAATGCAGTTTCGTGCGACAGACCAGAATGGCCAGGTCCAACACACGGTGCAGGGGCATTTCCTCTGACTGCCTGGACCACTTCTCACCTGTGTGGCGCCATACTTTGGCGGAAATATCCACCTTGCCCCGGTCATTCCACTGGGCCAGTCCCAGTGAAAGGCCCTTGGCGTCTGAGTTATAGGCCTGCCTGCCGTCAACATTTTCGTAATTCTCGCATACAATGACCGGTTTGTGCTTTAAACTAGTCGGGATTTTCATTATCCTGCCTCCATTAATTTTACTAAATTACTAAACCACTAAGACACCATAAATTATAATCTCTCTTCTGTGTACTGTCAATAATAATGTAAAAATTCTAACTGATTGGGAAAGCTGATATCAGTTAATTTGTTTTTGCAAATGTAAAGCAATTCAAAAAGCCGGCAGGGTTAATTCTACCCAACCGGCTGTAATATTCTTGATACAATCTTAAACTTTATTATCCTGCTGCTCTTTTAGAATCTGATGGTATCATTTCTTCTGCCAATAAAGGCAAGCTTATTCGAAAAGTGCTGCCCTGGCCGGGCTCACTCCGGACGCATATCTCACCTTTATGCATATCCACTATTTTTTTGACTATAGACAGGCCGATGCCGGTACCTACTACTTTCCGCGTAGCCAGGTTGTCAATTCTATAAAACTGTTCGAATATCTTTTCATGTTCTTCACGGCTCATACCAATGCCACTATCAGACACGGAAATAATCGCTTTATCGCCCGACACTCCAGCGTATAAATACACAAATCCTTTTCCCGTATATTTGATGGCGTTGGAAACAAGGTTTGTGATTACCTGGTATAACCTGTCCCGGTCACCGGCCACATACAATGCTTGCGGCAGTTCAATCTTAAAGTCCAGCCCTTTTTGCTCGGCCTCAAAAGTAAAATTATGCTGTGCCTGCTGCAATAAGGGAACAACATTGACCGGCCGTTGAGCAAAAGAGAACTCGGTAGCTTCAAAACGGGCCAGGTCCGACAGGTCTCCCAGCATCTTGTTCAGGCGGTCGCATTCTTCCAGGGCGCTGCTCAGAAAATCTTTCTGCGTTTCATTCATACTGCCTGCGTCACCGGATAAAACAATTTCCAGAAAACCCTTGATAACGGTCAGCGGCGCTTTAAGATCATGAGTGACGGCGGAAAGAAAACTGGCCTTGGTCTCCCTCATTTCGTGTACCAGTGTTACATCTCGGAATACTTCTATACCGCCGATAACCTCTCCATTATCCCGCTTGATCGGCGCCACGCTTACTTCCACTATTACACGTGAGCCATCACGCCGTTTTGCGCGCACAAGGGAAGGTTTTTCGCCCGGTGTCTCCTTGACCATGCACTGCTGCAAAGGGCAATGCTCGGTTTCACAAAGCATATTTCCATTCATATCAACATGGTTCAAAATATTATCCGAACATTTATGTCCAAGTATGTCTTTTGAACTAAAACCAGTAATTTTTTCGCAGGCGCGGTTCCAAAAAACTATCTTTCTGTTCGGGTCAGTCATATACACCCCGTCAGCTATACTCAGCAGGACACGTTTGAAATTTTTGGAGTCGCTTAAAAAAGTACCCTCCAGTAAATGCATATCACTCTTGCACAATTTCCCAACACCTCCCATAAAGGGTAATAACAACGCCATAATGATCTCTGTAATATCTTCAATAAAACAGACCCTTTTCCCTTTATTAACAGATGAAAACATCATAATGCACCTAAACGATTCCAGAGCCGGGTTTAACGTAAACGGTCCTCATGATTTTTCAAAAATCATGAGGACCGCCTCCTCTCAGGATTTCTAGCTTTATATACTACCTGTCAAATCCTAACTATTAATTTGCAGGCAGTCGGAGCATACGTATCGCAATTGGATTCATCCCCTATTTTGTTTTTAAATAGTACCAAAATAGTACTAATAAAACCTTAAAATAATCTTAAAATTCTCTTAAGCCACAACATAAAGTGTAATGCATCGCTTGACAATAGTTAGACATCTAACTATAATGCAACTATAAAAAAAGGGAATACCTTAAGGGTAAGGGAGGATAAACAATGCTAATTGAAGATATTTACCAACGGTTTGATCGGATAGGATGTTTAACATTTGCCACAATTGATGGCGATTATCCGGAAACCAGGATCGCCCATTTATTTGCCTGGGATGAAGAGGGTTTGTATTTTCGTACCATGACTATAAAACCATTTTACAAACAACTGAAAGAAACCGAAAAATTATCCATATGTGGCATGTCAGCGTCTCCACATGTAGAGATAGGAAAAGATGGCCTACCAAACTTTGAACCCGGATATACTATTAAAGCAACAGGTGCTGTTAAAGAAATATCATTTGAAGAATTGAAGAAAAAAGCCAGCACAAAACCAATTTTTGAATTAGGAGTAAAGGATACCATTAAATATCCGGATACGGTTACATTTTGCATCTATAGCTTCAAAGGCGATTATTACAACTATGATTATGATTGCACTAGTCGTGACCACAAGATTATAAGAGAACATTTTAATTTTGGAAATTTTCCTGACCGATTTAAAGGATTGAAGATTAACTCGAAAACATGTATCAAATGCGGCGAATGCGAACTAATATGTCAATCAATTAATTTTAAAGCTGTATACCAAACTAAAGAGGGCTATGCAATTGATGTGGACAAATGCGATGTCTGCGGGAGCTGTTCGAAAATATGCCCTGTAAATGCAATAGAGTCTTATTGTTAGAAAAAGCCGATCCCCATATACTTTATAACATTTATTTTTTTATATGGAATCTCCCACTGCCCTTCTATTAACATGGCGTAAAAGCTGTTATCATTCTTTGGTTTTGAGAAAGCAGCTATTATAGATAATAAAGAAGGGGTTTTTTTATGACAAACAAATGGCGTACCCTTTTGAGGGTTTCCGGCCTTGTATTACTAGTAACAGGTATTTTTATTAAGCTGCCGTCTCCCTGGCCTATTGTCATCGGTTTTTTAGGTCTGGGTATGTTTCTGGCGGCCGGAGGTTCTGGATGAAAGAACTGCTAGGAGTTGTTCAACTCCCGGAATGCGATTGAAGCATAATAAACAAAAATTGTAAGGTTTTAATAATAAAAACTTAAGATTATTTATTTATAATGCTCAAGAGTACATAATCCTGTCAGGGGACTACCGCTTAAAGGAGGCAAAAGAATGGAAGGCAAAAAGAGACTTACCAGAGTCAACGGAGCGCCGGTACCCGATAACCAAAATGCTTTAACAGCCGGCCCACGCGGTCCAATGTTGCTGCAGGATGTCTGGTTTTTAGAAAAACTGGGCCATTTCAACCGGGAAGTAATCCCCGAACGCCGCATGCATGCCAAGGGCTCCGGGGCATACGGCACTTTCACTGTCACCCACGATATCACCAAATATACCAAAGCGCAGATTTTCTCGGAAACCGGCAAGAAAACTGATCTATTTATACGCTTTTCTACTGTAGCCGGGGAGCGGGGCGCCGCGGACGCCGAGCGCGACATACGCGGTTTTGCTATTAAATTCTATACCGAAGAAGGCAACTGGGATCTGGTGGGCAATAATACCCCGGTGTTCTTCCTGCGCGACCCGCATAAATTTCCCGATTTGAACAAAGCAGTCAAACGCGACCCCCACACCAACCTGAGAAGCGCGAAAAACAACTGGGACTTTTGGAGCTCCCTGCCTGAAGCGCTGCACCAGGTCACCATCGTCATGAGCGACCGCGGCATCCCCCTGTCCTATCGTCACATGCACGGTTTCGGCAGCCATACTTTCAGCATGATCAACTCGAAAAATGAGCGTTTCTGGGTCAAATTCCACATGCGCACCCAGCAGGGCATTAAAAACCTGACAGATGAAGAGGCTGAGGCCATTATCGCTAAAGACCGCGAAAGCCACCAGCGCGACCTGATGGAAAGCATCGAGCGGGGCGACTTCCCACGCTGGAAAATGTATATCCAGGTAATGCCGGAAGCTGATGCGGCAAAAATGCCCTTCAACCCATTCGACCTCACCAAGGTATGGTACCATAAGGACTACCCGCTGATTGAAGTGGGAGTCATTGAACTTAACCGAAACCCAGAAAACTATTACGCAGAAGTTGAGCAAGCTGCTTTCAATCCCGCCAATGTTGTTCCCGGCATAGGATTTTCCCCGGACAAAATGCTGCAGGGCAGGCTGTTCTCCTACGGTGATGCTCAGCGTTATCGACTGGGGGTAAATCACCACCTTATTCCGGTCAACGCCGCCCGCTGCCCGGTTAACTACTATCACCGGGACGGGGCCATGCGGGTGGATGGTAACTTCGGCGCCACCCTGGCCTACGAGCCCAACAGCTATGGCGAGTGGCAGGAACAGCCCGCATTCAAAGAGCCGCCCCAGACGCTCTACGGCGACGCGGACCGGTGGAACTTCCGGGAAGACGATGACGACTATTACACCCAACCCGGCAAGCTGTTCCGCCTGATGAACAAAGAGCAAAAGGAGGCCCTCTTCGGCAACACAGCACGGAACATGGGCGACGCGCCACTGGAAATAAAAATACGGCATATCAGCAACTGCATGAAAGCTGACCCCGATTACGGCAAAGGAGTGGCAACAGCGTTGGACATACCGCTCAGCGATGTTCAGGCATAACTCACCACTGCCGGGGAAACCCTGGATACAGTGGACCTTAAAGACCAGCACAGTTAAATCGAGTAATATTGGTCCGAAATATTTTAGTTGCAGGCCAGTATGAGAATTAAAAAGAAGGCAAGGCTCCGCTATAAATATTAGTGGAGCCTTCTTTAGGATGAAGACGAGAGTACATATATGTATCAGATACTGTAGCTGTATGCAGTCCATTCTCCTGCTAATTGGACAGTCTTCATGGTATAATATGCATGATTGTTGATATTTTTCTATGATATACAAGTTTAATCAAGTTTAATAAGGATAGGAAGTGATTTGATGGCGGATATGCCGCTGTTTATCGCCAAGGGAGAAACCGAGCTGCACATTGTGCCTAAAATGGCCAACCGCCACGGCCTGATCACTGGCGCTACCGGCACCGGTAAAACCGTTACACTCCAGAGTATTGCAGAGTCTTTTAGCTCCATCGGTACACCTGTTTTTCTAACCGACATCAAGGGCGACCTTGGCGGTATCTGCGAACCGGGCGGAGGCAACTCCAAGGTGGAGGAAAGGGTCAAACAACTGGAAATAAAGGGATTTTCCCACCGTTCTTTCCCGGTACAGTTCTGGGATGTCTTCGGAAATCAAGGCTTCCCGGTACGGACCACTGTCTCGGAAATGGGCCCACAGCTTCTTTCCCGACTGCTGAACCTTAATGAAACCCAGACCGGCGTACTCAACCTTGTTTTCCGCGTCGCCGACGACCAGGGCCTGTTGCTGCTGGACCTGAAGGACCTGAAAGCAATGCTGGTTTACGTTGCAGAAAACACCTCCCGGTACACGGTAGAATACGGCACTATCTCGAAGCAGTCTATAGGCGCCATCCAGCGCGCCCTGCTGATTATAGAGGAACAGGGAGGAGAACAGTTTTTCTGCGAGCCTGCCCTGGATATAAATGATTTTATGAAAAATAACCAGGACGGCCTGGGAATGATCAACATTCTGGCCTGCGACAAGCTGTTCCAGTCCCCAGCCCTCTATTCCACTTTCCTGCTCTGGCTGCTGTCCGAACTGTTCGAAGAACTGCCGGAAGTGGGAGACCTGGACCAACCCAAGCTGGTGTTTTTCTTCGACGAAGCGCACCTTCTTTTTAACAATGCTACCAAAGTCCTGCTGGAACGAATTGAACAAGTAGTCCGCCTGATCCGCTCCAAAGGTGTCGGCGTGTACTTCGTCACCCAGAATCCTGTTGATATCCCGGACAGCGTCCTGGGCCAGCTGGGCAACAGGGTGCAGCACGCCCTGCGCGCTTTCACGCCCAAAGATCAAAAGGCCATCAAGTCCGCTGCCGAAACTTTCCGGCAGAACCCGAAGTACTCTGTCGAACAGGTCATCACAGAACTGGGCGTCGGCGAGGCACTGATTTCCTTTTTAGATGAAAAGGGACGCCCTTCCATAGTGGAAAAGGCTTTTGTCATCCCGCCGCGCAGCAAAATCGGTCCCATTGCGCCGGAGCGCAGAAAAGAGATCATGGACCAGTCCAACATGGGAGTCCGGTACGAAAAACCAATTGACCGGGAATCGGCATACGAGCTGTTACAGGCTAAAGCCCTGCGCGAAAAGGAAGAAAAAGCCACCGAAGAGGAACGTGTCCGTGAAAAACGTGAAGAAAGAAGCGGCAAGCGGGGAGGATATGACCAGCAGCCGCGCCAGGGCAAGCCCGGCCGGAAACCGGACACTATGGTTGAAAAACTTTCCAAGACAGCCGTCAACAGCGTCGGACGGCAGGTCGCCCGGGAACTGGTGCGTGGCCTTCTCGGCTCCCTGCTGCGCAAATAAATTAGTAATCACCTCCGTTGCCGCACTGTCGCGCCGCATTATAAAAGGAGGCTATAACACGTTGAATAATATATTTTTCTATCAGACCGACATCGGCGAAATCGGCATAACAGAAAACAGAGGTAATATTACCAATATATATTTTGAAAATGAACAAATACCCCGGAACAACATTGCCTTTGAAACTGACACATTAAAAGAAGCAGCCCGGCAGCTACAGGACTACCTGGCCGGCAAACTGAGAGAATTTGACCTGCCCCTGGCCCTGGCCGGCACAGATTTTATGCTGCGTGTTTGGAAAAGCCTGCTCAATATTCCTTATGGCGAAACCCGGAGTTACCAGAAAATAGCTCTAAGCGTGGGAAACAAAAAAGCCTCAAGGGCTGTAGGATATGCCTGTAAGCAGAACCCGATCCCGATTATTATCCCCTGCCACAGGGTGATCGGGACCAATGGCAAGCTGACCGGCTTTGGGGGAGGACTTGAGTTAAAGGCGCGCCTGCTGGAACTTGAAAAAACCACTCCTAGAAAGAAATAAGGGACACCGGGTAAGTCACCCTGGTCCCCATTTGTTACCTTTGCAGGCGTTTTAAAAACTAGCAGCCCGGGCCGCCTGACACGCTTGGCATCTCCAGGATGTCGGCCGCATTCTCAAGCCATTCACCTTCAACAAGCTCAATCAGCCCCCTGTCGCAGGCTGTTGCAATCCTGGGGTCGATAGGAAGCCTGGCCAGTACATCAATTTCATGCTGTCGCGCGGTTTCCTCGATATGGCTTTCGCCGAATATTTGATGTTCCTTTTCACAGTCAGAACACTTAAAATATGCCATGTTTTCAACTATCCCAACGATGGGGATGTCCATCATTTTAGCCATCTTGACCGCTTTGGACACTATCATTGAAACCAGTTCCTGGGGAGATGTCACAATTATTATCCCATCAACAGGTATTGACTGAAACACGGTGAGAGAAACATCCCCCGTACCGGGCGGCATATCAATGAACATGAAATCCACGTCGCCCCAGATCACCTCTGTCCAGAACTGTTTTACCGTGTTGCCGATAATAGGCCCCCTCCAGACAACCGGGGTTGTTTCATCTGGCAGCAGCAGGTTGATTGACATGATTTCGATGCCCGTTTTGCTCTTGGTGGGCAGCAGACCCAGCTCGTTCCCCGATGCCTTTTCTTTGATGCCGAATGCCTTGGGTATGGACGGTCCGGTTATGTCGGCATCGAGGATGGCCGTGTTATACCCCCTTCTTTTCATTGTCACGGCAAGCATTGATGTCACCAGCGACTTGCCCACTCCCCCCTTGCCGCTGACAATGCCTATAACCTTCTTGATATTGCTCAGTTCGTGCGGTTTTTCAAGAAAATCATTCGGTGTTTCCTTTCTTTCAGTGCAGTCCTCACCGCATGTACCGCACTTTTGGTCGCATTCTTTGCTCATCATCCTTCTCCTTTATGATTATAATTTTATTTAACCCTCCGGTTGCCAGATTACCGGATTACCCCCCCATTTATCTTTCAATAATTATCCCTATCAAACTCAATAAGGCTTAATAAAATCCATTATTCAATTTTTAGTTAATTTTGCCCGGATCTGCGCCCGCGGCATCTGCCGCAACCATGTAACTGCACGCTTCCGTCACAAAGCTTGTAGTCCCCACCCTCGATCTTGAGAATATTTCCCTCAACCAGGGATACCGCAACCTTCCTACGGGCATCATTGTAAATCCTTTGGACGGTGGTGCGGGCAACATTCATCCTTTGCGCGCACTCCTCCTGCGTCATAGCTTCAATATCAATGAGGCGGATGGTTTCAAATTCATCTATAGTCATTATAGTTCTTTCTCCAGTCAGGTGCTTCGCGTTGAGCGGCCCAAACAGGCTGTTCTCCGGTAGTTGGCACACTCTCCTCCTCTTTCTCGGCCTGGGCATGATTTATTCACCTCGAGTATGTGATAATGTAATGTAAGTAACAGGGGATGAACCCCTGTTACTTACACTTCCCTTATAGATTTTCCAACTGTTTGCTGATGATGTCAAGCCTGTGTTGCAAAAGTTCCTTTTGCTCTTCCAACAATTCTTTCTTCGTTTTAGCTGTAGCTGGTTCCGCAGTGTAGTTCGTTCCATATCCCCGCCTGCAGCCAGGTCCGCGTCTTCGGCCGAAGCCGTAACTCATTCCAGCGCCGTACCTGTCTGCAGGTGCCTCAGCGCAGGAACCAAGACCCTTGCCGCTTACCGGACCGTTTCCCATCGGTCCAGTACCGTCTCCTCTTGGCATGTTCGTTACCTCCTTTTAGTTATTGACATATGTCATTTATAATTCTATTGTACACTATTATTGACATATGTCAATAACAATCCAGCCTTCAATTATCTCCCAAACCTGTTTTGTCGTAATATCAGAAATTTCCCGGCCAAAAAGCTGGCAATAATCCTTGCTTATAATTATATTCTTCGCTATATCTAATAACAGCATTGGCTGCATCGATCCTGGCCTGGTCATAGATATTAAATAACAGTTCGGCCCGTTCCCGGTTCAGGTATACTTTCCAGTATCTCGCTAGTAAATAGCCTTTTCCTTTATTGTCAATGAAGCCTTTTACATCTTCAACAGGAAACCCTAAAAAAATGCCCACTTCATGTGGGCAGGTAAACGCAAACCTCTTTTTTAACAACCGCAGTTTTTCCTCCATAGTAACAGCTTCCTGATAGCCCAAACTGCTTAAAAAATCGAAGTTATTTCTATTGATCAAATACTTTTCGAGCATTTTTCTCTTATATAAAAGTACAGTGGCGATTTCTGCCCTGTTTTTCAACTCGAAATACTCCAGGTTAAACTCCCGGCATATCTCCTGTTTATAGCAATGCCACAGAGTAAAAATATTTTTTCTTCGCCCAGAAAAAGCAAGCAGCGAGGCCGGTTTCTTGCCTTTAATAGTGGGGGCGGCGCCAAAAGAGATGATGGCTGCGAGATAATCTTGGCCCTGCAGCCTGTTCAGGCACTCCAAATACTTAAATTTAAACGCTGTGTCCAAGCCATTGCCTCCCTTAAAACTAAAAACATCATATTTTTATATGGTGCAAACTTGGTCCTGGTTTTATTCATCCTTATGGGAATAATTTCTGATTCTGACTCCTTATGATTTCGTAAATAAGTCGGGCGGCATATATTAAATAAATATTATATTGCAGGGGGAAGAAGAAAATTTTTCTTATATCTATGCGATATTTTTTAAAGAAGCCGCCTGCTCTATCAGTATAATAAAGCATGCGGCTTCTAATTTTGAATATAATAATTCGG
>JAQVXL010000030.1 GCA_028709235.1 Desulfotomaculaceae bacterium
CAAGACACGTAATGTGCAACTCTGTAATTTGGGCTGAACATAAATAGTGCAAATTTTGCAGATTTAAACCAATTATTAAGCCTAATTATTGTGCAAATGGCTGGGATAAAGATTCTGCAATATTACACTATACTATCTTATTATAGGATTTTCCCGTGCCCTTCGGTCCCAGGATGCCAAAGCATTCCTTTTACCGGACATTAAAATTTATTCTATTAACCACTGTCTTGTCATAATATCTTTTAATCAGGTTTTGTGCGAGTAATTACATGGTTCAACAAAAGCCCTTCGCCAATGCCAACAATTACCATTATTATAACTTTCAGGTCTAAACAGGTCAAATATGCTACCCTGAACACAGTTGACAGCTTTGTAATATCCTGAATAGAAGGGAACCTTACAGAGGATTAGAAGCTTTTCTCGTCGAAAATAATGATTATTTAGAACTTTCAGGAGGTTTGCTCTGGTGAATATACATTACATACACAGGGATAACGATCAGGATGCCGCCCGTCCGGCATTATTATTTAATAATGTCACTGTTACTTACGGAGAGATGGAACAAAATATAGAGAAATACGCTAGTTACTTGAACCACCTGGGTCTTAAAATAGGCGATAAAGTGGCGGTCGCGCTGCCCAACTGCCTGGAATTCATATACTCATATTTGGGTGTAACCCGTGCCGGCGGGACTGTAGTGCCTTTAAACCTGCTGCAGACACCCCTGGAATTAGCTTTTATGCTGAATGATTCTGGCGCACGCTTCCTAATTACAAACGAAACTATCGGCAGGGCGTTTTCCGGTTCGTCGGAGCTGTCTATAAAGCCGGTTATACTTGACGCGCAATGCCGCAAAGAGATATCAACCGCCCCGCCGGCACATTTTAAGGAAAGAGATCCGGAATCGGTATGCGCGCTACTGTACACTTCCGGCACTATAGGCCAGCCAAAGGCCGTCATGCTGACGCATAATAACTTGATCGGCAACGTTAAGTCAATGGACGATGTCTCGCACTTTTGTCCTGATGATAACTTTCTGGCCGTGCTGCCCATGTTTCACGGTTTTGGTTGGGCAACAAGCGTCCTGCTACCGCTGTACGTCGGCTGTTCCATCACTATTCTGGATGCTTTCAGGCCCAAAGAAGTGCTGCAAGCCCTTTCACAGAAGGGAATAACGGTATTTTGTGGGGTGCCGAGTATGTTCGCGGTACTGCTGAAACTACGACGCCAGGCTCCCTTCCCCACCTTAAAGTATGCCATCTCCGGCGGGGATTCCATCTCTGAGGAGCATATGCTGTCTTTTGAAAAAACCTTTAACTTTCCCATAATTGAAGGCTACGGGCTTTCGGAGGCATCCCCAGTGGTAAGCCTGAACCCGCTGAAAGGTATCCGCAAAATAAAGTCGGTCGGACTGCCCCTGTCCGGTGTTGAAGTGAAAATAGTTAGCGAAGAAGACAGGGAACTCCCTCCCGGCGAGGTAGGAGAGCTTATCGTAAAAGGACCTAATGTTATGAAAGGTTATTATAACAGGGAAGAAGAAACCAGGTTGGTTCTCAGAAAAGGCTGGCTTTACACCGGCGACCTGGCGTATCGTGATCATGACGGTTATATTTATATTGTGGGGCGAAAAAAAGAGCTAATTATTACAGCCGGCTATAATATATATCCCGGTGAGATCGAGGAAGCCCTGGAGGCTCACCAGTCAGTGGCGGAGGCGGCTGTTATCGGTGTTCCCCACCCGGTCAAGGGCGAGGTCATAAAGGCATTCATAATTCCTGCGGAAGGTTTTACGCTGGAAAAACATGAACTTTTTTGCTTCCTGAAAGACAGGCTTTCCACATACAAAATTCCAGAGTTATTTGAAGTTAAAGAGGAACTGCCCAGAGGCGCCAGCGGGAAAGTGTTGAAGCGCATGCTTAAATAAGTAGTATTTAAAGAAATCCATACTGATACTATCCATTTCTTTATAATATTTACTGCCAACCGGCCGCCGACAAAAAACACTGCTGCTGCACCTCACAATCAAGTTTCAAGTCAACCAGGAGCAGTGGTGACTCCCAATATCGGCGGCTTTGCTGTCACTGCTTGTCTTTTATTCTACTACGTAACTTTCCATATTGCGCCATTCCTTTTCACTTTGCCGGTTTTTTGCCTGTTCCGGTATTTCCCCCCTGCCTTTGCAGCTATTCTCCTTATTCTCCTGCTCCCTGGCCAGGAGATATTTTTCTGTGCTTTTTACAGCCTCAATGATTTCAATAAACTGCTCTGTGGTTACTTCTTTTTGTGACTGCAGGCTTTCTGCGATTTTTTCCAGCCGCCGGCAGAGATTTTGCTGATACTTTATATGCTCACGCAGTTGGCCGATATGCAGGCTGATCACACGGCCCGGTGAATAATCTGTGCTCTGCAGGAACTCTTTTATATCATCCAGTGAAAAACCAAGGTGTTTCAAAGCTATTATTTGTTGTAGCCTTACTATGTCCGTTCCTGTATAAAGCCGGTGCCCATTGCTCTTATTTCTTGAAGGGACAAGGAGTCCGATCTGGTCGTAGTAGTGCAGCGTCCGTACTGAAAGACCAGTCTGCTTGGCAAGTTCCCCAACTTTCCAACTTGTCTTTTCTGTCATCATTAACCTCCATTTTATTATTGTTTTTAGTATTAATTTAAACAAATTGCACCTGTGCTATTAGGCTATATTTTTGGCGCCATTTCATTCCTGCGGCATGTACTGGGTGTCATGTGGCGGCATATTCTCTTTTACATGGCCGGCATGGCTCCCTTTTATCCCGCCAAGGTTTAACCCTGGCGCCTTGCCGCGTGGTGTGTAATAGGTATGTAGCAGCTTTTTTGACATATCACTGAGAGGATGTCCCAAAAACTCTTCGTAGATTTTTTTGACCGCGGGGTTTTCATGAGCCCGTCTCAATTCTTTTGAAAAATCAATGCGATCCAGGGCGTCAGCCCGGTTATGCCTGTAATCAAGGGATATCTCCTTATGCTCTCTGGTGCCGAATATGGGTTGACCGCCTCCGCCGACACAGCCGCCGGGGCAGGCCATTATCTCCACGTAGTCAAATTGCTCACCTGCCTTGAGCCGTTCCATCATTACCCTGGCGTTGCCCGTGCCGTGAGCGACGGCTACTTTAATTTTACGCCCTTTCAGTTCTATCCAAACTTCCTTTAACCCGCTGAACCCGCGTAGTTCCTCATAGTCCAGGAGGTCCATTTCCTGTCCTGACGTTAAATAATAAGCCGTCCTGACCGCCGCTTCAATGACCCCGCCGGTTGAGCCGAAAATTGCGCCCGCCCCGCTGGCAATTCCCATAGGGATATCGTATTCTTCATCCAGCAGGTCGTGGAAGTTTATTCCCGCCTGCCTGATCATCCGGGCGAGTTCCCTAGTCGTTAAGACCCAGTCCACATCCTTGAATTCACCAGTTCCCATTTCGGGACGGCTGGCCTCAAACTTCTTCGCCGTGCAGGGCATGATTGCCACAACTACAATTTTCTTTGGGTCCAGGCCTTCTTTCTCCGCGAAATAGGTTTTGGTCAGCGCTCCGAACATTTCATGCGGCGACTTGCAGGTAGATAGGTTTTCGAGAAATTCAGGGTAAAAATGTTCCGCAAATTTGACCCAGCCCGGACTGCATGAGGAAAGCAGCGGGAGTTTGCCGTGCCCGTCCAGCCTTTCCAGCAACTCGTGGGCCTCTTCCATAATGGTCAAGTCCGCTGTGAAATCTGTGGCAAAAACTCTATCAAAAGCAAGCCGGCGCAGTGCGGTCACCAGTTTTCCGGTTACCACCGTGCCCACCTCGTAACCGAACACCTCGCCCAAAGTAACCTGGATGGATGGGGCCGTCTGTACCACAACAAATTTATCCGGGTCCTCCAGCGCCTCCCAGACGGATTCCACACACTCCTTCTCAGTCAGCGAAGCGGTGGGACAAGCTATCACGCACTGTCCGCAGGTAATGCATGCCACTGCTGAAAGGTCCTGCATGAAAGCTGGGGCGATAACTGTATCATAGCCGCGGTTCAGGGCGGAATAGACGTTTACCTCCTGCACCTTGCTGCAGATTGCTTCACAGCGACGGCACTTGATGCATTTGTTGTAATCACGGATAATAAATGAATTTTCATTTTGTACCTGCAGCGATTTCATTTCACCTGTATATTTGATATTTCTTATGCCCAGGTTATCGGCGACATTCTGCAGCTCACAGTTCAGGTTGCGGATACAGGTGGTGCATTCGCGGTAGTGATCAGACAGGAGCAGTTCCACCATGGTTTTCCGCACACGTCTCACCCGTGGTGATGAAGTATGGACGACCAGTCCCTCGGTGACCGGATAAACACAGGAGGCCTGGAGCGTCTTGGCCCCCTTTATCTCCACCTCAACCAGGCAGACCCGGCAGGAACCGATTTCGTTAATGTGCCGCAGGTAACACAGACTGGGGATCTCAATGCCGGCCAGGCGGGCGGCTTCTAAAATATTCATCCCCTTCTCAGCTTCGACTTCCCTGCCGTCTATGGTCAGCCTTATTTTTTCGATATCTTTTTCCGGATGATCATAAAGCTGCCCTTTCTTCCTGACTACCGGTCCCGGTGTGTATTCCGGTCTCTGCAATATTAACGGCCTCCTTCCTGACACCTTTGGTAATAGCTTTTTTCGGACATTTAGCTACACAAGCCGCACATTTAAGACATTTATCAGGATCGATCCGGTATGGCTGTCCCCCTGCGCCGGTAATCGCACCCGCAGCGCAGACTTTGGCGCAAAGACCACAGGCGGCGCATTTAGCCTCGTCTATCGTAAAGTCAAGAAGAGCTTTGCACACCCCGGCCGGACAGGTTTTATCCCTGATGTGGGCGATGTATTCTTCCTTGAAATAACGCATTGTAGAAATTACAGGGTTAGGAGCGGTCTGGCCCAGGCCGCACAGTGACGCGTCACGGATGTCAAAGGCCAGTTTTTCAAGCAGCTCCAGGTCCTCCATTTCTCCCTTACCTTCCGTAATTCTTTTTAGTATTTCTAGAAGCCTCTTGGTTCCTACTCGGCAGGGTGTGCAGCGCCCGCAGGACTCGTCCTGGGTAAATTCAACGTAAAATCGGGCTATGTCAACCATGCAGTTCTCTTCGTCCATAACTATCATACCGCCGGACCCCATCATCGACCCGATCTCTTTCAAGGACTCGTAATCTATGGGAAGCTCCAGATATTTTTCAGGTATACAGCCGCCTGAAGGTCCGCCTGTCTGGACTGCTTTAAATTTTTTTCCGCCTGGTATGCCGCCTCCTATATCAAATACAATTGTGCGCAGGGAAGTACCCATGGGTACCTCAATAAGGCCAGTGTTATTGATTTTGCCGGCCAGAGAGAACACCTTGGAGCCTTTGCTGGATGAGGTGCCATGTCCTTTGTACCACTCCCAGCCCTCTCTCAAAATGACCGGGATATTAGCGTAGGTTTCAACATTGCTGATTAATGTCGGCTTGCCCCATAGACCTTCCTGAGCCGGGTAGGGTGGTCTGGGACGCGGTTCTCCGCGCTGGCCCATGACAGAATGGAGCAGCGCGGTTTCCTCTCCGCACACAAATGCCCCGGCACCAAGGCGTAGCCCGATATCAAAATCAAAGGAAGTACCGAAAAGGTTTTTGCCCAGCAGGCCATACTCTCTTGCCTGGTCAATAGCGGTTTCCAGTCTTTCCACAGCGATGGGATATTCCGCCCGCACATAAATGTAACCCTGCGCCGCGCCAATGCAGTAGCCGGCCACAGTCATCGCTTCCAGAATACTGTGCGGATCCCCCTCCAGGATGCTGCGATCCATAAAAGCGCCGGGGTCTCCTTCGTCCCCGTTGCATAAAACATACTTGGGGCTGACATTCTGACCGGCCGCCAGCTCCCACTTTAGGCCGGTCGGGAATCCGGCGCCCCCCCTGCCCCTGAGTCCGGATTTATTGATTCTATCAATTATTTCAGCCGGCTTTTTATTTAAAATAATGTCTGCCAGGGCGAAATAGCCGTCTCTGGCGATATATTCGCCAATTTCCTCCGGGTCTATTACGCCGCAGTTACGCAGTACTATCCGTTTCTGGGCCTTAAAAAAATTAATATCTTCGATGTTATTGGCTTTTTGGCCGTTATTTTGATATAGTAGCCTTTCCACGACCCGACCGCTGATTAAATGTGTTTCCACAAACTCCTTAACGTCTTCCGGTCTTACCTTGGAGTAAAATACTTCACCGGGATGAACCATGATAATGGGGCCGTGTTGGCAAAAACCAAAACAGCCTGTTTTAAAAACCCGCACGTTGTCTCTCAGATTGCGCCGGTCCAGTTCCCGCTCAAGTTCCAGTCGGAAATCCTGGCTCTCCGCGGAGGAGCAGGCCGTGCCGGAGCATACCAGTACCTGGGTAATGCCCAAACCGTTGCTGTAGCCCATCCTCTGTTTGATCAAAGGAAAAAATTCATCTTTTATTTCCCTGAGATCTTCAGTGTTTTTTACTTTCACTATCTTCACCTTTCCGGTATTTCTGTATTATTTTCATGCCCTCGCCGGAGCTGGCATTTCCATGCACTTCTCCGTTTACAACCAGTATCGGCGCCAGCCCGCAGGCGCCGATGCAGCGAGTACTTTTAACAGTAAAAAGTCGATTTCGAGTAGTCTCGCCGGCATCTACCTGCAGGTTGTCTTTCAGCGTATCCATTAGTTCCTGGGCACCCTTGATGTAGCAGGCTGTTCCCATGCAGATATCCAGGGTATATTTTCCCCGTGGTTCTGTTGAAAAAAGCGAGTAAAATGTGACAACGCCGTTAACCTCACTAACAGGTGTCCCGGTTTTTTCGGCAATGTAAGCTTGCACCTCCTCCGGTAGGTGTCCGAAAATATCCTGCGCTTTTTGCAGAATTATAATCAACTGTCCGGGCTCTTTTTTGTATAAATTGATATACCGGTCCAGTTCAGAAAATTTATTTTCCTGTATTTTTTTTTCGTCTGGTTTTTCCTCCGGTATGCCTCCATATACGAATGACTCGGGTATTTCGCTTTCTCTTGCTTTTTTGTTTAGATACGTCTCCTGTACCATTACAACATCTCCTGCTATAAGTCTTTGTCTAATATTGTTTATGCTTTAGACGGCTTTTATGCCCGAAAATAAAAAAGCTGCCGCGAACAGCAGGAAAACGTTTGACATATTATAGGGACAAGTTCTTAAACCCGCCTAACTCTACGGTTAGTGAATCGCGTCCCACGTCTCAATTTATGCAAACCTGGGTTTCAGTAAAAGAGTGATCAGGTAGAATGCGGCAGCAACTAAAGCAATTGTCGCGCCGGTGGCTGTGGCCCAGTAGTATGACAGCAGGAGTCCCATTGTGCCGGAGATTAAGGCAATTGATATAGAAATCACATGGTACTGCTTCATATTGATGCTGACATTTCGGGCGGCGGCGGCAGGCAGGATCAAAAATGAATTTATAATTAAGATACCCACCCACTGTATTGATATTGTTACGATAACCGCAATGACAATACAGAACAGTGTTTCCACCAGGCGGACCGGTATACCCCTGCTGCGGGCCAGTGTTGGGTTAACACTGAGCAGGAGAAATTTATTAAACATAGCTGTCCAGAGGAGTACTATAGCCACAAAGGCGAATATAAGCAGGTAAATTTCCCTGGGCGTGATGCTTAATAGATCACCGATGAGGAAACGGGAATACTTGGCAAAGCCTCCGCCCCGCGAGAGTAAAACAATGCCCAGCGCCACCATTGTCGCGGACACAGCGCCGATAACAGTATCTGTTGAAGCAATTGTATAGTATTTCAATAACGATATGGCTATTGCCAGGAATATGGAAAATAACACCATAATCCATAAGGGGTCCTGAAAACCAAGGAGGATTCCTATAGCTATGCCGGTCAGGGCAGAATGGCCGATGGTATCGGAATAGAAAGCCATCTTGTTATTAACAATCATGGTGCCCATAATGCCAAACAACGGCCCTACCAGTAGTACAGCCAGCAGAGCGTTTTTCATGAAAGTGTGATGAGCCCAGTCAAAGGGCAGCAGGTAATCTATTATAAAATACCAGGACTCCATCAGGCGCTAACCCCTTTAATTTTATGTCCATTTAAAGATGACTGTTTCCCCTTAATACTTTCCTGGTAAACATAGCCATAATCCCGTTTGATTTTTTCGTTGTTGAAAACCTCTTCCGGCGTGCCCACGCACTGCAGTGTGCGGTCTACAAACACTACCCTGTCAGCATACCGCGATACCATAACAAGATCGTGTGATACCAGAATAATTGACAGGTCGTATTGCTGGCGCAGGTTAGAAACCATATTATAGAATATTTCCCGGCCATGCGAATCAACTCCTGATACCGGCTCATCCATAAGCAATAGATCAGGACATGGATCCAACGCCAGGGCCAGCAGTACCCTCTGCAGTTCCCCGCCTGATAAATCCCCCAGGCGTCTTTCTAAAAGGTGATCCGCATGAACAACGGATAAACTGGCAGCGGCATGATCACGCTGTCGGCTTGTGTGTCCGAAAAATATCGGTCTGGTGGAGAGTCCGGCTGAAAAAAAATCTAATACACTGATTGGAGCACCGGGATCGAATTCAAGTTTTTGCGGGACATAACCGATCAGTGGTTTTCTGGTATGGCAGTCTTTGATATCCAGAAACCTTAAAGTGCCTGAGTGAGGTATTTCCCCCATTATAGCTTTGAGCAGTGTTGTTTTACCTGCCCCGTTGGGCCCTATCAGCGCGGTTAGCTCACCACAGTGGATATGAAGATTGATATCCTTCAGGATTTCAGTCTTACCTATGGTGACGCCTAAAGATTCAAGCTTTGTACAACAGAGGCCGCAGGCTTGTGATTTAGTTCTGGCAATTGCTTTATCGTTCATTTTGATTCAGAGCCTCCCGCAGTATATCCATATTTTTCTCCATGATGTTTAAATATGCATTCAGCTCCATCTCACCTGTGACTGCCGGATCCAGTGTATATAGTTTTATGCCGGTTTCCCTAGCGATAGTTTCAGCGGACTTGGCCGGATACTGAGGTTCAACGAAAATAACCTTTATACCTGTCTCGTTAATAATTTTAATCGTCTCTGACAATTCGGCCGCATTTGGTTCGGAACCCGGCTCCCGTTCTATGACGGCGATTATGTTCAGGTTGAATTCCCGGGCAAAATAAGGAAACGCTTCGTGGAAGGTGATAATATCCTTTCTGCCGGCATTGTCTATCACCTGGTGCATCCTGACGCGGAGGTCATCCAGTTTTGCCGTATAAGCTTCGGTATTGGCAGTGTAATCGGCGGCGCGGTCCGGGTCAAGTAAAGCAAGCTGTTCTCCTATATTCTTAACCTGTTGAATGGCATTGGTGATGCTCACCCAGACGTGAGGGTTATATTCATCCCCTTCACCTTTTATCAATGGTATATCTCTGCTGGCATCAATAATTTTCAGTTCCGGCAGTTGACTGACTATTTTATCTGTAAATGTCTCCATACCAGCCCCATTAATGATTAGGATATCAGCCTCGCTCATTTTTTTTAAATCCTCCGGGTTCAGCTGGTAATCATGAAGACAGCCGGTGGTGGGAGGGGCTATATTGATCAGATTTACGCCAGGTATGTCTTTTGTTATATTTGCCGCTTCTATGTACAGAGGATAAAATGTTGTGGCTACAGTGAAAGTATCTGAAGGATCAGTCTTTTCTTTTTCGTTATCTGCAGTTTGGCTGCCGCATGCAGATAGAAAGGAGAGCATAAATATGAGAATCAAAATTTTGATTACTAAACTATTTCCTTCTTTATACATAATTTCACCTCTTAATCTATTCTGCCGTATCACAGCAGGATGGGCAGTAACCGTATATTTCAAAGGCATGCCCTACAATTTTGTATCCCTGATCTTTTAAAACATCCATATGTTTGTCCAGCAAGCACTTTTCCAGGCAGACTGCTTCACCGCAGCCAAGACAGATTAAGTGGTGGTGGTGATGGTGCTTGAGGATTTCAAAACGACTCTTCTCATTATTTTTTAGGTTAATTTTAATTACGCATCCTATTTCGGCAAGCAGGTTTATGTTTCGATACACTGTGTCAAGGCTGACATAGGGATACTTATCCCTTACTATTTCGAGCACATCCTGTGCTGTTGGCGGTCTGTCCGGTACAAGCAACGCTTCGATAATTGCCCGGCGCTGTGAAGTGATCTTGAACCCCTTTGTCTTTATTTGTCGGATTATTTCTGCTTCTGTCATGATGCCTCCAAACAAGAATATTCCTATTTAATATTAATATTAACTCCAGGCATAATATATGTCAAACAAAAACCGGCATTTTAGCCGGTCATTTTTAGGGACAGTCTTTATTGTTGATTCTACTAGATTCTGTTGGTATCCCGTCATCAAATGGAAATATTTTGTGTAAGAGGTTGACATTCATGACGGGTTAATACCATCTGGGTTGATTACGTTTATTTCAGACTTTGGTAACAATTTAAAAGCATTGAAGTACAGTTGACAGAATCAAGCTTTGCAGCGTTCTTTTCGGCATTTCTGCCCATTTCCGATCTGAGCTGTTCGTTATTTAGCAGGCTGATGATCTTCTCAGCAAACTCGGCTGTACTCTGGTCGGTGAGATAACCGTCGATACCTTCTTCAACCATTTCTGCAGCGCCGTTTGCGCGTATGGCTACCACTGGCAGACCGGCGGCTTTAGCCTCTGCTATCACAATACCCTGAGTCTCGGATAGAGATGAGAATACAAACACGTTTGAGCCCGTGTAGCAGTTGATTACGTCCTGCGGTGACAGAGTTCCTGTAAAAATAATGCTGTCACTCAGATCTAAATCAACAGCAATATTCTTGAGTTCTTCCTCTTTGGGACCGCCTCCTACAATTACAAGGACAACGTTGTTAATCCTGCTTTTTACCACCTTAAAACTTTCAATTATAAATGGAATATTTTTTTCCTGTCCTAACCTGCCGACAAAAATAAGAACTTTATCATCGGGGGAGAGTTTATACTCATTCTGAAGCCATTCCCTCTCTCCTTTTTTATATTCAGTGGTCTTAATACCTGTGGGTACTTTTTTTAGAACAGTTTTTACACCAATCTCATGCAGATAGTCCCCCACGATGCCGGTTGGCACTATCACCAGGTCACACTGGTTACAAAAATCCCGGCTAACTTTTTGCGCCAGGTCTTTTGAGACTGACTGCGCAATTTGCGCAATATCTTTTGAGCCGGACTTTGTAAATGGAACATAATGAACATAATGTTCATACAAAGTATGGTATGTAAAAACCAGGGGTACGTTAATTTTCCTGGCGTATCTGGCGCCAAGCCGCCCCAGCAGAAATGGTGAATGTACATGGATTAAGTCAAGATTGAGCCGTTTAATAGTCG
The DNA here is from genome assembly GCA_028709235.1 of Desulfotomaculaceae bacterium. Lineage (GTDB taxonomy): Bacteria > Bacillota > Desulfotomaculia > Desulfotomaculales > Pelotomaculaceae > Syntrophopropionicum. The sequence goes on from JAQVXL010000030.1 coordinate 11,436, forward strand.
GCCTAAGTTTTAAAGATAACGGCAGCGCCAGGGTAAAATCACGGTTTGTAGGAGATGGTATGGAAGTAAAGCGAAATACTTTGTTATCACTGCTGCAGTTCTTATAGTTTGGAGCAAATATATAGACATCATGACCTAACTTGGTTAGTTCTTCGTTAAAGGTCTGGATAGAACGAACGACGCCGCTTGTATATGGTAAATAACTATCAGTAAAAATACCTATTCTCACTTAGTACTCCTCCACGGTAGTTTCTGTGGTTTATTTTAACACAAACGTGTGCTTTACAGCAAGTTGGCTATCTACTCCGCCATTATTGCCAGACTGTTTTAACCCGTTTTTTATCGTCCTCTTCCAGATCATTATAATTACAATTGCGGCAAAGGTAATTTAAGCACCCCGCTTTTAATTATCAAGCACGGGGTGCCTATAAATATTCCATATCATGTAACTATTATAATCTTATTCAATAAGTTTTAATTAAAAGTTTTCCTGCCCGAGATGTCAAACTTATCACAACTAAATCTCTTCCCCGCAGGGGATGCAGACCACCCTGCCGTCTTTTAGCCTCGCCCTGGGCTCCATCACACCTTCACCGCATATACTGCACTGCAGGGTTTGATATATTGATGCCGGGGGCGGCAGTTCAATTATCACCTTTCTCACATCAAACATTTCTGTCCCCGCGTTTAAAATACTCTTAATACGTTTCTGCAATGCTTCATGGTAAAGTGCCCGGTCTTGCTCAGTGGCGGCGGCGGAAGCAGAGCGCTCTTTTAAGGACTTGAAATCGGGGTCAAATGTTGTGCCGTATTTTACTGCCACCCTGACCGCGTTACTATCCCCGCGCCTGGCAATTGTATACACTGATTTGCCGAAATCCTTATAATACAGGTTGCCCTTTCCAAAACTACAGCCCGCAAGAGTCTGCAAGGCGTCTACACCACAGGCGTTGTTTTCAACTATAGCCAGCAATTCCTCATCGATGGAACGTTCGCTGCCAAGCACTTCCAGTGCCAACTCAGTAGCCCTGTATCCCATGGCCAGTCCCGGGCATTCATGCCCGTGAAATTCCACTGCTTTATCCCAGTTGGTTTTATTATCGCATGCCTTATTAACCATATTTACAGCCCCTATCTGTGTATCTGTATTGACGTTAACTAGTCCCCAAAGCACATGCCGACCTGTCTGGCAGTGCGGACCATATCACCGTCTATTGGCACCGTGCGAATTTCTCCCACTGCGTCAGCCAGCGCTACTGACTCGATATTGGGGGTGCGCAGGCATACCATTTCACCAAACTTGCCGTCCATAACAAGGTTAACTGCGCCGGCGCCGTAACGCGTCGCCAAGATCCGGTCAAAAGCTGTTGGGGTCCCACCTCTCTGCAGGTGGCCTAATACAGTTACCCTGGATTCCATTCCGGTTTCCTCTTCAATCTGCTTGGCCACTACATTGCCAATACCGCCCAGACGGATTGGGTCGAAACTTTCTTCCACTCTTCTCTGGACGATCATTTCTCCTCCTATCGCTTTAGCTCCTTCAGCTGCTACTACAATGCTGAACATTTTCCCGAAATCCCGCCTATGGTAAATTTTTTCATATACTTTATCAATTGAATAGGGAATCTCGGGAATAAGAATAACATCTGCTCCACCGGCGATACCGGCCTGAAGCGCGATCCACCCTGCGTAACGCCCCATAACCTCAAGCACCATTACCCTGTGATGTGACTCAGCTGTCGTGTGCAGCTTATCTATGGCTTCGGTAGCGGTATTTAAAGCTGTGTCAAAGCCAAAAGTCTGGTCTGTGGCCGATAGGTCGTTATCAATAGTTTTAGGCACGCCAACAACCGGCAGTCCCTTTTTTTCATAAAGCTCCTTGCCGATGCTCAGGCTTCCGTCACCGCCGATGACGATCAGGGCATCTATTCCCTGTATATTAATATTTTCAATAACACGGTCTGAAACATCTCTGAATACTTTTTGCCCCTTGATAACCATCTGGTATTTAAAGGGGTTATCTCTGTTAGTAGTGCCCAGAATGGTTCCACCGCGCGGCAAAATGCCAACCACGTCGTTCATTGTTAAATCACGCGCCCGGTTTTGGACCAACCCGCCGAAACCGTTTTCAAAGCCTACGACAGACAACCTGTAGCTGCCAATCGCAGTTTTAACCACCGCGCGGATAACCGCGTTTAATCCTGGACAGTCTCCGCCGCCGGTCAGCACACCGATGCGCCTAATTTTCCCGCCTTGCGCCATATAAAACAACCTCCCCGTTTATTAAGATGGCATACAAACATGACTGTTGCAAAAAAAGCAGCCGACGCCGGGCCGACAGCTTTTTTTGTAATTGTCTGATAGGTGTTCAATGACTGGTACGCCGGCATCATATCAATATTTTTACGTTTAGGGCTGGCTCTCTGCTTTGGCCACAAGTTCGGACAGTGTCTGTTTTAACTTATTCAGGGACTCTCCATAACCTGCCCAGTCGCCATTTTTAAGCTTATTTTGTGCCTCATCGTAAAGCTGGTTGGCGCTTTGAGCAAGGTCGGAAATACTACTGTCGGCGGGGGCGCCGGTTTCAGTCTGTTGCTCCTGGGGCGTTGTTATCCCCGTGCCTTCTCCAAATATTTTTTCAAGAGCTATATCAAGCGTTGGTTCCATAACAACTTTTTCCCCGTGTGCCACTATGACCCGGCGTAGTTCGGGCATTTTGCTCTGCTCGGCCTGCAGGTAAATCGGAGCCACATAAATCAGGGCGTCCTTGATCGGTATAACAAACAGGTTTCCCCTGATCACGCTGGATCCGTGCTGGTTCCAGAGTGACAACTGCTGTGAAATAAGAGTATCCTGGTTGAGCCGTGCTTCTATCTGCGTCGGCCCGTAAACAAGCTCCTGCTTGGGAAAGTTATATGATAAAAGCGTGCCATAATTATCCCCATCTGACCTGGCGGCCATCCAGGCAATCATGTTCTTTTTGTTTTGCGGAGTAAAGGGGAGGATTAAAGCAAATTCCGGTTCACTTTCTCCAGGCATTTTGATGATTGTGTAGTACGGTTCTATTTGCTTATCTTCACTTCCCTGGGTTTCACTGGCTATATTCCACTTGTCCTCCCTGTTATAAAATACCAGGGGGTCTTCCATATGGTAGACGGCATACATTTCTGCCTGTGTCCGGAAGAGATCTACCGGGTAGCGAATATGTTTGTGAAGATCCTCGGGCATTTCTTCTAAAGATTTAAACATACCAGGAAAGATCTTGCTATAGGTCTGGATCAGCGGGTCATTTATGTCACTGATGTAGAAATTGACCTGTCCGGTATAAGCGTCAACCACAATTTTAACAGAATTTCGGATATAGTTGTTTGTCTGATTAAATGGCTCGGAATATGGAAACTTATTAGTGGTTGTGTAAGCGTCCCATATCCAGTACAACTTGCCGTTGCTCAGAACTACATAAGGGTCATTGTCATACTGCAGGAATGGCGCAATTTTAGGAACTCTCTCCTTGATATTGCGATAATATAAAACTCTGCTGTTATTATCGATTTCATTGGAAATGAGTATTTTATAATCTCCCAGGGCCAGGGCGAATATAGCCCGGCGCAGGAGATTGTTCACTTTAACGCCGCTCTCCCCTTCGTATGTGGAAAGAACGTTAACATCACCCTCAGGATAGTTAAACTCCTGTGATTTTGTATTAACCAGAACGTCCTGATCTGTCCTCTCCCCGAAATAAATTTCCGGCCGGTCCACTTTTAAGTCGGTATTGCCTGTGGGTGGAATATCTTTCAGGAAAAAGGTGGGAAGCCCTTCCGCGGTCAGCTCGTTGACCGGGCTCATAGTGATCCCGTAACCGTGGGTAAAGAATAGCCTCTGGTTAACCCACGTTTTGGCTTGGGCAGTCAGATGATCTTGATTAAGCTCCCTGGGTGCCAGCATAACCTGGCGGTATTGACCGTCTATTGTATATCGGTCAACATCAATATCAGAAAACTCGTAATACAGCCTGATCTCCTGTAGCTGGCTGTAAGTCTGTTTCAGTTGCTCCCAATCCCAGAGGCGGATGTTGTCGACCGTATCCTGGTTAGCCCGGATATCTTCAGCCGTAAGAAGCCTGCCGGCAGGGAAATTATCTTTCTCAATTTTATCAAGGTCATACGCCATCCGGGTAAATTGAATGTTTCTCTCCAGATATGGCCTTTCTATAACCGCTTCATTCGGTGTTACCACAAATTTTTGGATAAAAGACGGGTAGAGTCCACCAAGAGCTATGGACGCCACCAGAAGCACACCGATGCTGTATACAATCAGCCTGAATTTACGGAGAAACAGGTTGATTAAGATTGCCAGCGCGCATAGAAGGGCGATAACAGCCAGGACCTTGTAAGCTATAAGAGTAGCGTGAGTTGTTGTGTAACCCGGCCCCCATACAACACCGCGGTGGGAAAAGAGAAGCATGTATTGTTCCAGTCGGTATCCCACAGCTTTGATAATAAAGAAAACCGCTGCCAGAAAGGAAAGATGATAGCGCGCCGAAATGTCATGCAGCAACCTGCCCGGATTCCCCTGCAGGAAATAGATCGTCAGATACACAATCGTAACCCAGAACGCGGTCACCAGGACAGCCATGCTGGCCACGTTGTAGAGAAAAATATAAAAAGGCAACTGAAACACATAGAACCCAATGTCTTTCTGGAAGATCGGATCATTGACGCCAAAATTGCTTGGGTGTAAGAACTGCTGTAGAGTAATCCAGTCCTTGGCTACTGAATAATTAAAAAGGATGGCCATAACTAAGCTTATAACAACAAACAGTAAAAGCAAAAACCGGGGTGTTATAAGTTGGTTTAGTGAAACGTTTTGAATTGTAAACAGATCATCTTCTTTTACAACCTTTGCTTTCTGTGTTGCCTTGAGCAAGGGACCGCGGGTTAAATACAGGTTTACAAACAGGAAAACAAATAGGGTAAATCCGACTGCAAACCTGAGACCTGCTTCAGATAAAATAATTGTCGTAAAAACCCTCTGGTAGTTTAAAGATTGAAACCAAAGCCAGTCGATATAAAGCCTGGTCCCGTACAGGCCAAGAACGATTAAAATAAATAATGCCGCAATTATAATAAAATTAATTATGCTTCTAAGGTTAATCTGCAAATATTTTACCTCCTGATTATAATTGTCTTGCTACATAGGCTTTGGTACCTTTTGTTGGTTATCTGCCTCGTGCTTTAACTTCGCCTGGCATCTCAGACATACCGACATTGGTTTCTTTTTGGGCATATCATTGTCATAATCTTCATCTTCAAGAGGATCAGTGCTTGCCAACACTTCATCATCAATAGGCATTCCACACAACATGCAGCGTATCTTCAAAACCGTCACCCCCTGTTGTTTTTTGCGAGCTTTAAAAGGATGTTTCGCTGTCGCTCCTGATAATTCCTGCTCAAATAAAAAATAACCGGGGTATAAACTGCTTAAAATAGTACACAGCTTTAGTTTAACCATCTCTGTAAAATAGTAGTAAATATTAAAAAAATTCCGGCTTCTCAAGCCGGAATTTTGAACTATTCTTTCAGCTCATTTATTATGGCCGGCCCTGAACTGGCGCCAATTCTTGCCGCACCTGCCTCAAGCATGTTAATGGCTGTTACCAGGTCTCTGATACCGCCCGAAGCCTTAACACCGGCACTGTTGCGGGCGATCTGCTTTAGCAGGGCCACATCGGCAACAGTAGCACCGCTCTTGCCCCACCCTGTAGAGGTTTTAACGAAGTCCGCGCCTGCCTCAATGGCCAAGCGGCAGGCCTTAATTTTTTCGCTGTCGGTTAACAGGCATGTCTCCAGTATCACTTTTATAATGGTGCTCTGTTTTTCACGCCTGGCACTTGCCACAACTCCCGCCAGGTCTGATTTTACCTGCTCCGGCAGCCCGCATTTAAGAAAACCTATATTGATAACGACATCAAGCTCGCCTGCGCCGTTTCGGACAGCCTCCGCAGCTTCAAGCGCTTTAGTTGACGGAGTACTGGCCCCAAGGGGAAATCCAATAACAGAACAGACACTAACTGGTGAACCAGCCAGTTCTTTACTAGCTGTAGAAACGTAACAGGGGTTCACACATACTGAAACAAAACCATAATGTTTTGCCTCCGCACATAACCTGACAATATCGTCATTTACAGCATCGGGCCTCAGCAAAGTATGGTCTATCAGCGCTGCTAATTCTGATCTAGTTATATACATATTGTGCTCCACAATTCTGTTTTTATTTTTTCAGGGCCAGCCTGATCAGCCGCTCTATAAGATCCTGAAATTCAATCCCGGCAGCCTTGGCTGCGTCAGGGAAAAGACTGGTAGCGGTCATACCCGGTATGGTGTTTATCTCAAGAATATAGGGTGAACCGCTTTGCGCCAAAATGAAGTCGACCCTGGCCAGTCCCCGGCAGCCAATTGCTTTATAAGCTCTTATAGCCAGGTCCTTTATTTTATTCTGTTCTCCTACGGAAATGCGGGGTGGGATAATATGTTCGCTCATTCCAGTAGTATACTTGGCATCATAATCATAAACGCCGGTGGCTGACACTATCTCAATAAGCGGCAGCGCGACGGGAGCGTCGTTGCCCAGCACTGATGCCGTAAGCTCAACCCCTTCAATGAACTGCTCTACCATAGCAGCAGGATCATAATTAAAAGCCAGGGCAAAAGCCTCTGCCAATTCGTCTCTTTGCCTGACAAATGATATGCCGATTGTTGACCCTTGTGTTGGCGCCTTAACTACCAAGGGCAGACCCATTTCTTGCAGCACCTGTTCGCTGATTTTTTCCAAACCGGCCGCCATGGCTTCTAATTTACTTATTGTTAAAAAGCGTGGTGTCGGCAGGCCTGCAAAAAGCAACATTTTCTTAGTGGCTATTTTATCCATGGCCAGTGCGCTGGCAAGGATTCCCGAACCTGTATAGGGGATATCCAGCATTTCGAGCATTCCCTGGATCGCGCCATCTTCCCCGTACCTGCCGTGCAGCGCCAGAAACGCCAGGTCAATACCTGCAGACTTAATTCTTTCAACAACATCAAAGCCGACGTCTATTTTTACCGCAGAGTAACCGTTAGCTTGCAGAGCGTTATAAATAGCAGCGCCAGTTCTGAGGGAAACATCCCGTTCTGATGAGCGGCCGCCCATTAAGACACCAATTTTCAACGCCATTGTACCCACCTCCACAAATATATTTAACCTGGGCTGATCTCATTATATTCGTTCCAATTCAAGAAAATCCTCCGGTTACAGTGTTTTCCCTTGACTCAGAACACCTGTATTTTATATAATAGGGTTTGTAATAAGTAAACTGTATCAATTGTATACAGGGGAGTAGCTCAATGGTAGAGCACTGGTCTCCAAAACCAGGTGTTGCAGGTTCGAGTCCTGTCTCCCCTGCCAGTAAAATAAGACCCTGCGGGGGTTTTTTGTTTAAATTTATTTTAAATAGATACTTTTTCATACCTGTTATAAAAACCATAAAACCCCGTGCATAAAACCCAGGGCTCATAATATTGACCTCCACAATGCTATAAAATACTTTTTAACAAAAAAAATATTACTGCCATGCATGCAACAATTAAAAACATGAAAGCTTTATCCCATGGGCTGTACTGGTTATCGTCTGCTACAGCAGGCTGATTTGCCCTTCAGCCGTTGCTGTTCCCAGTTATGTCTACACTAACAGCAGCGTACGCAGTGCAATTAGACTGGGCGCATACTGGCTTGATAAAAGTATTCATATTCAGAAATAATGTGAGTGCAAAAAACAGTAATAAAAGGAGCCTTATGAACATATTATTTTCATTTTCCTTATAAATTTTAGTTTATTTTTGCAGCGGAGAGCAACTTGAACACTGGTGCATATTAACGCCCTCGTTAATCTCCTCGAGCATAATATCAATCGCCCTGGCCAAAATACCGTTAAAAGCGCCAAACAACTCCAGTACCGTTGTGTCCTCGGTTATATTAATCGAAAGTTCAGTCATTGCCCTGTCGATATATTCCGCTCCCCTACTTTTATTCTGCAAAAAATAACTTAGATCCATATCCACGTTATCACATCCTTTTTCATTAATAAATTAATTAACAATAATTTTATAAAAAAAGCGGGTGTATTATCCCGCTTTTTTTATTTTTCAGCCTCAGCTTCGGCTTTTATTCTTTTTATGATCTCTTCGGCCTGGCGGGCGGGCACTTCCTCATAGCTGCTGAATTCCATGGTAAATGAACCGCGCCCCTGAGTCATTGATTTAAGGTCTATGGCATAGCGATACATTTCTGAGAGGGGTACTGTGGCATTAATTTTGGTAAGCCGGCCGATCTGGTCTGTGCCGAGCACCCGGCCGCGTTTAGTGTTAAAATCACCTATGATATCGCCCATAAAGTTTTCCGGCACCACCACCTCAACGTTCATAATCGGCTCAAGGAGTGCCGGTTTGGCCAGCAGCGCTCCTTTTTTAAAGGCCAGTGATGCCGCGATTTTGAAGGCCAGCTCAGAGGAGTCCACGGTATGATAAGATCCATCATACAGCGTGGCTTTAATTCCGGTAGTCGGATAGCCGGCCAGCACTCCTTCCAGCAGCGCTTCACGCAGGCCTTTTTCAACAGCCGGGAAGTACTGCCTGGGAACTGAACCGCCGAATATATCCTCTTCAAATACGAAGTCCTCTTCTGGAATCGGCTCAAAACGTATCCAGACATGCCCGTACTGCCCCCTGCCGCCGGATTGTTTCTTGTGTTTCCCCTCTACTTCCACCTTGGAGCGGATAGTCTCCCGGTATGGCACTTTCGGGTCAGCAGTTACAACGTCAACGCCAAACTTGCGCTTGAGTTTCTCGATCATGGTGTTGATATGCAGTTCTCCCATACCGATCAGCAGTGTCTGTTTGGTTTCGCTGTTTTTTTCCACTTTCATGGATGGGTCTTCTTCTAAAAGCTTGGAAATCGCGTCTCCCAATTTGTCTTCGTCGTTTTTGCTCTTGGGCGCGATAGCTACGGTCAGGGTAGGCGTCGGAAATTCAATGCCTTCAAGTGTTACCGGCTTATCCTTGTCACATAGTGTGTCGCCTGTGCCTGTGTCCTGCAGTTTTACCACAACAGCCAGATCCCCGGTGGGAACGGAATCCGTGGTCACAGTGTTTTTGCCGCGGACAAAGAGAACATTGCCGATCCTCTCAGTCTTTTCTTTCGTGTTGTTGAGAACGGTTGAATCACTCTTGAAATCGCCGCTGTAAACGCGCAGAAAGTTCATTTTACCGACGTAAGGGTCGGCGATAGTTTTAAATACCAGGGCCGACATATTTCCTTTACTTTCATTTGCTTCCGGCGCGGGCAGGAAACCTGCCACAAAATCCATCAACTGTGCAGTGCCGATGTTCTTTGTCGCGGACCCGGCTAAAATGGGGACCACTTTGCGCTGGACGATACTTTTTTTGAGGCCGTCTTTTATTTCTTCAGGGCTTAATTCTTCGCCTTCCAGGTATTTCATAGTCAGATCATCGTCACCCTCGGCTGCGGCCTCGATCAACTGCTCGCGGTACTGGGCTACGTCATCGGCAAGTTCATCGGGTATAGAGGTCTCATTTCCCTTTCCCGTTCCTTCATAAGCAGTGCCGTTAATTATATCCACTACGCCGGTGAAAGTGTCAAATGATCCAATAGGGATCTGCACAGGCACAAAATTAGCTTTGAATTTTGATTTGAGATCATCCAGTACTTTTTCGAAATTTGCATTCTCGCGGTCCATTTTATTTATAAAAACAATCCTGGGCAGGTTATACTCATCTGTCATTTCCCAAACAACCTCGTGCTGGACTTCAACTCCATCGACGGCCGATAACACGAACATGGCCGTGTCCGATACCCTCAGAGCGCCTTTGACCTCACTGATAAAATCCGAAAAACCGGGGGTGTCAAGCAGATTAATCTTGATGCCGTTCCATTCACATGGAACCAGACTAGTATGAATGGTAATCTGTTTTGCTACTTCCTCCGGGTGGTAGTCAGAAGTCGTTGTGCCGTCCTCCACCCTGCCCAGGCGGGATAGAATCCCGGTATTAAAGAGCATTGCCTCTACCAGGGAGGTTTTACCGGCTCCGCCGTGCGCTACCACCCCAAGGTTGCGTATTTGACCGGTTTGATAGTTCTTCAAAATAAGTGCCTCCTTTTGTAAATAATGGTTCCCTTAAATAGATTTTATATACTTATTTAAAACCAAAATTGGGCAAAATTGGATAAAAAAACAAAAGAAAACCTCCCTCAGAGTTCCACAAATATAAACTCCTCAAGTCTTAACCCAATTAAAGTCTTGGTATTAAAATGGTATTTCTACAGTAGTCCGTTAAAATCCTTGTTTTTTAAAAAATATGAAACTATTTTTCATAAAAAACACATGCTTCAAGTACTTATTATTCATAGGTAAATAAAGGATGAGTAGATGTTATCAGGCAGTCTTTTTATTAAATATTTATCATCATGTCTGCGGCATACAGGTAATGCGTGATTCGAAAGGGTTTGTAATGTCTAAACAATCATTTATATATGGCGCCCTGTTTCTGCTGCTGGCCGCTTCTTTTAACCGGGTCTTGGGTTTTATCTACCAGATATTAATGATCCGACTGATCCTTCCCGAGGGCATAGGTCTTTTTGCCATGGTTTATCCTATATACGTCTTAATCATTGTTCTGGCGACAGCAGGTATACCTGTAGCCATTGCCAAGCTTGTGGCAGAAGAAATGGCGGTTAATAACCTGCGAGGCGCTTACAGAATATTCTTCACCTGTTTTGCATTCTTAATTCTAACCAGTGTCCTGCTAAGCGTCCTCTGTTTATTATATGCTCCGTTTTTACTTGCACATATTTTCCCCAACCCCGGGGTTTATTATATCTTCTTAAGTCTATTACCGGGAGTAATAATTGTAGCGCTATGTTCAGCCATTAGGGGTTTTTTTCAGGGTCTGCAACAGATGAAGCCGATTGCCATAAGTCAGTCTTTTGAACAATTGGTCAGAGTTATGTCAGGACTTTTTTTCGCCCGCCTGCTTTTGCCCAGAGGGGTGGAATACGCAGCAATTGGTGCTTCACTGGGAGTTGTAATCGGAGAACTGTTCGGATTTTTATTAATTACTGTTTTTTATTTTAAAAACCGTCCCAGGTTGCCTGCCGGCATACCAGTCTATCCGGCTGAACGTACCGGCAAAATAGCGGCAAGAGTATCCAGCCTGGCAGTCCCGGTTACATTAACACGATTTATTTCTACGCTTTTTTTGTCTCTGGACGCCCTACTAATACCCCAGCGCCTGCAGGCCGGTGGTATCAGTTTAACCGGCGCCACTGCTATATACGGACAGTTTGTGGGTATAGCCCAGGGCCTCCTTTTCGTGCCGGGCATAATCACTATATCGCTTGCCACGGCTTTAGTTCCTGCCATATCTGACGCGATTTCTTTAAACAAATTTCATCTGGTCCGCGCCAGGTGTGAAACAGCTGTTAGAATAACCTTACTGACTGGTATACCCTTTGCAATTATATTTATTTTTCTCGGGAATAAAATCTGCGGTTATATTTTTGGTTATCCGGAGGCTGGCGACAGCTTAAGAATTCTGGCTTTGGGAGGACCTTTCCTATATTTGCAGCAAACTACCACCGGTATCCTCCAAGGGATGGACCGGGCTGCTCTACCTTTTAAAAACCTATTCATAGCCTCAGTTTTTAAATTATGCGGCATTTATTATCTAACCGGGCTACCACACATGGGCATTTATGGCGCTGCTGCCGTCATAGCCGTGAGCTATGCTGTGATGGCTGTTTTAAACCTGATCGATATCAGAAATCAGACCGGTTTAAACATTGACATTAATAAAGTCATATTAAAACCGTTGGCAGCCGCTGCAGCAATGAGTATGGTGATCCTCTTCTCATACGAAACCCTGTCTAACCAGTCTATTTCCGAGCCGATTGTCATTATAAGCTCGATAGCCGCAGGGTTTTTGACGTATATGTTGTTGTTAATCATAAACGGAGGGATTAATAAAAAAGACCTGTCAATTATAAGAAGTCTATAAAAAAACAAATTGACAGGGATTAACAGGATATAAAATGATTGACTAGGTTGTTTTATCCCTCTATTTTTTTGCAAATGTTTTTCAGCTTTTCCATGAAGTCAATATCTGTAAGGTCAAATTGGATCGGAGTAATCGATATATATCCTTCCCGGATCGCCCAAACATCTGTCTCCGGGTCATCCCTGTCCAGGTCAAAAGGTTCACCGCCCATCCAGAAATATACCCTGCCCCTTGGATCAATCCTCTTATCAAATATGTTTACATATCGCCTGTGACCTAACCTGGTAACCTTTATACCCCGCGGTGCGCAGGGAGGCGTATTTATATTTAAAAGAGTGTGCGATGAAAGCTGGCCGTCCACGATTGAAACCACTTTCTTAATTATTTCAGATGAAAAAGAAAAATCATAAAACTCATAGCTGGCCAGAGATATCGCTATTGACGGTATGTCGTTGATCATCCCTTCAACGGCTGCTGAGACAGTACCGGAATAAAGTACGTCTGTACTAAGGTTTGGTCCGAAATTAATTCCCGATATAACAAGATCAGGCGATTCCGGCAGCAGGGCTTCCAATCCTAATTTAACGCAGTCGGCAGGAGTGCCGTCAACTTCCCAGCCAATAGTGTCAGTGCCGGGGTAAGTCCATTCCTTGACCCGCAGAGGTCTGTCTAATGTGATTTTATGACCTGTGGCGCTTCTTTCGCGATCCGGAGCCACCACATAGACCTGATGCTGATCCTGCAATGACTCTCTTAATGCATTCAGGCCGGCCGCTTGAATACCGTCATCGTTGCTAATTAAAATTTTCATAATACATCTCCATTATATTTCATAGACGGAAATACTCATAGTATCATTTGACTTGTTTTTTGTAAGCCCGAAAATGACTTTTTTATCCTTCAAAGTTTTATTTAAAAAATCAACCACCTTGTACATATCGTCATATGACTTAAAACTTTTTGTGGCAATAAGATCGAGCTTTGCTCCCTGTGAATGCTCCTTTCCCACCATTTTTAAGAATAGCCACCTCCACGCAAGCGTATATTTATAAACAAATACCCGGCAGTGTCACAGCCAGCGGCGCCGTTATCCTTTAATAAGAGAGAATGCCTCGGCCCTGGTGGCTTCACTTTTTTGAAAACCGCCCCTCACTGCTGAAGTTATAGTTTTCGACCCCGGTTTTTTCACCCCGCGGAATGTCATGCACATATGCTCCGCTTCAATTACCACCAGAACACCGTAAGCATTTAACCGGTTCATGATACTGTCAGCGATCTGTGATGTTAGGCGCTCCTGCAGCTGCGGTCGCCTGGCGTAACCCTCCACCACCCTGGCCAGCTTTGACAGGCCGGTGACTTTTCCCTTGCGGGGTATATATGCCACATGCGCTTTGCCGTAAAACGGCAGCAAGTGGTGCTCACACATTGAATATAATGGAATGTCTTTTACAATTACCATTTCATTGTGCTGTTCAGGAAATATTTTTTCTAAATGGACCTGGGGATCCTCATGCAGTCCCTGAAATATCTCAGAGTACATCCTAGCCACCCTGGCCGGTGTTTCTTTCAAACCCTCACGGTCCGGATCCTCACCAATCGCTTCTAGAATTAATCTCACGGCGTGCTCAATTTTTTTTTCATCGAACATTTTCTGTCCCTCCCTATTGGGAATCACAATTACAAAAAACCCAGTATTTTATAGGTCTATAGATACAAAAACACTTCTGTTACTTTACTTCATAGCCAGCGTCAGTTATAGCCCCGGAGATGTCATCCCTGCCGACCCTACCAGCGTCATACGTCACTGTAACTGTCTTTGCCGCAATATCCGCTTCGGCACCACGGATCCCGTCAAGTTCTTTTAGCGCCTTTTCTACAGCGGCCTTGCAGTGTCCGCAGCTCATTCCATCAACATGTAAAGTTATCTTATCCATAAATGCACTCCTTCCCTGCTATTATAATTCTCCCCCCTGCTTAAAATCGATATTCTTACAAACAATAAGCAAAGAGAACCAGAACATGCTTATAGGGGGTATTAAGATTAGTGGAATTTGCATAGAGCAGCATTTTGTCAAGGAAAAAACCAGGTCTGCGACGATGATCAACCTGGACGGCAGATGGGAACATGATTTTGTTAACAATGATCCAGTGGCCAATGATAAAATCAGTATAAAGTAGACAAAAACTAACAAAACCGTATGACTATCCTTAAAAGTAATGGTTGCCCTGCTTATAACTATTTCCAAATCCGGAGTTAACTTTCTTCCTGTTATGGTTCTGCGTCAGGGATGGATGTCCCAGATCATTTAATGCAATTAATGCCAAGCCTAGAAAAACTCGGACTTGTATGAGTTTGAATCATATTTAACAACCAGTTACATAAAGATAATTATAAATAGTTTCTGGAGGTGATGCAATGTCTTTGGCAAATATACCTGATATTAAGCTAAACGCTGTTATACAGGGCACGGTAATGACCCTGGCGCTGACACTTATTTTCAGTATGGCTGCCGGCTTGATATATCACTTTTCATCTATAACTGATTCTGCTATACCATGGTTTGCCGCGGGGGTCCTCGCCGTCAGTTCATTTCTAGGTTCCGTCAGCGCCAGCAAGAATGCCGGCAGCATGGGTATTTACCATGGCGCCGCTGTTGGTATAGCTTTCTTTTTAATTGTCTGTCTGGTAGGAGGTTTCTTTCTGGCAGGATCGGTCGCCATGGGAGTTGTGTATAAGCTTATAATCACAACTACCGCCGGAGCGCTCGGTGGTATGGTCGGAGTCGGCATGTCATAAGAAAAGCTATAAAATATTACACAGGATCTTAATAACACATAAAAAAACTTTGCCCATTACGGGCAAAGCTTTTTTATTTCCAGGGAGAAACGGCCATATAAAAAATTCCTGTCGTAAAATCTTTTAAATGCAATACAGTTTGTTACTAAAATATCATGAAATTATCCTTTCTTTATGGCTGTAAATACTGAATCGCTCTCCGCGGGCAAAACCAATCACAGTAACACCAAACTGGTCAGCCAATTCCAGGGCCAGTTTCGTAGGCGCTGAGCGTGAAACCACCAGGGGCACACCCCTGCGGGCGGCTTTAATCAGAATTTCTGAAGATATCCGCCCACTCAGCAAAAGAATTTTGTCAGCAGTATCGATCCGGTTTAAAAAGGCATAACCTAATACCCTGTCAACCGCATTGTGCCGGCCAATATCCTCATACATTACAAACATATTTTCTCTATTTGCCAGAGCCGCGCCATGCACGCCTCCCGTTAATTGGAAGTTGGCAGACCTTTCTTCCAGTAAATTGATCAGCTTTGGTATCAAGCTGGCAGAAAACAAACATTCTGACTGCACCGGCTCCAGTTGGCTGGCGTCATTTACAAAATACAGCGCGGCTCTGCCTTTGCCGCAGCAGCTGGCAATCTGCCGCCGTAAAAAATTTTCTGTTTGAGGTACCGGTAAAGTAGTCTCTACCCACAGCAATCCATCTTTCTCATTGTAGGTGATTTCCTTTATATCTGATAGATCCTGCAAGAGTCCTTCGCTGAGCAAAAAACCCACGACCAATTCCTTATAAGCGCCAGGTGAGCAGATCAGAGTAGCAAGTTCTGTGTCGTTTAAGAATACCGTCAACGGTATTTCATTTACAACCATAGCACATTCGGGCTGCATTACACCCTGTTTATACAGAACAATATCCTGCTTTTGATATATTGGCGGTAGAGTCATTTGACACGCTACTCCTTTCCATTCAACACTGTAATAATAGCTAAACTATTGACACTATTTTATTGCCGAAACCTATTTATTTAACAATTTCTCATAATGATTATACCATTAGCTCAGTGAAAAGATAAAATAATTTAACAGGATTCACAGGATTTTAAAAGACTTGACTGTAAAGCAATAATGCTTGCTTTTTTGCCTTCGGACACTGCATAGCTGTCTACCGCAGACTAGGTACAGGGCGGCAGGTCATTTAAGGGCATGTGTGTCTCTGTGAATTATCCGGCCCAGCGCGCTGACCAAGGGGACGGTCTGAGACCACTGAAAAACACCTAATAAAAAATAGCAAAAATACTACTAAATACCTCTAAAACACAACTGAAAAACCCCCTATATGATATAATGAATGTAGCGCAAACACTAGATCTAAGGGGGTTTTCA
>JAQVXL010000083.1 GCA_028709235.1 Desulfotomaculaceae bacterium
TAACCGGGTGTGGGAATCAAGCAGCTCAACAGACTAGCAGTACCGCTGAGTATAAAATCGGTATTGTTACTCCAACATTATCTACCAGTGAGGACGAGTTCAGGGCTGCAGATATGATGGCTAAAAAGTATCCAAATATTGTCAAACATATCGCTTTGCCGGAGAATTTTTCAACTGAAATCGAAACCGGCTTAAGTCAGATTACTTCGCTGGCAGACGATCCGCAAATGAAAGCTATTATCGTGGTCTCAGGGCAGGCGGGCTTATTGCCGGCCTTACAAAAAGTTGAAGAAATCAGACCTGATATTATTACGATGACTGCGCCTATTTGGGATGATCCTGTGTTGATGTCAAAATATGTTGATGTTAATTTGGATACTGATTGGGTAAAAAGAGGAGAAACAATCGCCCGCAAGGCACATGATATGGGGGCAAAAACAATAATTCACTATTCCTTCCCCACCCATTTGTCCAAGGAAGTGATTGCCCAAAGAAAAGATATGATGCAGAAGACCAGTGAAGAGTTGGGCATGAAGTGGGTTGAAGTGATTACGCCTGACCCGCAAACGGGTAATGGGGCCGCTCCCATGCTGCAATTCTTAAGAGAAGATATCCCGCGTCAAATAAGCAAATATGGTCAGGATACCAATATATTTGGCACTAACTGCCCGATGTATGATGTAATTATCGATGAAGCGCTGAAACTTAAATTCATGGTTGCAGAGCAGTGCTGCCCTACTCCAATGCAGGCTTATCCCACTGTCATGGGACTGGAGATTTCTGAAGCTGACGCCTGGAATTTTGATAAAGTCAACACAATGATCAGCGAAAAAGCGGCAGAAGCAAATATGACCAACAGGTTAGGCGGTTGGCCGATGCCCGTTACCGTGTTCATGCCCCAGTATGCAGTTGAACTGGCCAAGAAAATGATTGAAAATCCCAACTACGATTACAACAGCCTGCAGCAGTTAGACCAATTTGCCAAGGATACCACAGGCTATAACGTAACCTTCAGCAAATTCAAAGCCTCGGCAGACGGCGCTGAACTTGATAATTACAATGTGATGATCATGGATTCGATCCTTTACTAAGGAATGCTAAACAATTTTTATAATGGAAGAGGCTGTCTTAAACTTTGGACAGCCTGTTCTTTTTATTTACGGGGGCAGCGATGACAAATATTTTGGATATTAAAAACCTTAATAAAAGCTATAATGGAATACCTGCTTTAAAGAATGTCAGCCTGTCGGTAAGAGCGGGTGAAATACACGGTATTGTTGGAGCAAATGGCTCCGGAAAAACCACCTTGATGAATATTTTGTTTGGCAACCCTGTAATCAGAGAAACCGGGGGTTACCAGGGGGAAATATATTACGAGGGGGTCAGCCTTAAGACAAAAAACAGTACCGAAATTATTGGCTTGGGTATTGGCATGGTGCATCAAGAATTTGCCCTGATACCGGACATGACCATTGGTGAAAACATTAAGCTGGGACGTGAAGAGACTAATCGGTTTACTGACCGGCTGTTTGGAAAAAAGTATTCATTTGTAGACAGGAAAAAAAACGACCTAAATGCGGAGTCAGCATTAAAAAAACTTGGTGTTAATGTTGATATTGGGGTAAAAATAATTAATCTTTCCACAAACACCAGGCAGTTTGTGGAGATTGCAAGAGAAATAGCTCGGGCGGACCTGAAATTGTTATTATTGGATGAGCCCACTGCCGTTCTTAGCAGAGATGACGCCTCAAATTTGCTGGAAGACTTAACAGAACTGTCACAAGGCGGGCTGGGGATCTTGTTTGTTTCGCACCGGCTGGAGGAAATACAGCAAATCTGTGACAGGGCTACAGTTTTAAGGGAGGGTGAAGTCATTTCCCAGTATGGGAGAGGGGAAGTATCTACTACTAAATTGGCCAGAGATATGATCGGCCACACGGTAAGCAAGGCTATGGCTAAAAAAAGAGCCATCGAGCCCCGGCCGCTCGTTAGTTTTCAGCAGTACTCCGTAGAAATGCCGGGAGAAGAGATCAGAGGCATGGATTTGGACATTTTTGAAGGTGAGATATTGGGTCTGGCCGGTCTATCCGGACACGGTAAATCAGCTTTAGGCTATGGCATCATGGGCATGTATCCCGCGACCGGCGAGGTTGTCTATGAAAACATGAAAATTGACAGGATGGACGCGAAGGCAAATATTCTCAAAGGCATGTATGTGTTACCGGACGACAGGCAGGCTCTGGGAATACTTCCGGATCATTCTCTGGCTGAAAATATTATTTTTACAGGTGACCAGATTAAAGGTCTGTTTTCCATGAATTTTGGCCTTCCCTTTTTGGGTTTTCTTGACAAAAGGAAGGTTTATGACCACGTTCACCAACTTGTTGATGACTTTGAAATCAGGTGCACTTCGGTGAAGCAGAAAATTAGAGAATTAAGCGGGGGAAACCAGCAAAAGGTCTGTATTGCCAGAGCCCTGACTGTCAATCCTCGATTGTTATTTGTGGCTGAGCCTACCAGGGGGATTGATATTTCGGCTAAAGAAAAGATACTGAAAATGCTGATCGATATTAACAGAAGCCGCCATACCACCATTGTGATTGCGTCAAGTGAATTAGATGAATTAAAAAGAGTGTGTGACCGGATCGCCGTAATGGTCGAAGGGAGAATTTTTAAAGTATTGCAGCCTGATTCCTCGGATGTGGAGTTCGCCCTGGCGCTGGCAGGTGAAGAAGGGACGGATTATGACGCATGACAGAATAAGAACACCCCAGATTATTATTATTATCTTTTTAGTGATCCTGTTGATCATGGCCTATATATTACATATGGATTTAGTTGTTTTGTTCAACGAATCCCTGATTAAGTTGGTGATGAACGGAGTACTGGCGCTGGCGCTGATACCTATGCTGAATGTGGGCGCGGGTATGAATTTCGGTCTGCCGGTTGGTATTGTCGGCGGTCTGGTCGGGTTGTGTATTGCCGTCAATTTCAGGTTGACCGGGTTCCCAGGGTTTTTTGCGTCTTTATTGTTTAGCTTGATAATTTGCGTGGTTTTTGGCTGGCTCTATGGTTTGCTGTTAAACAGGGTCAAGGGACGGGAGGAAATTGCCGGTACTTTCATTGGTTTTTCTATTATTCCACTGATGAACTATTTTTGGACACTGGCTCCTTTTCAAAATAGGCAAATGCTTTATCCCATCGGCGGTCAGGGCTTAAGGCCGAAAATCGGCCTGGACCCTTATTTCTATAATGTACTTGATAATTTTTGCATGATCAAAATCAGTGGCTTTGAAATTCCTTTGGGACTGCTCGCCTTTTACGGCTTGCTCTGTTTATTCTTATATCTTTTTTTCCGGACGAAAGTTGGCCGGGCAATCATTGCTACGGGGGAGAACGAGGCATTTTCCAGGTTGTCAGGCATCGATATATCTAAAATTAGACTGATCGCTATTATACTTTCCACAGTTTTTGCCGGTATCGGTATTTGTGTTTACTCTCAAAGCTACGGCTTTATACAGTTGTACGACGAACCGCTGTCTATGGCTTTCCCCGCTATTTCTGCGGTTTTAATCGGTGGAAGCACAGGCAGAAGGACATGGATCTTTGAAGCAGTTTTAGGTACTTATTTGCTCCAGACTATCTACCTGCTTACTGTGCCGATCGCCAATGAGATATTGATACCCGAGCTGACGGAAATATTAAGGACCTTTATTACTTACAGCATTATTTTATATGCTTTATTGTACAGGGACAGGCGGAGGATTGTCTATTGAGGTATAAGATACTGGCGGAAAAACTGTTTAATATGGAAAACTTAGTACCCACCGTGTTTTTGCTCCTGTCTTTTTTTGCCTGGCAGTTTTCCGGACTTTCCGGTACTTTCGTTTTGAACCAGGTTATCACCCGTTTTATCAGAGACGGGATCCTGGTTTTATCATTAATTATACCGGTCGTTGCCGGCATGGGACTGAACTTTGCCATTATCGTGGGCGCCATGACCATGCAAACAGCATTATTGTTTGTGATCAATTATCAGTTAGCAGGCCTGCCGGGAATCTTGCTGGTATTTTTTCTTGGCATCATCTTAGCCGTGATCTCGGGCTTTGCCATTGGGCATGTTTTAAACCGGGTAAAGGGAAAAGAGATGATTGTCACCATAATTATCGGATTTTTGGCGAACAGCATCTACCAACTGGTCTTCCTGGTGGGCTTCGGGACCTTTATTCCGGTTGCGAATGAAGAAATCATTTTGTCCAGGGGGATTGGGGTTAGAAACGCTGTAGACTTGGGTATGTATCGCAATACTATTGATAAGTTCTGGCTGATTAAACTGGGCGGCATAGAAATACCCTTGTTTATGATCCTGGTAGTCTTATTGTTTGCAGGTATTATCAGCTACCTTTTACATACCCGTTTTGGTCAAGAAGTGAAAGCAGTGGGTTCCAGCCATGAAAAAGCAGAGATTGCCGGTATTAATGTGAATGCGCTAAGGATCAAGGTTATCATCATATCCACGGTCCTGGCTGCACTGGGGCAGTTGGCCTATTTGCAGAATATCGGCATGTTTGATGTGTATACAGCCCATATGAACACGGATATTATTTCTTGCGCTGCGCTGTTAGCCGGCGGCGCAAGCATTAAGAGCGCAAATATAAGGCATGCGATAGTGGGGATTTTTTTGTTTCATACTCTATTTATTGTTTCACCTCAAGCAGGCCAGAATTTATTCCACAACGCTGCTCTTGGGGAATACTTCAGGAGTTTTGTGGCCTATGGAACTATTGCCTTTGCTTTAATTATAAGCACAAAATATGAGAAAAAGTAATCAGGAGCACATCGCCAAAAAATATTACGGTGGCAGACGCCCCTGGGCGGAATCCGCAGCAAAAACCACAATGGCAATAAGTATGCAAAACGGCTCACACATAGTGAGCCGCTAACCTGTTTGTTTAATACTCGCTGGGTGTTTAGCTTACCCAGTGGATTTTTTCTCCCTTACGAGGCGGGACAGGCGGGTTTTGATCAGGGTAGCCGATGGTAATTACTGAAACCAGTTCCTTGTCGGTGAGTCCCATTTCCTCGTTAATCCGGTCCTCCGCGTTCTTTGGCGCGGTCAGCCAGCAGGCGCCCAATCCTTTTTCCTGAGCCAGCAGGAGTATGTTTTGGATTAAAGCGGCCGCGCTGAGGGAATTGTTATAGCGGTCGTATTCAGTCTGGTATTTTTCTAAAGAGCTCATATCCAGTCTTATTTCAAAGGTTGATCTTGGCATGTATACAAGCAACAGCGCCGGAGCGCCGCCCAGGGTTCTTAAAAAGGTCATTGTTATATTAACTATTTTTTCCGGAAACATCTTTTCCAGCTTGGGTTTTACTATATCGCTGGCCACAATAATACTTTCCAGCAGTTTATCCTTCTTCTTACCCTCTACAACATAGACATCCCAGTTCTGCCTGTTTGTGCCCGAGGGCGCCCACAGCGCATCCTGCAGTATTTCATCCAAAACCTCACGGGGAATGTCCTTGTCCAGGTACTTGCGGATGCTCCGCCGGCCTCTTATAAGTTCGCTTAGATTCATTTATGTCACCTCGTTTTACCATTGATGATATATTCTGCTGAATTGGCTGTCAACCATAATTTCTCTCCTGGTAATCTATGTTCGGCTCAACACGATAACGGCAATATACGGCCAAAACTTCCCATAATACAAATTTAAGGTGATCGGAAAAAGTCCGGTTGTAATTGCATTAATCGGTATTTCCTATTAATTGTTAGAAAATTTACACTACTATGAAAAATTTATTATGATATAATATTAATGCATAAAATATAATATTAATTCAATTATTTAGCATAACGAGGTTGATTAGATGACAAATTATAAGCTTTGCTCCAATCCTGAAGTTTTAAAAGTGAAACTGCCCGATAGTTACGGGCTTATTGAAAAAGGCCAATGCAGGTGTACGAATGTTGCTAATTGCCTGGGAGAAAAATGTGCCTGTTATCACAACAGCCCGATCAAGTCATTCGCACGCTTGCGTTCGCTGGATGAAAAAAAACAGGCTTACATCGCCAAAAAATATTACGGCGGCAGACGCCCCTGGACGAAATTAGAAGTAAAGTCACAATGGTAACAAGGATACCGGAGCCATTAAGTAAAAGCCTTCCTCCGGCAGAAACGCGCAGGACTGCTGCTGATATTATAGCGGTTCAACCACATCCGTTACTGCCGTATATGTTTACCCGGACAACACCCTTTGCCCTATGCATATCACTACCCAGGCGAAAGTAAAAGCCGAACGTCCACGTTCGGCTCTCTACCTTGCCAGAGCACAGAACCGGTAAAAAATCTTCCTTACATTTGTATGAAAAAAAGTGTTAATATATAGATACAACGTGTAGTTCTGACGAATGTAAGTCCAGTTGTTAGAGCTACTATTTGTTGATTTCAGCATAACCAGCGAG
>JAQVXL010000031.1 GCA_028709235.1 Desulfotomaculaceae bacterium
TATCTTCCAGCAGCTCTTTCCTGGTAAATGTCATCTTAAAACCGTCGGATGACTCAACTGTAATTGTTCTGGCCTCGTCTTTAATACCGGCCGCTTTTAAAAGATCCACCAGCCTGACACCGCGGGCTGTATAAAACTTTTTGGTCGGCCAGGTGTTGATCGTGCTGTACACCGCCTGCACCTGCGGCATGGATTCCAAATACACCTGGCTGACAACGGTAGGTGTCGTTACCCCATCACCGGTTATCTCTACCGAGATGGCGGCGCCGGCTGAACCGGGACAGAACAAAGCAAAAGACATAATTAGCAGCAATGCCAGTAAAGACAGTAGAGCAGGATTGAAATATCTGTGGCACGGCCTATTTCCCGGGGGTAGTGTGTTTTGTCGCTTTATGTCATTTTTAACGGCGCCCAATTTTAGACCCACTCCTTACACTTTTAGATGTGTAAATTGACCACACTGCCGGCCTGCTCAATAGGGCAGCACACTCGCAGCTTACTGACCCGGTGTATTTAGCGCATTCGTTATCACTGTCATAGCTTCGGCCCTGGTAGCGTTGCCCAGTGGATGGAAGGTATTATCCGGATAACCACTCATGATCCCGTTTTCAGCGGCAGTGACTACAGCTTCCCTGGCCCAGGCGGAAATACTACCGCTGTCGGTAAAGGGAAGGTCTCCCGCTACTGGAGTAAGTTGGGCCGCCTTGACGATCATCACGGCCATCTGCTCGCGTGTAATAAAGTCGTCCGGACCAAAGGTGTCAGTGTCATAGCCTTTGACGATGCCATGACATGCTGCTGTAGAGATGGAGCTTTGTGCCCAGTGGCCGATAGTGTCTGTAAAAGATATGCCGCTATGGGTCTCCAGTTTGAACGCTTTCACAAGGACAGTGGCAAATTCAGCCCTGGTAATTGTATTATCCGGCTTAAAGCTGCCGTCAGGATAACCTGCAATGATACCCTGCTCGAGCAGAGACATGATGCAATCGTAAGCCCAGTGCCCTTTCAAATCGGCAGGCGCCTCCAGGGGCGCCGGCAAATCCGGCTCTCCAGGCTCAGGTTCCTGGATTGGCTCTGGGGGGGACTGCGATGATCCGCCACCAGAGCCACCTCCTCCGCCGCCACCGGACGGCCTCGTCTTCACCGCCAAGGTCCCGGTAGTCACGTTGCTGCCTTCTCCGATAACAACCGTCAACACGCCGGAAGCGCTATCCGGCACAATGAAATCAATGCTATAGTAGCCGTTTGCATCTGCCTTCCTGGCATCAAACACCAGTATATTCCCTGCATCGTCAATTACTTTGAGGGGGACCCAGGCGTTTGGCCCAGTTTCGCCTGAAACTGTAACATCATCGTCTACTGACGCCGTGGTTTTACTCAGCGTCAAGCTCACCCGGGGTGAACTATCTGCCGATGCCATTGCCGGAATGCAGAACAGCAGCAGCAATAATACCTGGAGAAACACGATCCTTCCAAGCTTCATTTATAATCACTCCTTTTTTAAACGAACCTTTTCATTGATGTTAAAGTCTAGCAAGATTCAAACGCAGAAATCATTCAATTCAAAGTACAACTTGATGTGCAACCTGCTTTCCCCGAGGTTGTTCCTTTTATTGCAGGATTAAAGGGTTGCGCTCAGTTGAATTGGCGAACTCATCGACGATATAAACCTTGATCACGTCGCCGGCCTCCACATTAAAACCGGCCTGGGCAGCACTTGCCATTTCGAAATCCGCTCTGGTGGCGTTAATTCCCAGTTGCTTGTTATTTCTATAATGAGTAAAAACCACTGTTTGCTCCCCGTTATGGGAGACCAGCGGGGTAATACCGGCCGTAAAATAATAAAATCCTGATATGCCGGAATTCACAGTCAGGGTAGGAATGCCTTCTGTGGTTCTGCCCGGGGTAAACGCCGGATCGTTCTCATCAAGGGTAACCCTGTAAAGCGAATCCTGCTCCGGACCCGTCGTCTCACCTTTATTCAGCGTGAACGTTTCAATCAGTTCACCATTGCCTTTTTTCGAGAACAGGGTCAAAACATCACCCGCCAGCTCGATCACCTGATAATTGCTACCCGTCTCCTCCCTGGCAATATAGGGGAAACCATTCCCTGCGGCATAAACCTTGGACCCTGAATTTCCCATTACGTAGACAATACCATAAGCTGCCGGATCTGTTTGTACCGCTCCCTGAAAAATTGGATAGGTCCTCATGTACTGGTGCTGGTGCCCGACAAAAACCATGTCTACTTCATAATGTTCCAGTATTGGCGCCCAGTTTTCACATATTGATTCGTCAACTGTCTTATAATCCTCAAAGGCCGGGTACGCGGGATGATGAAACACCACGAACCTCCAGTTTTTCGTTGTACTCTGAAGATCCTCCCGCAGCCATTGTTTGACAACTTCACTGGTATTGTTACCACTGTTTAAAACCACAAAATGGGCATCTCCGTAATCAAAGGAATAAAATTCTCCGCTTAAGCCCCGGGGACCGTTATCCGGCAGGGCAAAAAACTCTGAAAACAGGCTGCCGTCATGGTTGCCCTTCGCAGGCATCACCGGGATCAGGGAAAACAGACCTGCCGCCGCGTCGAGGAATTCTCCCCACTCATTATTGTCGCTACCGTTATCCGTCAAGTCCCCGCCCAAAAGGGCAAACCTGATCTGGGGGTTTTCGCTGTAAATCTCTCCTAGCAAATTGCCCCACTGGACATATCCGTCCTGGACATCACCCAGGTATAAAAAGGTAAAATCCTCCGTTTGCGCAGAAGTGGAAAAAAACGTGGGTTCGCTCCAGGCCCCGTCCATCCCCACCCGGTAGACATATTGCGTATCCGGGGTTAAACCGGTAAGAGTAACCGTATAGCGGAAATTATCACTGCCGGCAAAAGACGCGCCGGCGCCAGTCATTTGCCGGGCGGCGCTAAAATCACCGTTAAAGCCTTCCGCCACGGCGTACTGCACTTTGCCCGCACCATTATTTGGCGTTAGCCAGGTAATGGTCTGAGATGTTGCCGGGTCCCCGGTCCAGGTTAAAATAATTTGCTCCGGCCCTGCGAATTCCCCGGCGAAGGAAGCTGCAGGGGAAAAATAGGAGATAAAAAAGACAGAGAGGGAGACAAGCAGGCAAATTATCCTGCTCGCTCCCCGGATCTTTCCTTTTTTGTATCCCAGTCCAGCCATCATATCGACCCACCCTTTTGGTCACAAACCTTTAATTTGGAAGCGTTGGGCAAAACCCTTCTGGCTGAAGGCTTTTCCGGGTTTTGCCCATACTGCTTTCCCTTCTTCCCCACGCTCTGTTTAAACTGTTGTTACTGCAGGATCACAGGATTGTGGTCTTTTTCATTGGTCAGTTCATCGACAATGAAAACCTTGATCACGTCGCCGGCTTTCACATTAAAACCGGCCTGGGCCACATCAACCTGGTCGAAATCAGCTCTGGTGGCGTTGAGTCCCAGTTGTTTGTTGTTTCTATAATGAGTAAAGACTACTGTTTCATCACCGCTATAAGAATTCACCGGAACAATGCTGACTGTGAAGTATTTGAATCCTGATATACCGGCGTTAACAGTCATGGTGCTGATGCCGTCCTGGGTTGTCCCCGCAGTATATGCGGCATCGCCCACAGGTGTAACTGTGTAAACCGGATTATCACCCGTAGCTGAGCTCACCAGTTCGATACTTTTAATCTGTGAAATTGATGTTGCTCCGGTAACGGCCGGTCCGACGAGCCGGAGCGGCCAGTTGCTGTCGGACTCGGGTATCAGGTTGCCGTCCAGCGTATTGGCGACAATATAGTCGTTGTTCCTGATAATATCAGCGCTGTCGATAGTTACCGAATAACCGTCCTCCGCTGTAATCACGATCTGATACCCGGCCTCAGCCAGCTGGTTATTAAAGGCATTGTCGGAATGCTGGTCAGCGTCGTCGACAAAGCCGGCCAGGAACCACAGGGGCATGCCTTCCCAGACCCGTCCTTTAGAATCTGTGTAGGAAGCCTTGTGGTTAGCGCCGAACTGACAGGTGAGGGCCGATTCAAAATAGGTTTTGCTCACATCATACTCAATACCACCGATATCCCGGCCATCGAGTTTCAGTGTCCAGTCACCCTGCGGTATGGAGTATATCTTGATAGTAGTAATATATTTTGCTGACAAGCCGGCACAGGAAGGATACTGGACACCATCACTGAAATAGTAGTGCCAGTATTGTTCCGGCAACGTTTCATGCATATCCCACTGGCCGTAGATATGGTCTTCCGGTGTAAAGAACAAACGCATACCATCTTTATAATTGGGCACGTATTTCCCGTCAGCCCACCAGGCCAGAATAGCGTCTCCCTGACGCTCCTGCACCGAAGGATCGGTATATATGGATGAATAAGGAAGCCTGGTCTCGTAATCGTCCTTGGCAACCAGTACGATTTCCGTCCCTGCTCCCATGCCGCCCACAAGCTCACAAAGATCTCTGATGCGGGTACCCTTCACGGCGTTTTCTATCTTGTAACCGCCGGGATATGTCTCATCAGCATCCCATACATCACCGGGGTTGTTGGTGATTCCCTCGTAGCGGTATACTGTTGTCCCGTCCCCGATCACGTCGAGTCCGCTCTCGTTCTCCATCCATTGATAATCAACCGTCATCTCTTCAAGAATGGTGACGCCGTCTTCATCGTATTTGATGATACGGACTTCAGGTACAGGCTGGATAGTTCCAAAATCCGTTATTTCAATTTCCGCGATGTTACCAACACTGGTACCGCCAAGAGTTCCATCATCCTTGGCGACACCGGCGCCGACCAGACGCAGCGGCCATGAATCACCGGTAAGCGGGTCACCGTTGCATTCATTGGCAATGATATAGTTGTTACTCCAGGTTACATCCGCGCTGGCAAAGTCTTTGGTGTATCCGTCTCCGGCTTTCACCAGAATTGTGTAACCGGCCGTCGCCTGATTGGCGTCATAATCGTGCGGCTGCCGGTCATCTACCCAACCAGTTAGTAACCAGAGAGGTATACCTGACCAGACGTTACCCTCACCGTCAGTCCATTCCACAAGGTGGCCGGAATTTGGACATGCCAGAGCGGCCTCAAACTCGGCCTGCGAAATAACATCACTGATCCTGCCGTTTAGAGTAAGGTTCCAGCTTCCGGTCTCAGCCTCCGGTGTCTGCAGTTCAGGTATCTCTATCTTTACAATGTTGCCGACAGCAGATCCCCCAAGAGAGCCATCATCTTTAGCGACTCCGGAGCCTACCAGGCGCAGCGGCCATGAATCACCGGTAAGCGGGTCACCGTTGCATTCATTGGCAATGATATAGTCGTTGCTTCCGGCTACATCCGCGCCGTTAAAGGTTCTGGAAAAATCATCTCCGGCAATCACTTTCACAGTATAGTTTGCAGCACTGCTATCATCGAAAGTCCAGTGGCTGCTTTCCTCGATGTCGTCCACCGCACCCAGGAGCACCCACAAGGGCACACCGGACCAGACGTTGCCGTCATTATCGGTCCATTCCTGGTAATGGCCCGAACCGGTGCAGGCAAGCCCGTCTTCAAACTCTTCCTGGGTGATAGTATCACTTACATCTCCGAGCATTTCCAGGGCCCAACCTTCCTGCGGGGCAGGGAGACCTGACAGTTCAATGCGGACGATATTGCCTACCTGGGCTCCGCTTAAAACTGACGAACCTTTCAGGTGGAGAGGCCAGCAGGGTTTTTCATTTACGGTCTTTTCCGGTAGCGGTTCGTCATTTAATGTGTTAGCAACAATATATCCACCGTTGCGGGCGATCGCCGCGCTGTCCAGGGTCGCCGACCATCCGTCGCCGCTAATAACTTTAATCTGATAGTTCTGGGTGGCTAGTTCATCGTTGAAGTTGAAGTGGTCAGGGCCGGCATCGGGATCATCGTCAACCATGCCGACGAGCAGCCATAGCGGCACTCCTCCCCATACATTACCGTCTCCGTCTGTCCAGGATACCTTATGACTGGAAGAGGCACAGGCAAGACCGTTCTCGAAGTAGGCCTTTGTGACAGACTGATTTTTTGCACCGGAAAGCTGCAGTGTCCAACCGTCACCAGGGGTATCGCCCGTGGAGACAACTGTCTTCACTGCGGCGGTGGCCGCTGCCTTTACGGTATCGAGATTATTATCGTCGGCATCTGCATAGTAAAACTCAACCTTATCGCCGCTAACTAGTTCAATTAGGTTCAGTGCGTCGTCGGCATTGTTGAATCCGTCCTTATAGACATCGTTGACGTAGGCGTACCACTCACTGCCTCCCTTTACATAGGAGTAGTCTCCTACATTGTCCAGAAGCAGGGCGCCCGATGACCCGTAATTCTTGTCGGTGACATCATAGGTAAAGCCACTAGCAGTCGCTGCTGCCTGGAGCGCCCCGAGCGGTGTGGTCTCGTTGACAGTGTATTTTAAATCCGAGTTGTAAGCGGTCACTTCAAAAGTCTCACCAGGACTCAGGTTAACGGTCCCGTCGTAAAGGAAGTCCATCGTCGGCGCCGCGCTGACTGTAATATAGCTAATCTTTGTCTCATCGTCGCTGCCGGCGGCGTTGGTCACTGTGAGCTTGACGCTGTAAGTGCCGGCCTCAGTGTACTGATATGACGGGTTCTGCTCGGTACTTTCCACCGTGCCGTCGTTATCGAAGTCCCAGGCCCACGACGTCGGTGAGTTGGTCGACTGGTCGGTGAAGCTGACCATCAGCGGCGCCGTGCCACTGGTTGTGTCAGCGGTGAAAGCCGCTACAGGAACTGACGGCGCCGGCTCATTACTGTATATTGTCAGCTCAGAAACATACTGCACCGAAAGTCCGGTTGTGGTCGGATATTTTTCACTTCCTTGCATATAATAATACCAGTATTCAGGATCCGCAGCCTCGTGCCAATCCCAGTTGCCGAAGACGTGGTAATCACCTGAGGGCAAACCCCCGATACTTGTAGGGCCTTCTTTGTACGTCGCTTTGGCAAACCAGACCAAACGCATGCCGTCGCTATAGCCGCTGTCGGGGTACTTGCCGTCCTTGTACCAGCAGACTACCATCGGGCCTTCACGGTCTGTGTATTCGTATACGTTCTTATAAGCAAACGTTTTGGTTAAACCGTCGGTGGCTTTTATTCTTAACGTGTCGCCAGGAACCATCCCCCCCACCAGGTTGCAGAGGTCTTTCACATTGGTACCCTTGAGAGCGCCCATATCCTTGGTATCCCAGTTGGTGTCTTCCGCCTCGTTCCAGCGAAGCATCTCCTGGGTCGCTTCATCAGGGTTGTCCACAAATACCGGCCCCTGGTGATAATAACGCGTGTTCCCGTCACCCGTTACTTGTATGGAGGTCCCATCATTAAGTTTGCCGGCTTCTAGCTCCTGATAGGTCACAGTTCTCTCTTCAAGAACAGTCGTTTTGTCGGAGGCGAGCTTTTTGATGGTCAGGCTTGTAGTAGCAGCGCTTGCTTCCGGCGGGGCATATACGGCGGACAGCATTACCAGCAGTGTGACCATTAGCATTCCCAACCCATACCTTAGCAGTCTTTTCATATGCATCTCCTTTCATTTAATGGATTTTTTTATAAGGCCAACTTAAAAATTGGTTCCTTCCCCCAGGCCATAAGCGTCCACACATAGCCTGGGGATCATCGTATCCTTTACTGATGAATGCGCACTTTATTCATTTTTCAAAACATACATATCCCTGGGGACCTGGCTATCCATGACAGTCGCACATTGCCCTCAGTCCATTAAGCCTATTCAACACCCCCTTGTATTACTAAAACTTCAAAGCACATAATTCCACTATGCGGAAAAAATAAAAGCCAGATGCCGAAAAGGCAACTGACCTGAAGTGGAATAAAAAGGCCGAACCTCTTTGCGGTCCAGCCCGAATGCCACATTGGGAATTGCAATTTTCTTTCCGCATCCGGGAAGCGTAGCCGTTTCCCGCTACACTCTGGCGGCCCAAGCTCCCTAGCCAACGGCCTTAGGTTCAAGGACTCGAAAATTGTCAATGTTAAATATTTTCTCTATGGGAAAACAATTCTACACCAGGGTTAAAACACCTCCTCAAGTTGGAAATATTTTTTAATAATGCCGCGCTTTTTTAGCCGGTCAGGAAGTCTACCTGCGATAAAGAGCCTAAAATATTGTTCTCCTGCTGCTTCCTGAACCCGGCGATATCCAGCTCGGGCCGGCCAAATACTTCAGCCTCGAGATCCAGGGCATAGAAAGTGTTCCCCAAAAATAAAGTTCCTGTAGAATGATACAATAAAAACGCACATCCTTGATAAAAATAGAGTCAAGGAGAGGTTGAGAAAATGGCAAACAAATACACAGAGGAATTCAAACGGGAAGCACTAAGAGTATGTGGGCAGCATGGAGTACGAGCGACGAACGAGAAGCTGGGGATCCCAATTACTTTTTTCTTAATAACAACGCGTGAGAAACAACCCGCCCGCCAGCAGCAGGACAGTACAGGCCGCTAGAAACAGCCACTCTTTTTTATCAACAGACTGCTCAAACAGGTAGGACCTGCCGGGAAATAGCCCAAAAGCCCGGCTTTCCATAGATACAGCCAGGTAATCCACTTTATTAAGCGCACAGATAACCAGCGGAGTCAGCAAATATTTTACCGCCCTGAGCGCTTTACCCGGCGTCACACCCTCCAGGTCAATGCCTTTAGCCATCTGGGCGTTCCTGATAATAGTCAGTTCCTGGGTGAAAACCGGAATAAAACGGAGTGAGGTAATAAGCATGAACCCGTAGCGGTAAGGCAGACCAACCTGCATTAAAGCGTATGCGAGCTTATTGGGGTCGGTGGTGCTAACAAACAGGTAGCTGGAAGCAATAATATTTATAAACCTCAGCATCATCACCAGGCCCGCCGCCGCGCCGGCGGACCAGACCCGCAGGGTGACACCGCCGAAAACCGCATATTCCCAGAGCAGGGTCCCCTGCCGTACAGAGATAACCTGGACCAGCATCATCAACAGCCCGAACATCAGGATCACTCTTAGCTTGCGCAGAAAGAAAACGGGACCCAAACCTGACCGCCCGTAAAACACCAGGAGAATAAAAAACAATGCCACCGCAGGGACCACCTGTGAAAATATAATAACGCTGACGCTGTATACGATCAGCAGTAAAAGTTTAGGCAGCGGGTGCAGCCGGTGCACGAAAGTGTCTCCAGGCACATAGGCCAGGCCGGGAAACAGATTTTTAAGGTTTTTGGCCATAACATCAATCCCCGGTAAAATCACTATCCGGCAGATAATCCTTAAAACCAAGCTCTGCCAGGAGTTTAAAGCCTTCCTCCACGGGTCTGTCAAACAGCAGCTTCCCGTTGTCTAAAAATAATATACTGTCACAAAAACTCCGGACAAAATCAGGATCATGGCAGACAATTACAGTCGCCCCCCCCGTGCTGCTGTGCCTTAACACAGCATGCCAAAATATGTCCGCCCTCCGGTAGTCCTGCCCGATTAAAGGTTCGTCCAGCAGCAGTATCTCCGGCTGGTATCCCAACACGGATACCAGGGTAAGCCTTTTTTTCTCGCCCAGGCTCAAACTGAACGGTATCCCGTCCCTGTATTGCAGCAAATCAAATTCTGATAATAGCGCATCTATTCTGGCGGCCTTGACCTCGTCTCCATAAAGCATGAGAGAGGGTAGCGCCGCCTCGCGTAAAACAGTGTTTTCAAAAATTTGATGGTTGGGATTCTGAAAGACCATGCCCATGTCTCTGGCGCGCCGCGATACCTTATCGCGGGTGATATCGCGGTTGCGATAAACGATCCTCCCCCGTTCCGGCTTGTGGATCCCCAAGAGCGACAACAGCAGAGTGGTCTTGCCAGAACCGTTGCCGCCCATAACTGCCGTGATCCGGCCGGAATGAATATCAAAGCTGAGATCCTCCAGGATCTTCTTCCCCCCGCAGTTGACAGTCAATCCGCTGACACTTAAAACCGGACCGGCCTTGCATCTCCGCTCTTCAGGCACAAGCAGTCCTGGTTCATCACTGCTTCCTGATTTTAAGCCGGCGCCAAAATAATGTTTTTGCCGGCGGCAGTATTCTTTATAAACCGGGCCCGGCTTCCCGTCACTAATTATGCGGCCTTTGTCCATAACCAGCAGGCGGTCGGATATAGGAATAAGCTGTTTGAGCCGGTGCTCTATAATAATGACCGCGGTGTCAGTCTCCATTTTCTTTATTACCCGCAGCACCTCCGCGGTTCCGCACGGGTCCAGGTTGGCAGTCGGCTCGTCTAATATGATCAGCGAAGGCTTCATAGCCAGAACTGAGGCAATAGCAACGCGCTGTTTCTCTCCGCCCGAAAGTGTATAGACCTCCCTGTCCTTCAGGTGAAGGGAACTTACCGCACCCAAAGCCCACTCCACCCTGTCTTTTATTTCTTCCCGGCTGAGACAGAGGTTCTCAGGGCCAAAAGCCACCTCATCCAATACTTTCAGGGTGCACAGCTGCGCTTCCGGATCCTGCTGCACCAAACCAATAATCCCGGCTAGTTTTTGGGGAGGGAACTGCCGGCTGTCCATACCGTTGATAATCACTGAGCCGCCCATTTCACCCTCCACATGATGGGGGATGAACCCGGCCAGGCAAAGCGCCAGGGTCGATTTTCCGCAGCCGCTACCGCCGGTTATGCTGATAAATTCACCTTTATCCACCCGCAGGTCGATATCGCTTAAGGCTGATTCCTTTTTTCCCTTATATTTAAAAGATACTCCGCTTACGCGAACAACCGGTAAGCCCATTAAGCCACTTCCTGTCGCTGCTTATTCAATGACCATCATGTTAACCTGCCTGACCCAGCAGCTCCCCTCATAGTTCGCCGCCACCAGGCGCAGCATACCTTCTTCCTCTATTAAAATAAACCTGTCGTCGGCCATCACCTTATCTAGAGCGAATTCTATCGTGTAACCGTCGTATCCTGACACCTTTAAAACAGTGCTCCCTGCCCTTGGACCAGCCTTCTCCAGTATCTTCGAAACCGGGACCCCGGTGTATTCTTTTTCATCCACATGTGTGTACAGACCTTTCAACTCCGCTCTAATAGTCGTTTTCTGCTCATCGAAATCAGGCAGGCAAAATTCCAGGGGATGCTCCACAGCGCCCTCAACTGCGCACTTTGGGCCTGACCACGGCGGGATATATACCTGCGTGAAATAATACCCGGCGCCGCCGATAAAAAACAGAAATATTATTCCGGTCACCGTAATTTTAAGCCTGCTGTTTCTAGCCGGAGCCGGACTGGATAAATCCTCATTTTGATGGTCATAATGAAAAACCTTTGCCCCGGTAATGATGTTTAAAACATGGCAGCCGAAGGCGCCAGCGAAAACAATCCCGGAAACAAAGGCGAGAAAAGCGATAAAAGCAATATACCCCCATGCTACACCTGAAAAATACAGTAATTGAAAGACCAATACATTGCTTACGGCTGCCAGGCCACCGGCCAGAGACAGACCTGTCAACGTGTAACGCCGGAATACAACCAATACCAAATCAACAATGATCCCCTGTACCAGGGAGACAACTATGATGGTAATCCCGTGGGTGCCTCCTGTAAAAAACTCGATGCAGCCTTTCAAGAGACCTGCTATAGACGCCGCGCCAGTCTTTTTCACCAAGCCTGCGGCCAGAATAATCCATAGGACATGCAAACCCGATAGAAACTGACCCGCCCCAAAAGGAACCCCCAACATAGAATTAAAAAGGTTGGCCAGGTAACCAATATAGGTGCTCATTACACCGCCGATTCCGCTTAAAACCGCAATGACCAGAAGATTCCGGTTCGACATGTACGGTCTCATTTCTGTTACAGCCAGGTCGTTTTTCTCCATTTTGCCTACCTCTCAAACCAGGATCAATTCATAAAAATACACTGCCAAAGCAGTGGTTTTTCGTTCTATTCACTACTTCCTTTCCGCAGCGGAAGGCACAACGGTTTCTGTTATACCCTGTCGTTCATTGTGCATAGCAAAACGCGTCAGCAACTTAATGAATCGGAAGATATTTATGATTTTTCGATTTTAATTACATATCACAACATGTTATTTAATGGTTAAGTTTCATAAATTTATTATACTAGTTAGTATATACTCTGAGAAATTGGGAATCAATCACATTATATCTCTGACAAATTTAAATAAATAGGCCGTCCAAAAGTTGCTTTTCGGACGGCCGCTGATCTTTATGATCTATTTGCCCAGGTCAGCCTCATTTTTACCCGCGTCCGGGGTGAAGAGAGGCTCCCCGTACTTATCTTTGCCAAATTCCCCAATAGCTTTCTGGGCATCGGCGCCGACCATGAACTCAACAAAAGCCTTGGCTCCGTCTTTGTTTACTTTGCTGAACATCTCGGGGTTTACCTGCATCACGTGATAGATATTAAGCAGGGCGCTATCGCCTTCGCTCAATACTTCCAATTTTAAATTGTCCTTCTGGGCCAGGTAAGTCGCCCGGTCGGTCAGGGTATAAGCCTGCTTTTCATTGGCTATGTTCAGTGTGGCGCCCATCCCGGTGCCGCTCTGCAGGTACCAGGATCCTTCAGGTGTTATCCCGGCATTTTTCCAAATGGAAAGTTCCTTGGTGTGGGTGCCGGAATTATCACCGCGGGAGACAAAAGTAGCTTCTTGCTCCGCTATCTTTTCAAAAGATTCGGTTGAGTTGCTGCCCTTGATAGCGGCCGGATCTTCCGCCGGGCCGATAATGATAAAGTCGTTATGCATGACGAGCTGGTAATTGATCCCCACGCCGTCATCCACCAGGGCTTTCTCAGCAGCCGGTGAGTGTACCAGGAGCACATCGGCTTCGCCCTTTCTGCCCATTTCCATAGCCGCGCCGCTGCCTACGGATATAATCTTTAGGTTGTATCCGGTTTTCTCTTCAAACATCGGTTGCAGCACGTCCAGCAAACCGCTGTCCTGGGTGCTGGTGGTAGTGGCCAGGATCAGATCTTTTACCGCCGGTTCCGGCGTTGACTGCGGCGCGGGCTGCGAGCCGCATCCAGCCATGATCCCCACAGCAAAAATCAGCAGTAAAACAATAATAGTTATCGCGTATTTTTTAGCTCTCATAAATATCCTCCTTCAAACCATTGTATTAAATTGTCTTAATTAGAAAGGTTTTTGCCCTCGGGAGAATTGGGATAAAACAGCGGTTCACCGTACTTATCCTTGCCAAAATCCCTGATGATAGTCTGCCCCTCGGCAGAGGTGCAATAATCAACAAACTGCATCGCCTGTTTGTTCTTCACATTGGGGAACTTCTCCGGGTTAACCGGAATGAAGCTGATATAGTTGAGCAGGGATTCATCCTTTTCAACAAGCACCTTTAGCTTAATATCGTTTTTCACTGTTAAGTATGTGGCCCTGTCAATAATCGTATAGCCATTCTGCTTGTCAGTATACTTCAGGGTTTTAACATTTCCCTCGGAGCCTTTCTCATATATCCTGTACCAGTCTCCGGACGGGCTAAGTCCAGCAGCCAGCCACAGGCCCTGTTCTGCCACGTGCGTGCCGGAATTGTCACCACGGCTGATAAACAGTGACCGGGTGTCCATGATCTTCTTCAAGGCCTCCGCCGAAGTCTTCAGGCCATTGATCTGCGCCGGGTCGGACTCCGGGCCGATTATTACAAAATCGTTGTACATAAGGTCAATCCTTTT
This sequence comes from Desulfotomaculaceae bacterium, assembly GCA_028709235.1. Lineage (GTDB taxonomy): Bacteria > Bacillota > Desulfotomaculia > Desulfotomaculales > Pelotomaculaceae > Syntrophopropionicum. The sequence goes on from JAQVXL010000031.1 coordinate 13,696, forward strand.
GACGCCAAAGCCGTCCGCTACAAACTTTTCCTCCAGCTCCCTGGCATGCACCATTACCAGGTCAAAAGTACCGCTCTCAGCCATTTTCAGGGCAGTCCCGGTGCCGGCGCCCACGTGCCTCACCCTGATTCCCGTTTTCTTTTCAAAGCTGTCTTCAAGCGCGGCTACAATGCCAGCGTCAATTGGTCCAAATGTGCCGGCCAGAAGGATCTGACCGCCGCCAGCGGCAGTAGTTACTAGGCCTTCCTGTTTAGCGCAAAGCACCTCCCCTGTTATAATCCATGATGTAATCAGATCGGCTAACACCCCCTTTATAAAACAATACCGGGCACGCTGCGAAAAACACAGCGACCCGGCATGATTAGACGGATCCAACTCTCCTTTTCGCAATGGAAGGCACGTCAGTTTCCTACCGCACCCCGCCGGTCATAAACCGTAACTATAAAAAAGCATTAGGTTATTATGACTCGAAGAGCAATAATAATTTTTCTAATTACATAAATTCAATTATATTATTCTTTTAATTTTATTTATTTCCTGCTTATATCAATTAAATTGCCAAATAATATATATATTATTAGCATTTATATTTAACTTAACTACAATGTTCATTTTTTGTTGACTAAGTTCTGATTTGCTATCTAGTTAGCATTATTTTCATTTAATCCAAATTAGTTATGTCATGTTTTATAATCAAGCAGGATGAACCGTTTAATTGAGTCACATATTGTTGTTTACTTTTAAATAAAAATGCCCTCGTCCGGGAAATGAAACTCTTCGAGGGCAAAGATACAACTTGATTGTGTCTGTATATGACCTTAAAAATTGCGGATGAATATTATTTACGCTCAAGGTATCTGAACATTTTAATAGTTTACTTAGTCTGCTCCGTCTATTGATTCAGGGCAAAACCTGGGGATATCCAGTAAAGCAGCGGCGCCTGCGCCGGTCGTGCCAAAGATAACAAGCGGTTTTCCGCCCTGTGTCAGTGCATCTGCAGTGTCATTGCAGATGGTGCTGCCGGTGGCAAAAATGACATCACAGGCCGCTAAATGCTTATCCAGGCCAATCGCGCCGCTCTCAATAAGCACTCCGCTTTTCACCTGACCGATGTTAGCCGGATCAAGGTCAAGGACAGTCAGAGGGAAAGCCTGGTGCAGCGCTTCGGCCAGGGCCGGCTGATAACCAATCATCAGGATCCGGGGCTTGCCGTAGTTCTTTTGAAAGTATTCAACTGCCTGGCGCGCGCACAGTTCCGGCCCTTCATTGCGGCAGTGAATTGTGTTCGCAGCTTTTCCGGTGTGGCAGGCTGCCGCGTTAAGAGTGGCTGTGTAAACAGCCCGCTGATAATCATTTGTTAGCGGCAGCGCCAGCGCGTCTTCCAGTGTTCCGTTAAAATCACCCAGCGAGCCGGTAAAAGCCTGCCCCCTGCAGCCCAGCAACTCTGCTTGCAGCAATCGTTCCTTCCCTTTTAACAGTACATAGTCCTGGCGCTTGGTAGAGCCGATGGCGTCTTCCGGGCTTAATGGTTTCGCGGTTACTTTAACTTCTGCTTGTTTGAGCTTGTGTTCATCTACCAGCCGGGCAAACTCCTTTTGCAGACGGCTGAAAAATAAACCTTTATTTTCGGTCACGACTGAAACCTCCTTATTAAATACCTTTTGCCCCCCGCATAACATTTTGCGGCGACCATTTTTAAGCCGAAATCGCATTCAGATAATGTTCCTTTATGTGTCCATTTTCAATTGTAACAATTATATCCCCCAAAAAACTGGCGTCGTCCTCGTCGTGTGTGACCAGAATAAAGGGTATCTGCCATTGCTGGTGCAGTTTTTTCAGCTCTTGCCGCAAGACGGTTTTCGTATTTTTGTCAAGGGCGCTCAAAGGCTCATCCAACAGAAGCAACTTCGGCTGGACAATCAGTGCCCTGGCCAGGGCTGCCCGCTGTTTCTCCCCGCCGGAAAGCTGGCTGGGGTACCGGTCAATTAAATGTCCAACCCCAAAGGAATCCAGCAGCTCCACTGGATCCAGCGCAGCGCTTGCCTGTCTGGATTTTTTGCTTTTCAGTCCATAAAAAACATTTTGTCTTACTGTCATATGAGGAAAAAGGGCGTAGTTCTGAAACAGGTAGCCAATATCTCTGGATTGAGGGGGCTTGTTAGTCTTGTCCACTGAAGAATACAAGGTCTGGTTATTTAATTTTATGAAACCCTCATCCGGCCTAAAAAGACCGGCTAAAAGAGACAGGGTGGTGGTCTTCCCGCAGCCGGACGGACCCAGGAGAACAAGAATTTGATCATCCACCTGCAATTGTACCTCCAGGGTGAAATGCCATAATTTTTTAGTCAAGCTTGCTTCCAACATAATGTCACCTTTAATATCTTAATATTTCTGCTTCTTAGCCCAGCGGTTTACCCAGAATATGACACAGAAGCTAAATACCGTGATAATGACGACCAGAGTCCTGGCTAAAACGTCCTTACCTGATTCCACCGCAAAATATATAGCAGTCGGAATAGTCTGGGTCAGACCCGGAATGTTGCCGGCTACCATTAGAGTGGCGCCAAATTCGCCCAGGGCGCGGGCAAAGGTTAGTACCAACCCGGCCAGAATGCCCGGCCAGGCCAGGGGCAGTGTAACCGTAAAAAATATCCTCGCTTCACTTGCCCCCAGGGTCCTGGCCGCTTTTTCAAAGTCCAGATCCACGCTCATAAAAGCTGCTTTAGCGCTCTGGTACATCAGCGGGAAGGCCACCACGGTAGCCGCAAAGACAGCCGCATACCAGGTAAACACCAATGTAATGCCCATATCAGCAAGATGCTTGCCGAGTAAACCATTCTTACCGATCAGCATCAGCAAGCCGTAACCTACAACTGAAGGCGGCAACACCAAGGGCAGGGTTATCACCGCCTCCACAACATCCTTCCCATAAAACTCCTTGCGGGCCATGAATCGGGTTAGAGGCACGCCCAAACAACTAACAAGAATTGTTGCAATTATGGCTACCCGGACAGAAAGGATGACCGGGTGCCAGTCCATCTCCTGTAAGAACATATTTTCTACTTGAGGACTTTGAAGCCATACTTCTCAAATATTTTTACAGCTTCGTCTGTAGTCAGGAATGCCGCAAAATCCTCTGCCTCTTTCTGGTATTTAGTATCCTTGATTACAGCCATAGGATAAACAATGGGTTTACTGGAACCAGCAGGTGCTGCCGCAATGATTTCTACTTTATCGCTAGTTGCGGCGTCAGTGCGGTAAACCAGTCCAGCATCCACATTGCCGGTCTCAACATAGGTGAGCACCTGGCGCACGTCTTTAGCCAGGACCATTTTGGGCTCAAGCTGCTCCCAGAGATTAAGATTGGTCAAGGTTTCCTTGGCGTAACTGCCGGCCGGCACTGTTTCAGGTGTGCCGATACTGATCGTGCTGACACTCACGTCGGTCAGGTCTTCGAATTTCGTAATTTTACTATCCTTACCTGCAATCAGCACCAGTTCGTTGCCCAGCAAGTCCTGGCGTGATTCTTCAATAATCAGTTCTTTTTGGGACAGGGCATCCATCTGTGACTTGCCGGCGGATATGAACAGGTCTGCCGGAGCGCCCTCCTCAATTTGCTTTTGCAGGGTTCCTGATGATGCGAAATTATTGGTAAGTGTCACGCCAGCGTTTTTTGTTTTATAAAGAGTTTCTAATTCTCCCGCTGCGTCCGTCAGGCTGGCCGCCACTGATATGTTCAGGTTAACCGGTTGGGTCTTCGCCGGTTCTTGTGTACCGCCGCAGCCGGCAATAGATGCTATAACAAATAACGCAAGAACAAAAAATGCTAATATTTTTTTCATCCTTTTTATCCTCTCCTGTACTACATATTTATTATTTATATAGAAAACGTCACCTGCCTTTCACAGCAAAAAAATATAATAGTGCTTGGGACATTACAATACTCTACTTAACATTACACATTATTACTAATAATCATAATAAGACAGACAGTTGTATTTGTCAATATCGTTTACTTATGATAATTGTTATTGTTATCATTGTTTATATCATCAAGCATCATGTCACAGACTCAGGGGTACAATCGTGGGACATCAAAACAAAATAGTGTTCATAGCGGGAATTATTGCAATTTTTATCTATTTACGCGCATTTTACTGCTTCTGTATAGAAGTGTCAAAAAAATCGGCATCTGCCAGACTTAAAAAACCACTCATGTCTATTCTCCGACTGGCCGTAATACTCAGCGTTTCGTTCCCGCGGCGCCAGACAGTGCGTCCCGGTAAATCTGCCGGCAGGTATGCAAAACGGGGCGGATTTGCCAATCTGGCCCTGGACAGGCCCTGGATGGTATCGGCCAGACACGGCGAACCCTCAACCGTGACCTGGAGATCCGGGGAGTTGAGGTTGCCAAACCGCTCACTGGCTATAACCGCCATACGCACGGCCATAAGAAGAGAAGGACACTCTTCCTGGTGATGGGTGACGGCTTGTCGAAAAAAGATATCTTGCAGCATTTCCCGTTTAGAGGGCTGAATATTTGGTGTACGCGGGGAAAATACTATGTCATTTTCGTAATAGGGCTTAATATCTATGACAGGAGTCCCGTTTACCGCGTCCAATCCTGCAACATAAAGAGACATTCCTTCGATTTTGTGCAATTCCACCAGGATCAACGCAACAGGGTTGGGGCGAACCGGGGTCCGCAGCGCGAAAACCCCATAATCGGGAGAGTTGGGATTCATCCGGTACGGCGATACAACAAGCCGGTCACGCCTGGCCAGGTGAAACCAGGTTAATACCCAGAGGTGTGAGTTTTTTTCAATCTGTCTAAGAGCGTCTGCATATTTTGGAAAAACTTCTATCACAGCTTTTTGTTGTGGTTCTTGTATCGTTCCCGCATCTAAATAATCAGATTTTACCACCCCGATAGGTCTGATGATAATTTCTTCAGGCATAAATATTTACTCCTTTACAACAATCAACTATTAGCACAATTATACTTGCGCTGAATGATTCTATTATTGTTTTCCCCGCGCTTATTATAAACGTTTATAATAAGCTTCTCCGGCGCAAGCGCAGCAAACTACCTTGTCCGCAACTTTTTTCTCCCGCCCGTCCAAAATGTTTTCACCGCAACTCTGGCAATTGATCTTGCGGGTAGGCAAACCAGGCAAATCTTCCGGAGGTAGTCCCACGGACACATTCTCAACAGTGAAAACGTCCTCGTCAGGTATGTTATTCCAGAACAAAACGGGATTTTCGCCTGCCGGCGGAAATTTATTACCGGTTACCACTGCTCTTACCGCCTGTTTTGTGGCCAAATCATAAAATGTAGCCGCCATCTTGCCGTAGTCGGCCAACTTCATACGCCGCTTGCCGATGGTACAGCCGGTCACCACGCAAATAGCATCGCTCAAGCAACGGTCAACCTCGACAAACACAATTAAATCTCTATATTCGAGGGGTTTGTCAATATGCAACCTGGCCAGTGCCAGACGCGCCATCCTTACTCCCAGCACGATTCCCGAACAAGCATGACCGTGGTAATCAACTGCAGCATTTATATCTTCTACTAAAGTACGCATATCAATAATCAGTCCTTTCTTTTCTGCCGGAGATATTTAATACCCTGGCACACTAATCTACAATAATTTACCCAACCTCATAACCTGCCGGCATCCCTTACTCCTGATTGCTAAAGACATAATCCACCCCTCTCTCCATTTATTATTATGGGGATGCCTCCATTGAAGTTGGCCGGCATAATGGCAATTTACACTCTAGTGTGTAAAGCATAACATAAATTAATTATAACAAGTGCAAGACGATGCTGGTTTGTATAATAATAAATATAAATGCACCAAACTTATACTTATAATGATAGTTTCCGCTGTGTTGTTAGTCAACAGAAAAACGATAAGCTATTGTTTTAATGTTATGTGGCCCTATATTATGTTATTTGATACAAATTCTTTGACTGGAACAATATGACAGACAGGTTTAATAGATATAACCCTGTCGGCTGTCTATCGAAATACTATATTGGCAAAACTATATTAAACATTACAAATGGTTATTATCAAACAAATAAAAATAAGATATAATAAACATCAGAATAGTTAGGGGGTGAAAACATGAAAGACAGATCTTCTTTAACTCCTGAAGAAGTCGCAGTCATACTAAATATAGCCAAAAATACAGTATACGAATTAATCAAGCGGGGAGAGCTTACGGCTTACCGGATAGGACGCAAGCTCAGAATCGACCCGCAGGATGTGGAAATTTACAAGAAAAAAGGCAAAAAAATAGAAATGGCGTCGACAAACATGCCGGCAATGAATACATTTCCAGCACAACAGATCAAAACACCGCTGGAAGCAGATCAGTTTACCTCATCCCCAAAACTGGTAATCTGCGGCCAGGACGTTTTACTGGACATCCTGGCCCGCCACCTGGAACGCCACCCCGGCGGCACCTATACCCTCAGGCACCACGTGGGGAGCTTTAACGGCCTGCTGGCTCTTTACCAGGAAAAGGCGCACCTGGTTAGCGTCCATCTCTGGGACGGAGACAATGATGTTTACAATCTTACTTATGTCCGGTATATACTTTGCGGGACCCCTGCCGTGTTAATCCACCTGGCCTGCCGGATGCAGGGTTTTTATGTAGCCAAAAACAACCCCAAGTCAATTATGACCTGGCAGGATCTCATCAGGCCGGATGTTTTGTTCATCAACCGGGAGAAAGGATGCGGCACAAGAGTACTGCTGGATGAAAAGATGCGGCGGGAGGGAATAGACAGGAAACAAATAAACGGCTATGAAAGGGAAGAAAATTCGCACCTTGCTGTAGCAAGCGCCGTTTCAAGGGGAGAAGCTGACGTAGCGCTGGGAAACGAAAAGGCCTCGCTTCAGGTACGGGGGATAGAATTTGTGCCACTGCAGAAGGAACGCTATGAACTGGTTATATTAAAGGATGACATCGACCTGCCCCCATTTCAGGCAGTTATTGAAATCCTTCAGTCACAAGAATTTAAAAATGAACTGGAGGGTGTGGGTGATTATGATTTAACTGAACTGGGTAATATCGTGGCTTACGTATGAAAAAAGCGGACATATTCCATAGCCATTTTAGAGCTATGGAATATGTCCGCTTTACAGTTTTTCAGGAAACTTATTATATATAAGATTTATTATAGCGTTTCTTAGATTTATAATATAGACACTAAATAATCGAACGCGCTTTTCTTCCTGCCCATTTCATAGGATTTCTTTAGAAATATCTTCCAATCACAAGACAAATCATTAAACTGTTTCCAATACAGCAGTTTCACTTCTTTTAATATCTCTTTTTCCGCCAGAAAAATAAATTTGCATGGAGCCCCGAGAATGTCAAAAGCTTCATCTTTATTTTCTATCTTCATGTTACGGCTGCTTTGATGCATCAAGTAAAAAGCGTGAAACAGCACCAGTTCATTCTGGTCAGCGGGGTCTTTCGACTGCCAGAGGAATAAACCGATTGCTTCTTCTTCGGAAGCACCCTGATCAAGAGCCTTTTCGGCCAGGTTGCTTATTACTGTTTGCCGCTGTTTCTCACAAAACAAAGGCAATTTCGGGCTATGTTCATTAATATTTGAACGATAATGAACTTTTTTCATTTTTATTTATTCCTATTATCTACTAGAGTCAAGAACTATAACCGACACCTCGACGCCTTTTTCCAACGGGGGCTGGCCCGCAGGAAGGTCGATCAGCGCGTTGCCGTTGTTAAGAAGGCCGCGCAGCATACTGGATTTCTGTCCGGACAGAATAGATACCATTAAACCTTCCTGACAGGCTTCCAGATTTGCCTGTATAAAGCGGCGGGGGCCTCCTCTTTTCGGAAAAGCACTGGCGCATACGGCGGCAACCCGCTCTGGAGCAAAACCTTGGCCTTGCATAACGCGTAAAACGGGAGCTGCCAGCAGGTGGTAGCCTGCCGCGCAAGCCGCCGGATTGCCGGAAAGAGAGATAATCAGTTTATCGTCATAGACCGCCGCGCCGCTGTGGCTGCCAGGCTTAATCTGTATTTCCCAAAAAAGAAGCTTTGCGCCGGTTTGTCTTACAGCCCAAAGGGCCTGGTCGCATTCCCCTTTGGCGGTCCCGCCTGTTGTAAGTACAATGTCAGCCTGGCGGAGCAGCTTTTCCAGCATATTTTTAATTTTCGACAGGTCACCGTCACCGGCAAGTTCAACACCCGTAACCTGTGCCCCGTTACGCATGGCAAGAGCAGCGAGAAAAGGTCCGTTGCTGTCCCTGATCTGGCCGGGAAGTGGCTTTGTCTGGCAGGGAACGATACCCTGTCCCAATCCTAAAACAGCTACCCTGGGACGCCTGAACACTGCAACTTCACTCATCCCAAACGCCGCCAATACACCAATTGCTCCCGGGTTTAAGGCTGTGCCTCGCCGTGCCAGCAAATCACCGGCCTTAAAATCCTCTCCCTGGGGCCGTATATTTTCGCCAAGCGCCGCGTCTCCCGCAAATTTAAGGAGATCCCCCTCCAGTCGGGTTATCTCTTGCGGGATCACTGAACCAGTTCCATCCGGCACCGGACCGCCTGTTACAACTCCGGCGGCCTGACCGGGAGTTAGTTCGAAACCCGGCATTACTCCGGGTTTTAATATTTCTATTATCCTGTAACTATGGTTTTTTATCTCCTTATCTGCAGACACCGCGAAGCCGTCCACCGCTGACTTGTTGCAGGTCGGCAAGTCATGGGGGGCATACACATCCCGGTAAATAAAACGGCCTGACGCGCTCAGCAAAGGAACGGACTCAGCAGGCAAATGGGCGATTCGATTAAAAATCAGTTCCTCTGCCTCTTCCAGCTTTACGTTCTCCAACACCAGGTTACTTCCCTCCACCTAACTTCTCTTATGATTTACCAAATGAACATGCCGGATAATGACATTCCGGGCACTCTCCACACAGCCCGCCGTGTCCCAGTGCCACAATTTCCGGCCGGCTGACGCGCTCTCCCGCGAAAATGCGCGGCAGGATTAGGTCAAGAATGGTCACGCTGTTAAACATTACACAGCCTGGCAAACCGCACACCGGGACGTGTCCCAGGTAAGCCATCATAAACATGGAACCAGGCAGGGACGGCGCTCCGTAAGATACGACCTCCGCCCCGGTTGCCCTGATGCCTATGGGGGTAACATCATCTGGATCGACCGACATGCCACCTGTAACCAACACCAGTTCCGCCCCCTCGGCGACAAACTGGTGAATTTCCTTGGAAATCATAAACGGGTCGTCCGGCACGATCACCTGGCCCAGGACCCTGGCCCCAAAGGGTGCTGTTTTTTGCTTTATTATACTACAAAAACCGTCCTGAATGCGACCCGAATAAACCTCACTGCCTGTGGTCACCACCCCAAGCCAGAGAGGCTGATACGGTTTTACAGTGAGCAGGGGCTTAGTTTGGCTGCAAATCCCTTCGGCTTCCTCCAGGAGGTCACGGCGGATTGCCAGAGGGGTCACCCTGGTCCCGGCGACAATCTGACCTTTAGTTACGTTCCGGTTATTATGCGCGGTTGCCATGATCACGTCTTCCAGGTTATTAAGCCTGTTCAGCCGGTCTACGTCAATTTTAAGGAGGCCATCATGTACAGCCCGCAGGTTGACCCGGCCCTGGTTGGGTTGATCCCACTGCAGGCCTGGCCCGGCGGCATGCCGGGCCAGGCTCAAAGCAGCTTCGTCTTCATGGATCAAACTGTCTCCAGTTTCCCATACATAGATATGTTCTTTACCCAAATCCAGGAGGGTCGGGATATCTCCAGGAGTGATGACCTGTCCCCTGCGGAAAGCGCGGCCTTTTTCACGGCCAGGTATTATTCTGGTAATGTCGTGGCAGAGGACCATGCCGGCCGCTTCGGTCACAGGCACCTTCCTCATTTAAAAACCCCCCTAAGCTTTTTCTATTCTCACTGCGGCGACCTTATACTCGCCGGTCTTGGTAATCGGATCCAGACCATCGCTGGTGATGGCGTTGGTCGGGCTCGCCGTGTAGTGGAACGACATCCAGATCATGCCGGGCGGTACCCTGTCGGTGACTTTGGCTCTGGCGTTTATCGAGCCGCGCCTGGAGGTGACTTTAATCATGTCACCGTTTTCCACACCGAGCTTGCATGCATCATCGGGGTTCACCTCGGAATTCTCTTCCGACCACATGCTTTGAATGCCCATGGAGTAAGGTGTAGTAACGTTATAGTGTTGGAGGATCCTGCCTGTATTGAGCAGGAACGGATATTCTTCGTCGGGCATTTCATGGGGCGGAATATGGTCGATGGCCTGGAAGAGACCTTTGCCGCGGGAGAACGTCGTGCCGTGCAGGCATGGTGTGCCCGGGTGTTCGAGGGACGGGCAGGGCCACTGCATTCCCTTCTCCTCCAGCCTTTCGTAGTTGATACCGGCCATAGACGGGGAGAGGGAAGCCATTTCATTCCATACATCTTCGGGATCCTTGTATTCCATCGGGTATCCCATCGCGTCACTCATGGCCATGATCGCCTGCCAGTTAGCCCGGCCGGGTACCGGCTTAATGGCCTCGCGCACTCTCTGCACGCGGCGCTCGGTGCTGGTAAAGGTGCCGTTTGTTTCCGCAAAGCTGGCAGCCGGCAGGATTACATCCGCGTATTCGGCCGTTTCGGTCAGGAAGAGCTCATGCACAACCAGGAAGTCCAGTTTCTCCAGGCCTTTACGGATATGGTTGCTGTTCGGGTCAGTCAGCACCGGGTTTTCACCGAGAATATACATGGCTTTGACTTCGCCGCTGTTGGCCGCATCAAACATCTGCGGGATCATCAGGCCGACTTTATCCGGCAGGGAAACGCCCCAGGCCTGTTCAAATTTCTTACGGACATCGGTGTTTATAACAGGCTGGTAGCCGGAGTAGACGTTCGGCAAAGCACCCATGTCGCAGGCGCCCTGCACGTTGTTCTGGCCCCGGATCGGGTTCACACCCGTGCCTGGCCTTCCCAAATGGCCGGTGAGCATGGCCAGGTTGGCGCAGCTCATAACGTTTTGTGTGCCGCAGATATGTTCAGTTATACCCAGCGTATAGAAGAGCATAGCCCGGTCCGTGGTGGCGTACAGGCGTGCCACAGCGTAAAGGTCATCTTCGGATATACCGGTCAGCTTGGAAACATAATCGGGGGTGTAGTTTTTGACGGTGGACTCTAGTGCTTCAAAATTCTCGCATCTCGTCTCCACGAAATTCTTGTCATAGAGTCCTTCCTTGATGATGATGTGCATCAAACCGTTCAGAAAGGGAATGTCGGTACCGGAGTTAATGCGCAGCCAGTAGTCTGCTTCCTCCGCCAGGTCAATGCGCCGCGGGTCGACAACGATCAGCTTGGCGCCGTTGCGCTTGGCCTGCCGCATTTTATAACCGATAATCGGGTGGGCCTCAGTGGTGTTGGTGCCTATCAGCATCATCAACTGGGCGTCAGTGGTAATTTCATTGATGGAGTTGGTCATCGCGCCGCTTCCGAATGATTGGGCCAAACCGGCCACAGTAGGCGCGTGTCAGGTACGGGCACAGTGGTCAACGTTATTAGTGCCCATCACCGCCCTGGTAAATTTTTGCACCAGGTAGTTTTCCTCGTTGGTACACCTGGCGGAACTTAAAGCCGCGAAAGAATCGGGGCCGTTCTTTTCTTTGATTTCCTTCAGGCTTTTGGCGATCAGATCCAAGGCTTCTTCCCAGGATGTTTCCACGAATTTGCCGTCTTTTTTAATTAACGGGGTGGTGAGACGGTTTTCGTTATTAACGAAATCCCAGCCAAACCTACCCTTGATGCACAGGGCGCGGCCGTTCACCGGGGCGCTGGAGTTGGAAGTCACGCCGATAAGTTTGCCGTCTTTAACGTTCAGGTCAAAATTGCAGCCGGTGCCGCAGAAGGGGCAGGTAGTCTTGACTTTTGTAATCTCCCAGCGGCGTCCTTGACCTGCCATCTGTCTCTCGGTCAAAGCGCCGGTCGGGCAGACCGACACGCACTGACCGCAGTAAACGCAGTTGGATTCCACCAGTTCTTCATCATAAAAGGGCGCGACTTTGCTGTTGAAGCCCCTGTAAATGAAATCTATAGTATCCTGGCCGGTGATCTCAGCGCAAGCCCGCACGCACCTGCCACACAAAATACACTTGTTCATATCACGGACGATAAATGGATTGCTCATCTCGATTGGGTAATGATGCTTATCACCCTTGAATATGCTTTCCTTCACGCCGTATTCATAACACAGTTCAGCAAGGTTGCAGTCACCCATCTTTTCGCAGGTCATGCAGTCCAGCGGGTGGTTGGCGACCAGTAGATCGAGCATCATTTTCCTTGCTTCCATTACAGCCGGCGAATGTGTCTGTACATCCATTCCAGGTGCCACGGCAGCAGCGCAGGAGGCTACCAGGGCACGTGCGCCTTTTACTTCGACCACACACATGCGGCAGGCGCCGACGGAACTAAGTTCCTCCAAAAAGCAGAGCGTAGGTATTTTTATTCCCATTTGTTCTGCGGCTTTTAGAATTGTGGTCCCGGCAGGGACTTCAATTTCTATACCGTTAATGGTCAATTTGACCATTTCCATAAAATTTCACTCCTCCCTATAATCAAGTCAGCTAACGCTATTTACTAAAGGTGTTCATACTGCCTTCTACCCTCTTTTAAGCAATTAGGCCATGCTCTTTTGTGAATTTCACAAATTACTGGCTGCTGCTTCTTGCAGATAAAGCCTATTACGCCTTGACGATGGCGTCGAATTTACATTTTTGGATACAGCCGCCGCACTTGATGCACAGTTCAGTATCGATCTTATGCGGTTCTTTCTTTTCGCCGGTTATGGCTCCCGCCGGGCAGGCCCTG
>JAQVXL010000084.1 GCA_028709235.1 Desulfotomaculaceae bacterium
CCCGCCAGGTCAGCTCCCGCATATGTGCACCAGTTGCAGGTAATACCTATTATTTTTGGTTCAAAATCCTTCGTTTGATTCTCATTCGCTATCGACATAGTGCTTCCACCTCCGCAAGTACTTGTTGGTTAGTGTATCCCTTCAGGTTCGCGGCGCCGGCCCGGCAGGCCACTGTACAGTTGCCGCAACCCTGACAAAGTGCAGTATTCACATTGGCAACTACCCGTTCCACAGGTTTGCCGCCAACTCGCTCGGTAATGGTTTTTTCTTCAATGGCCTTGTATGGACATACTTCTTTGCAGACAAGACAACCGGAACACATTTTTTCATCTACCTGGCATATCATCGGGTCAGTGGCCATCTGGTCATTGCTCAGCAGGGCGCCTACTTTGACCGCCGCGCCGCTGGCCTGGGATACCGTATCCGGGATATCCTTCGGTCCCTGGCAGGCGCCGGCTAAGAATATGCCTCCGGTCATCGTTTCCACGGGTCTAAGTTTAGGGTGCGCCTCCGTGAAGAAGCCGTCTTTATCTATGGATACTCCCACCATCTGGGCAATTTTATCTGAGCCTTCACTGGCAACCATAGCTGTGGCCAACACGACCATATCTGCTTCGACTGTTACCGGTCTTCCTAACAAGGTATCAGTGCCCATAACGATCAGCTTGTCGCCTTGCTGGTATATTTTTGAGACCCTGCCCCTAATAAACTGCGCCCCTTCCTCGACCGTGCGCCGGTAAAATTCATCATAAGCCTTGCCCGGTGTGCGCACGTCCATATAAAAGACATACGCGCTTCCTCCATCAATTTTTTCAATGACCTGGTGAGCGTGCTTGGCCGTGTACATGCAGCAGGCGCGTGAACAGTACTCCTTGCCTTTGGCTTCGTCCCTGGAACCCACGCACTTGATAAATACAACCGACCTGGGTTCCTTACCGTCAGACGGGCGTTTGATTTTTCCTCCTGTTGGGCCTGATGCGTTTACGAGACGTTCAAAATGAAGCCCTGTAATAACATCCTTATAACGGCCATAACCATATTCTCCGTATGCTTCCTCCCATTTGAACAGGTCATAACCTGTAGCAACAACTATAGCCCCTACTTTTTCCTGGATTAATTCATCCTTCTGCTCGAAATCGACCGCGCCGGTAGGGCAAATTTTCTTGCAGATACCGCACTTCCCTGTTTTTAAATAACGGCAGTTTTCCGGATCTATTACCGGTTTATTCGGCACAGCCTGCGGAAATTCAATATAAATAGCTTTTCTTGTGCCCAGACCCAGTTCATAAGAACTTGGCACCTTTGTCGGGCATTTCTCAGTACATAAGCCACAACCCGTACAAGTATTGTGGTCTACATAACGAGTTTTCTGTTTAATGGTAACTTCAAAATTACCAATATAACCTTTAACGTCAACTAGTTCGGCGTAAGTAATAATTGTTATATTTGGATGTTGTGAAGCCTGAACCATTTTAGGTGTACTGATGCAGGCGGAGCAGTCCATAGTGGGAAAAGTTTTGTCCAATTTAACCATCTTGCCGCCAATGGTTGGCTCACGCTCCAGTAAAATAACCGGGTAACCATTATCAGCTATATCTATAGCCACCTGTGACCCGGCAATACCGCCGCCGATAACCAGCGCCTTTTTTGTGACCGGGATATGTGATTCAAACAGAGGTTCCACTTTGGAGACCTTTGCCAGAGCTCTTTTTACCAGGGCAATAGCTTTTTCTGTAGCGCCTTCTTTGTCTTTGGAGTGAACCCAGGAACATTGCTCCCGGATGTTTGCCATCTCAAACATGTACGGATTCAATCCGGCCCTGGCGATTGTATTGCGGAAGGTAGGTTCATGCAGCCTCGGTGTACAAGAGGCCACAACCACCCTGTCCAGATTGTGTTCTTTAATCGCCTCTATGATCATATTCTGTCCGGGTTCTGAACACATGTACTTGTAGTCAGTTGCGAGGGCAACCCCTGGGTAATTTTTCACCCCCTCAACAACTTTAGGCACATCGACTACACCACCGATATTAGAGCCGCACCAGCAAACGAAAAGTCCAATCCTTTTAGCCATATTTCATCGCTCCCATATTGTATTGATTAACCAAACTGGTTTAAAACTTTCTGCGTATTGGTAAAGTGTGTTTTAAGTCCAAGTTTATCCGGGTTAATGCCCATTGCCAAACCTAAGAGCTCGGTAAAATAAAATACCGGTATGTCGCAGTGGTTCCAAGTTTTTTATTCACGCTCTTCTAGTGATAGTCCAGATTGATTATTAAAATCTATTATGCTTGTCACATAATCAATAAGTATATCTTATATTATGCATATAAAAATCTTATCATGTAAAGAATTATACTGCAGATGTGAAAATATTTCTATAGTATAATTATTATAAATATTTTCTCTTATCAAAACAGAGTAGGGAAACCACTTACATGGCTTCCCCCTCATCGAACCTTTTTATCATGAGTTTATCCGAAAACACTTTTGAAACAGGTGCAACTGCCTGTCGCACAAAAAAATACCCCCTTATAAACATGGAGGTATTGCTTCAACTATTTTCCTGGAAAAGGGCCTCCCGGACCAGCTCTTCAGGCAGATCGTCAAATAATTTTACGCTGCCGATGGCCAGCGGCAGGACAAAAGTGAGCCTGCCGGCGCGCGCCTTTTTGTCTTGGCGCATGGCCGCAATCATATCCCCGCTGTCTAAAGACGGCGGCAGCGACACAGGCAGGCCAGCCCGGCTGAGCAAAGAAACGATACGACGTACCTGTGCCGCCGGCAGCAGCCCCATGGCCGCGGCCAGCCTCGCAGCCGACGCCATGCCGGCAGCCACGGCTTCCCCGTGACAAAACACCCCGTATCCGCTCAAAACCTCCACCGCATGCCCGGCCGTATGGCCGAAATTCAAGATAGCACGTTGGCCCTGTTCAGTTTCGTCCGCTTCCACCACCCGCGCCTTGCTCCTGCAGGCAACCGCCACAGCGTACGCCAGCGCACCCTCGTCCAGGGACAGCACCTTGTCAATGTTTTCTTCCAGCCAGCTAAAAAAGCCGGCGTCGCATATTACACCGTACTTGATTAATTCAGCCAGGCCGCATTTTATCTCTCGCCGGGGGAGCGTCTGCAGGGTTAGCATGTCCGCTGCAACCAGTTCCGGCTGGTAAAAAGCACCGACGATGTTTTTACCCCCGGGACGGTTTACCGCCACCTTGCCTCCGACGCTACTGTCCACCTGGGCCAGTAGTGTCGTCGGAACCTGTACGAAAGGCACCCCTCTCAGGTAGGTAGCCGCGGCCAACCCGGCAGCGTCACCCACCACCCCGCCACCCAGTGCAATCACAGGGCAGCGCCGGTCCAGGCCCCGGGTAAAGGCCAAATCGAACAGCTTTTCCAGTGTGGCCAGGTTCTTATATTCCTCGCCATCGCCCATTTCCGCCGGAATAGCTTGATAACCATGCTCAGCCAGGCTATTACTCACTGTTTCGCCATACAAGGCAAAAACTTTACGGTTGGAAACAAGCAACGCTTTATCGCCGGCAGAGCTCTCTCTCACCCAACTGCCCAGCCGGCCAAGAATCCCGCTCCCGATGTAAATATTATAGCTGCGGGCGCCCAGGTCTACTCCTACAGTGATCATCAAAGAGATTTCCTTTCAGCGAGGTAAGAAATGATCTGCTCCACAGTCTCGTTAACACTGTAGAGTCCGGTATCTACGGTTAAGTCCGCTTCCTTATAAATGCTCTCGCGATCTTGCAGCAGCGTCTCTATATTTTCCCTGAGGTCACCTCCGGCCAGCAGGGGACGGTGTCTTTTGCCCTTAACCCGCTGGTATATAACATCAGGCGCAGCGGTTAGAGCGATCAATATATCGTTTCTCTGAAATAGCCTGAAATTTTCCGGATTCAACACTATGCCGCCGCCGGTGGCAATAACCAGTCCTTCTTTTAAAACAAGTTTTTTAACCAGCAGGTTTTCTTCGGAACGAAAGCGCTTTTCCCCATCCCTGGCAAAGATCTGAGCCACAGTCTTCCCGGTAATCGCCTCAATTTCCTTATCCGTATCTATAAAGGGGCGTTTCAGGCGCTGCGCCAGACGTCGCCCAACAGTGGACTTGCCGGTGGCCATAAAGCCGATAATAACAATATTCTTCATAAAACTAAACCTGCCTCAAAGCGACCAGATAGCTGTCCTTATGCCGCCGCAGCTCATCCATGCTGTCCCCGCCGAATTTTTCCATACAGGCACAGGCCAACTCCCAGGCTGTTACCGCTTCCCCTACCACGCAGGCGGCTGGCACGGCACACACGTCCGAGCGCTCTACCGAAGCAGCAAAAGGTTTTTTGCTGACCAGATCAACACTCTGCAGTGGGCGGTAAAGGGTGGGTATGGGTTTCATTGCCGCGCGCAGCGCTATTTCCTCACCGTTGCTCATGCCGCCCTCAATGCCGCCGGCCCGGTTGGTGTTCCGATAGAATCCCCTGTCATTTTCGTAAAATATCTCGTCCTGTACCTGCGAGCCTGCTCTGGCTGCAGCAGCAAAGCCCAGCCCGACCTCAACGCCCTTCACGGCCTGGATGCTCATCAGCGCCGCAGCCAGCCGGGCGTCAAGCTTACGATCCCAGTGGACATGGCTGCCCAGACCGGGGGGCACACCGACTACCCTGATTTCGAAGACGCCGCCAATTGAATCCCCGTCATTCCTGGCCTGATCTATAGCCGCAATCATTTCCTGTTCAGCCCTGTGATCAGCGCACAGGAGCTGGGACGCGGCAGCACGTTCTTTTAGCTCTGCCAGGCTTAGTTCGCCAACAACGGCGGCAACACTGCCGATTTGCACCACATGCCCTGTTATCTCCATACCCAGCTCAGCAAGAAGCTTCCGGGCAACAGTACCGACCGCCACTCTGGCTGCGGTCTCCCGGGCGCTGGAACGCTCCAGCACGTTTCTGATATCCCTGTGACCATATTTTAAAACCCCGGCCAGGTCGGCATGCCCGGGGCGGGGCTTCGTCACCACTCGTTCTTCCACCTGTGCGTCCTGCTCCGCCGACATGACCTGCGACCAGTTGGCCCAATCCTTATTTTCAATTAATAACGCCACCGGGCTGCCCAGGGTAGTACCGCCCCGCACGCCGGACAATAAACGCGCCGCGTCGGCCTCTATATTCATCCTGGCGCCGCGGCCATACCCGCCCTGGCGGCGGACCAGCTGTGTGTTAATATATGCGGCGGTAAGGGCCAACCCGGCCGGCAGACCCTCTATCACAGCAACCAAAGCCTGCCCGTGGGACTCTCCTGCGGTAAGGTACCTGAGCATATTTTCCTCCCTTCAATAAAACCATCAGGCCGCATTTGTCCGGCCTGTTATATAATTGTATGCCTTACCTGCTTTTAAACAATTCTTTTTTTAGTACTTCCCGCATTACGGCCAGGGGCGCCGGGATGCCCGTCCACAACTCGAAAGCCAGGGCCCCCTGGTGCAGGAGCATGCCCAAGCCGCTGACAGTAACAGCCCCGGCTAGTCTAGCTTTCTTTAAAAATAGTGTTTCGACCGGATTGTACACCAGATCCGAGGCCACCTGTCCCGGCCTGAAGCTGGCAAAAGGCAACGGCACAGTCTCATAGACTTTAGGACTCATACCCAGGGAAGTGGCCTGCACCACCAGATCGGCATCCGCCAGCGTCTTTGTGGGTAATTTATCACCGGCTTGTTCCGGCCAGGTCACCAGATCCACCTGGATCCCGGTTTTCTCAGCGATAAACCGGGCCAAATCGGCAGCTCTGGCCTCAGTGCGGTTGGTAAAGACCAGTTTGCTTGCCCCGGCCAGCGCCAGTTGCACCGCCACGGCGCGCGCCGAACCGCCGGCGCCCAGAAACAGTACCGTCCTGCCGGCGGGAGCAAAGCCAGCCTCCCGCAAAGCCTTTAAGTATCCTTTTCCGTCGGTATTATCGCCGTAAAGATACCCCTCGCGGTTAACTATGGTATTAACAGCGCCAATCCTGGCCGCTTCTTCCGAAAGCCCGTCCAGCAGAGGAAGCACAGCTTCTTTGTGGGGAACCGTCACATTCACCCCGACCAAATCCAGGGCTCTGATTGCTTCTACCGCCGCGGCTAAAGAGCACGGCGCTACTTCGAAAGGTACATAGACATAATCCAACCCGGTGGTGGCAAAAGCCGCGTTATGTAAAGCCGGTGAAAAAGTGTGTTCCACCGGGCAACCAAAAATACCGCATACTTTTGTACGTCCGCTAATCCCAATTGCCATGATAGACCTCCGGTTTCTTCTTTAAACGGG
>JAQVXL010000032.1 GCA_028709235.1 Desulfotomaculaceae bacterium
CTTTTAACCGGCAAGTCGTCGGACAGGCCACCAGGTATTGACACGGTGAATATACCCCTGGTTAATTTGCCGTTTTTATACCTTATTTCATTCCATTTAACGGCACTGGGTTACCTGCTTATTAAACAGAGGCAGATTAAGGCCGGGATCGTGCACGTGCACTACATGGAAATGGCGCTGTTGCCCGCGCTGATGGCGCTGTTTTTGAGGATAAACATAGTTGTGACCTTTCACGGATATCTTGATTTTAAAAAGTATCCTGTCTTCATGCGGCCGGTTATGCGGCTGACATGGAGCCTCCTCGCATACTGCCGCGCCGGTGTGATAGTTTTATCGGAGGATTCTTACGCCTACCACAAAAAATTTTGTTCAACGGAAAAGGTCAGGTTGGACGTTGTGGGCAACGGTTTTATCAGCAGGCATGTTGTAGAAAAGATAAAAGAGGCAAGAAAAGACCATAAACAGGATAAAAAAATTGTTATATTTACCGGCCGGCTGTCCCCTGAGAAAAATGTTAAAGAATTGATAAATTCCTTTATTAAACTTGAAGATCCTGCATGCGAGCTCTGGATAGTGGGTGAAGGACCTGAAAGATCCCGCCTGGAGAGCCAGGCCGGAGAAAGTGAACGCGGCGACAGAATAAAATTTTGGGGTTGGCAGCCGCGCGGCGAAGTTTACAGGCTGCTCGGCGAAGCTGATATTTTTGTGCTCCCCTCAATTTTTGAGGGAGTTCCCATCTCGTTATTGGAGGCGTACTCCTTCGGGCTGAAATGTGTTTGTGTAAGGAATCCCTTTACCGAAACAATCCCAAACGTTATGCTGCTTGATACTTCTAACTGGCAGGAGATAAAAAGCAAGATAGTTTTGGCCGGAGGATCTGAGGCTGAGCCGGATATGGATTTTGTGAGTCAAATGAGCTGGGGGAACGCGGCAAAATGCCTTGCCAGGGTATACAAAAATATTATGTGAATAGGAGTTGTGGTAATGAACGATACATTTGCTTTCAGACTTAAGCAAAGAAGAATGGCGGCGATTGTGTCAACGGCCCTGCTGTTGAGTTTTTCCTTCTTTCTGCTGGGTACCTTTTCAAGCAGTGCGGCTGTAATAAGCGACGCCAATTTTATCAGTTTCTTGAACTGCCTGAATCCGCTGTACTGGATCGGTTTAGCCCTGGTTATAGCGACTCTGGTGGCCCTGTGGTATTTTGACTCTTACAATACAGCCGCCCTTTCCCTGCCGGCAGTTATGCTGCTGGGTATAATGCTGCTCTCCATCCCTGTCCTTCTGCAAGAGAACGCGCCGTTCTATGTATCGTACTACCCGGCCGGAGAAGTGCAGACGATCCTGCAGTCCCACCACATCAACATGCAGAGCGAGCTCCCTTTAATAACCTATCATTATTGGCCTGGCCTGCACCTCTTTTCTGCAGTGAATATCCTGGTAAGCGGGGTGAGCCTGGATTTTCTATTGAAATATATACCGCTGCTCTGGGTGATAATCTTCACTTTGGAGACATACGTGATAGCAAAAAATTTGAATTTCAGCTTAAGGCAGTGGCTGTTAGCGGCATGGCTGATCCTGGTCGCTCAGTGGATAGGCCAGTATTATTACGGTGCCCAGGCTATAGCCATGTTAATGTACCTGATCGTTTTATCCGTTATTTTTTCAAATAAGATCACGGTACGGCACAGTTTGATCTTCTTCGTTACAATTATTTCGTTAATCATCACCCATTCACTCACAGCTTTTTCAGCCGTTTTAAGCATTATTTTTGTAGCTGTGTTCAGGAAGCGTGTCCGTACAATGGCGTTGGCTTCATTTGTCTTGTTTATGTTTTATTACAGCTATATATCGCTCCACGTGTTTAATATCGGTGTCCATGAATTTGTCGGCAAGCTGCTGCAGTTTGATTTCAATACTTTCTGGGAAAGCAGTGACTTCAGCAACTCAGCGGCCAGCAGCCTTTCCAAAGTTATATGTCACTACGCCAAAATGATTTTCCCGGCGTCTTTTCTGCTCATGATGTTAACTACAATCTTTTATTTTATTAAAGAGCATAAAAAACTATCAAAAGAGAAAATTATATACTTTTACTGTTCAATAATGTGGTTAATCGGGGTAGGAATTTTAATTATGTATAAATACGGCACAGAAATGCACTACAGGATATATCTTTATGCCACCGTTATCATAGTTTTCCTTTTCATTAGCCGTTTTTCACGATCGCCGGCTGTGGTTGCCCTGGTCGTATTATTAACTGTACTGTTTTTCCCGGCCCGGTACGGCACTTATTCGTACGAGCAGACCCTGGAATCCGAACTAAAAGGATCAAAGTTTCTAGCCGGCATCGTTGATCCCAGTGTATCGTTTGCCTATCAATTCCCGTCATATGTGTGGTACCACGAACCCGTGAATATTTACACGCCGTTATTGCTTTACGCTCCCCAATTCGGAGAGGATAATTTAAAAGTTGATCCCGGTAGTGTCACATTTATCGCTGACAGTATCCAGTCTCACAATTACATGGAATATGCTTATGGTTTTGATAAGATAGCAGGTTGGATCAGCCAGAACCCCGACCAGGTAAATGCCATATACAGCAACGGTTCATACTGGGCCTATAAGAATAGATCTTCATGAACCAAATCACCGGCAGTTTTATAAACAACGCGGCGCTGTCCAATATTGTGGCGTCCGGCGTCAGGGTCGGCGCCAAAAGCGTCTGGGGGTTGGCGCTGCCGCTGCTGCTGACGGTAGACCAGTACGGCTACTACAGCCTGGTTATCGCGACCGCGGGAATAATTATACAGGTTTCCGTACTGGGGGCGCCGCAGGTGATCATGCGCAGCCAGGATAACGTGCCCCTGCCGGCGCTTGTACTGCACTCATTTTTAATTGCTGCCGTTGGCTTTATTGTTATAAAAATTTTTACGCCGTACCAGGACGGATTGATATTATTAATAGCGATGGTTTTAGCATTGGCCGGATACCAAATAACATCCGCGCTGATCAAAAAAAAGATGATGTTTTATATCATCATGATCTCTGAGTTTGCCGGCGCCGCTGTATTGTGTATCAATTTAATATATGTCTGGTTAAATAAGGATAACAACGTACTAGGCTGGTCAAACCTGGTGCTGGTTGAAATTATCAGCGCCACCTGTATGTTGTTGATCATATTACTCTTTTTTTATACCTGTAGAATAACAATATCAAAAGACATTTATATAAAAAGTTACTTTCCTGCCATATACTCCATAGGCCTGATCAGTTTTATAGATGTATTTGTCTGGAAAAGGATGGAGGTATATTTTTTACAGGCGAGTCCGTCCGGCATAGAAGGCGTAGCTGTTTTCAGCCTGGCTCTGATGATCTATAATGCGTTTATTTTTATCCCCAATTCTGTGGTAGAAGCCTGGTATCCTTCTATTGCCGCGCAATATATTTCAGGAATTGAGAGTTTTCACATATATATTAAAGAAAAAATCATAAAATTTACGAAGATCTACTTTCTGTTCTGCACTCTGAGCTTTCCTTTAATTGTTTTATTGTTACGGTTAATGTTTCATAGTTATTGGCAGTGGTCAAGTTACATATTAATAATAGCCGGCGCTGCTTTATTCTTTGGCTTTGAATGTTTTTGTTCCAGTGTATTATATTCGACAGGGCATGAGAAGAAATTGTACTTTCCAGCTGTTTCCGGAGCCATAATTGCTCTTGTGTTAAACGCGACCATCACAGTTAGATATAGTCTGAATGGCGTGATATTCGCATATATAATAACTCACGGTTATATATTTGTTGTCCTGGTTAAAGCGTTTTTTAAAGTTTATGGTGTAGGAGACCAGGGGTCGAAGGCATAAATAAATCTTTGGGGGATTAGTTGATGAGTAAGGTGAGGCTGTCTTTATTGGCTGTATTGCTGGTGACAATAATATCCCTGCCCCTGTTTGCTATGAAGTCTTCCGGATGTATTGTCAGGGAGCAGGGGGCCGGCTACAAGGCCGGCAGTGATAATATTACCCGGGCTGCCGTTGTTTCAATAATCAACGTCAAGGAATTTGGGGCCAAAGGCGACGGGGAAACTGACGATACGGCAGCCCTGCAGAATGCGGTTGATTCCCTGAGCCCTGGCGGCGGCACAGTGGTTTTTCCCCCTGGAACATATATTACAAAAGACCAGATCACAGTGAGAGACAAAGTAAGCCTGATTGGTTCAGGCATAAATGTTACCGTAATTAAAAATATCAATAATACTCATATACTGAGGTTGGATGACGGCGCAAGTGATTTAATCGTGAGAGGCCTGACACTGGACGGGAATAAAGGAATAACCGGTTACGGGATACTGGCTGTGACAGCCAATAAAAATATAACGATTGAAAGCTGTAAGGTTTGTAATACAGGGAGTATCGGGATCCTGTTTTCAAATCCCGGCATTGAAAATATCATAATCCGGGACAATATTCTATCTGATATTGGCTCCAGCAGAATAGAGCACGCCGGGTATGAGGGAAATGGCCTGTACCTGGGCGGCGGCGCCGGCAGGATTCAGGTGTATAGGAACTCTATTTCCAGGGTATATGGCCATGCCTGTGTATTCATGGCCGGGGTCAAAGACATCACCGTTTCTGATAACCACCTGTTTGACACCAGATACAGGGCCATCCAGTGTTTTGGCAATGGCAACCGCAATGTGCTGATCGAGAACAACAATATATATAATACCGGCGCGATTAACGACAGCGGGGAGGCGTTAGGCTGCAACGGGATACTGATCGATTCCTCGGACGCACCACCGCGCAGCTTTACCATCCGTGGCAATACCCTGGCCAATATAGGTGAAAACGGCATTGAATGCTGGTCGGGCGCGATAATTGAGGGCAATACCATTGACCGGACAGGATATAGAAGTGATTTGGCCGGTGATTCGAAAGAAGGTATCCACATCTGCAGCGGCAGTATCGTCAAGAATAACACGGTTAAGAATACCGGAACCAAGGGAATAGAGTTAAATGCCATTGACGCCGTATATAAAGACACTGTAATTGAAGAAAATATTATTGCGAATGTGGGGATCGAGGGGAAATGGCAGGTAGGTATACGAATTGTGGCGGACGGCCCGCAGGCATTAGTGGACAATATTACTATCAGGAAGAATACCATTGGTGATGACCAGGAATACCCGACCACCATGACCGGGATTAATGTTTTCCGCACCAACGGAGGTTTACTTGGTGAAAATATTTATGTCCAGAATAATTACATAGAAGGTAGCGTTAAATCAAAATTAGATTTGGACAGGACTGTCAGGACCAGGTAAAGCAGGGACATTCCTCCGGTTGTCGACAAATTCATCCTGCAACGTCCATGGTAATGTCTATGTTGTTGAAACCAGCTGCTCAATAGGGGCGTGAGAAATGGGACGTGAGACGTGGGAATGCAGGGTCGGCTTCAGCCGACCCTGCTCACGACGGGTTTTTTATTTTAGGACCCGGTGTTTTTTGTAGAGCAACGTTATAACGCAGATTATCAGGAATGCCATCTCCGCAGTTAGAAGAGTTTTGGAAACCGGGTAAAGCTTTTTAAAGTGAAATAAGTTATGGAATACAGAGAAGTTAGAGCCGGGTTGTAATACCAGGAATATATCAGGCAGAGCCCCGAGCAGCCCGGCGATTAAAACTTTATAGTCTCCCTGCCATTTTCCGACTATCAAAAGATAAGCTCCGGCACACGCCACCGGAATATAATTCCACTGCAGTTCCATATCAAAATGAGGCACCGCGTCCAGCAGAAAGTGTGACAAGAAAGCAAATACAAATAAGTATGGCGTTTTAAGCCCGCCCCTTTGATAGAGCGCGGCAGCCGCTAAAATATGTGTTGCGCCAGTCATAATACCACCTGATTAGTTTATGTTTATGTAGCCATTATACATTATTGTAAAAAATATCTATATTTTGTTTTATATATTTTATAACTTTGATTACCCCATCGTGGACATTGCCCTACCCCATAGGAAAGCCAGTATATAGGTTTTGCCCCAATTTCCTCTGGCATAAAATGTATATCGCGGCCATATAGTGTAATAATAATTCTGTCTTAAAGATACAGGATGGACTATATTGCACGAAAAGGTGTGCGGTATCGATGATATTACTCTACAGGATTCTGGATGCGAAATTATTATCCATACGGAAAAGGTCTTGCAGCAGCGCCAGGCTTTTTCTTTTATCCCTCGCTGTTTTCGTCGTCGCGGTCCTGGTTGGAGGTCTGCTTGGACCTGTTATTGCGCTTCCGGCCTACGATTTGCTGCTGAAGCCGGCGATCGGCGGAGTAAACGTGATGGCAGAGGCAATGGGAGGATCCGGCGCAGCCGTCGCAGCTTCGATTTTTATCAAAAATATTACGGCGGTCCTGATCACGATAGCGCTGGCCCGGCGCACCAGAGGCATTTCCGTGGCAATATTGCTGCTTTTAAACGGCTTAATCATCGGCTCTATATTAAATTTGCTGAGAATGAACGGATACGCAGTCAAATGGCTGGCGGCCGGGATTATGACCCACGGCGTTTTTGAACTGACCGGGCTTTTTCTGGCCGGGGCGCTCGGGTTAAAGCTTGTACTGCTGCCCGCTGAGCAGATGACCCAGTACAAGAAAGGGCTCCGCCTGGTGATCACGGCGGTTTTAATACCTATTTTTCTTGTGGCGGCCTATGTCGAGGCTTTTATAACCCCGGCAGTATTAAAATAATGTAAATATTTTCATATAATCACGGCAACGGTCATACCATAATAAGGAAGAATATTTCCGGCCAGGAGATATGGGACAAGCTTACATCAAGCTTATTTTCCTGGCACATGAAAGAAACAGAAAGGAGGAGTTTTTTTGTCTCCCGTTATTTTAAAAACGATAAAAATCAGGAAACGTTACCTGGTTGCCCTGGTGCTCCTGGTTTTCCTCTCTTTCTATCTGACCGGAGTCCAGAGTGACAGGGCTGAAAGGCAGGCTGTCGAAGCTATGTCTCAGGCGCTGGCAAGCAGGGTGATCGTGGTGGACCCCGGCCACGGCGGTGTTGAGCCGGGTGTAGTCGGGAAAAGCGGGGTACAGGAAAAGGAAATTACCCTTGCTGTGAGCAAGCTGCTGGCGGACAACCTGGCCCGGGCCGGCGCCATGGTCCTGATGACCAGAGAAACAGACGGCGACCTCAGTGATCCGGCCACAGCCGGATTGACGGCAAAAAAGAGGGAGGACCTGGAAAGGCGGGTAGCCGTCGCCAATGATAACAGGGCTGACCTATATATCAGCGTTCATGTGAACAGTTTTCCTGACGCCAGCCGCAGCGGCGCCCGGGTTTATTACCAGCCGGGGGCAATCCAGGGCGGCAAAGCCGGCCGGCACATCCAGTCAGAGATCTCCCAGGTTTTAAAAAACACTGGGCGCCAGCCGGCGGAGGTGGATTACTACATTACCAGAAACACGTCAATGGCCGCGGTGGTAGTGGAGGCAGGGTATATTTCAAATGAAGCCGAGGAAAAGCTGCTGCTGGACCCGATCTACCAGAGCAAGCTGGCCTGGGCTATATATGCCGGGGCTGTGAAGTATTTTGCCGTGGAGAACCCTCCCGTCCAGGACCCGCCAGGAAATGAGAAGGTTATTCAAACTTTCAAAGAGCAGGAGAAGCAGATCCTAAAGGAGCCATAATGACTGTGACAGTGAGTTTTCTCACTGTCACTTTTTGGCATCCTATCGGACATTGCCATGAATAACTTGCCATGGAAATAAATTTTTCCAATGAGCATATGTTTGGGACAGGCAAATGAAAGCATTTACCTGTCCCAAATGCTTTCATTTGCCCCCTCAAACCGCCGGCTTGAACCGGCGGTTTCTTAAAAGCCAATCTTGTCGTTTAATAAGGAATATTGTGTAATATATTTTTTTATAAGAAAAGGAAATGTATAAACTCTATCAAATTATATTAATGATGGGATTATATGGGAAAAGGAGTTTCTTTTTAATGAAATACGATGTTTTTATAGCAGGAGGCGGGCCCGCAGGGTGCAGGACCGCCGAATTTATCGCCGGCAGCGGCTATAAAGTACTGGTGGCAGAGGAGCACCGGCATATTGGCGAACCAATGCAGTGCGCGGGGCTGGTAAGCCCGCGGACTCTGAAAACAGCCGGGATCCAACGGGACATCGTACTGAATGAGATCCACGGCGCTTTCGTCCACTCACCGGGCGGGGAAAAGCTTGTCTTCAGGGGCAAAAAGGCGTACGGCCTGGTAATCGATCGCCCCGCCTTTGACTGCTGTTTGGCGGAAAAAGCACGGGAAAGCGGCGCTGAGATCCTGACCGGGGTCAGGTTGGAAGTGCAGGGTTGCGGATCTGAAAAAGTCAATGTGGTATTAAAATCTCGCAAAAAAGAGATCCCGGCCGCCGCCCGCCTGCTGATCGGGGCAGATGGCGCGAACTCACAGGCAGCCAGGTTTATAGGCGTCCGCCGGTGGGCAGAAGTGATCCGCATGTATGCCGTTGAAGCGGAACTGAAATGCCGCGATAAGGATATGGCCCACATTCTCCTCGGCAGAGATACCGCTCCCGGCTGGTTTGGCTGGGTTATCCCAGTAAGCCCTGATCACGCCAGGGCTGGTATCGGCGTCAGCGGCACAGATGGGCGCCCCGCCTATTATTTTAAGAAGTTAGTCGAGTCTTATCCCGATATTTTTCAAGGGATGAAGGTGATCCGCCACACCGGCGGCGTCGTCCCCGTCGGTATTCCACCCAGAATATACGGCGATAAAATAATGCTGGTAGGTGACGCCGCCTGCCAGACCAAGCCAATATCAGGAGGCGGCCTGTTTCTGGGACTCCTGGGCGCGGAACTCTGCTCACGAGTAGCGTCAGAGGCACTCTCTCGGGAGAGTTTTTCCCTGGAGGACATTTCTGTTTACCAGCACCTGTGGGAAAAGAAGATGGGAAAGGAAATAAAAAACGCCCTCTGGCACAGGAATATCTTTTTGACTATGACCGACAAAGAAATGGACACGTTAGTCAGGTTCCTCAACCGGCCTTTATGGAAGTACACCATAGCCGTGTACGGAGATATTGACTATCCCTCCCGGCTGTCCGGCAGGCTTTCTTTTGCCGGGCCTTGGATGGAAAAGTTTGTCCGGGCCAGGTTCAAGAAAGTGTTGAATTACGCGCTGCCGGCTGAATATTAAGCTCCGCTTGTTGAATATAGACCAATTTATCGTGGTAAAAGGAAGAGAAAAATCAGTGTGGTATTGACGAAGAGCCGCCGGCTTCAATCCGGCGGCTTTTTACATTCATTATCCATTATCCATAATAGTTCCTTGTTTATATATATTTTGCTTTTGCCCAGTCCTTTTGGCGCCTCTGGTATGAGTGGAGAAGTTTTTGAAAATGTCTAATTTAGAGCAACCAATTTGATATAATAGAATTGTGGGAACATGGCCTAGACCAAGGGCGCAGACCGCACTAAATTATTGAAAATTGAGGTATACTTGATCAGTGTTTCAAGAAATGGAAGCAAATAAGTATTAACATACATTGTCACGGAGGTGATTTACGGTGAAGCTCGTCACTGTCGCCGGCCCCCCCTCTTCAGGCAAGACCTCGGTCATTTTGAAACTCATTGAAGGTATGGATATGGATAAAGGCAGTATTGGCGTGGTTAAGTTTGACTGTCTCACTTCCTTTGACAAACTGAGCTATCAGGAGGCGGGTATTCCGGTTCATATCGGGTTTTCCGGGAAAATTTGCCCTGACCACTATTATGTCAGCAATATTGAGGACGCTGTCCAGTGGGGCATCCAGTCGGGGTTTGACTTACTGATCACGGAGAGCGCCGGCCTGTGCAACCGCTGTTCTCCATACATCAACGGGATCCTTTCCGTCTGTGTCATCGATAACCTGTCGGGGATTAACACACCACGTAAAATAGGCCCCATGATGAGGTTTGCGGATATTGTGGTGATCACCAAGGGTGATATCGTCTCGCAGGCAGAAAGGGAAGTATTTGCGTTCAATGTAAAACAGGTAAATACAGCGGCAAAGGTTATTTTTGTCAACGGGATCACCGGGCAGGGGATCTTTTTGCTAGCGACATTTTTAAAGCTGGCACGCGATATCCGCACACTAAAAGACCTGAAGCTGAGGTTTACCACACCAGCTGCGGTTTGCTCCTATTGCACCGGGGAAACGAGGATCGGTGAGGCGTACCAAATGGGCATGCTAAAGAAACTGGAGTTTGATGGTAAATGAGCACGAAGGATTTTGTGACCTATGTAAAGAGCAATAATCTCGTTGATGTATTACAGGACTACCCAATTGCCAAAGATTTTCTGGCCAATTTCCGTTTGGATGCCATTTCCAAAGCGCTCCCACTGCCTCAGGCACTTGAAGAAGTCGAAGAAGAAACTTTGGACGAATTCGGACTGGACAAACACGGTATGCTGCAAAAATTCTATATGTTTATGGAAAACTTTGCTCAGAGGGAAGAAACTTCCACTACGGTTTCCTCCTTGACGATACTTGGCGGCTTAAACAAATTAAAAAAACGGGAAAGCATTGAACTGACCATTGTCTCCGGAGAGGTAGTCAGCGTGGTGGGCCCAACCGGCTCCGGGAAAAGCAGGCTTTTAAATGATATTGAGTGTCTGGCCCAAAGAGATACCCCTACAGGCAGACAAATCCTGATCAACGGCGAGGCCCTCGATGAAATCCAGCGTTTTGAAATGGGCGGGAAACTGGTGGCCCAGCTTTCGCAAAATATGAACTTCGTCATGGACCTGACGGTCCGTGAATTTCTAGAGAAACACGCCAATGGCAGGTTAGCCAAAAACGCCGATGAAATAGTAGAAAAATGTTTCCTCTGCGCCAACGAACTAGCCGGCGAAAAGTTTCCCATCGACACAAAAGTAACCCAGCTCAGCGGCGGACAGTCCAGGGCGCTGATGATTGCCGATACCGCCAATATGAGCAACTCGCCGATCATTTTGATCGACGAGATTGAAAACGCGGGAATTGACCGGCGGCAAGCCGTGGAGTTGTTGGCTAAAAGCGAAAAAATCATCCTCATTTCCACCCACGACCCGCTGCTGGCGCTCATGGCAGATAAACGCATCGTTATCAAAAACGGTGGTATCGATCGGGTCATCGAAACCTCCGATACCGAAAGAAAAAGCCTTGCAGCTATTGAGAAAATTGATAATACCCTGCAGATGTTCCGCAACCGCCTGCGCACCGGCGAAATAATTACCGAAGATCTGCTGAGATAACGGAAGGGGGAATCGGGAATGTGGGAAATATACGACGCTTTAATTGACGGAATCCCGGAAAACCTCATTGTTGATGAGCTGTTTAGCGGGTACGCGGCTTCCTATGTGCGCAGTGGAAACGGGGTCGGAATAGCTCACTTCAGTGATAGTCAAACCAGGTTGCCCATGTTCACCAAAAACCTGCTTGGAGCGTCGCTGCGCGAGGTAGCTAGCGCTGTTAAATCATGGAACTTTGTGGAGGCCTCCGTTGGCCTGGCTGCCATTAACGCTTATTACAACAACCCGGAGATTGCCCGGGCAAACGGGGTAGTTTTTTCGGATGCCCGAAAGGTTGAGGACAGAATACATGACCCGTTTATTATGTCCCAAAAGGCAATCAAAGGCAAAAGAGTAGCCGTCTTCGGACACTTCCCTTACCTGGAAAACCTTTTTGAACCCGTATGTGATCTTTCAATAATCAGCGGGGAGCCGCAGGAAGGAGATTATCCCTTCCCTGCCTGTGAATATATTGTGCCGGAATGCGACTATGTTTTTATCACCTGCTTTAGCATTGTTGATAAAACCTTGCCCAGAATTGTGGAGTTGGCTAAAAGAGCCCGGCGGGTCACCGTCGTAGGGCCAGCAACTACCCTCGCCCCGGTATTATTCGAGTATGGGATCAGTGAATTATCAGGGTTCATTATTAAGGATAATGCACTGGCCTATAGAATAACCACCGGAGCTGAAAAGGTGAAAATATATTCCGCAGGACAAAAAGTTTCTTTTGAAAAAAGATAAAGGGAGATCCTTTGTATTTTGAATGAATTTCGATACCATCAGGTGGTACATAATAACTGCTTTCCCCAAATTTAATCAACCGTAAGATAAAAAGTATATGGTGGTGATGCTATAGACAGTAAAACTAATACTGATTGAAATCGATGAGGGATAAACTCAGAAATATTGGGTAAATTATTTCAGAAAAATGTAGCATCAAAGACTAATACAATTAAAATTTTTAAATCAAATTACAATGAAAGAAGAGAATCTTGTTATGAAAAAATTTACATTGTCTGAAGCGACCGATATAGCCAAACGGTTAGGTGTGGACTTTGATCAAGTGAAGTTTACACCTGAGGAGTATCTGGAAGGCATTAATGTTGAATTGGAGCATGGAACAGTTGATCCCGATACAAATGTAACTAATGACGATCCCTTAACAACAGGTAAAATTGCTCTGGCCCATTTAAATGAAGTACCAACCTATTATAATGAAGATATTGGGTTAGAAGCTTGGGAGCATGCGATTGAAGCCTTTAAGGGCGATCCGAAAGGGAAAAAGATTCAAATAGTATAGAATCGTTATTAAAGAAAGGCATTAGCAATAAACAAAAACCCAGCAGTAAGAAAATTTTGTTGCGGACACACACTCTGACGCCGTACACTCGGTGTTATCTTTTTTTATACCGGCATTGTTGTAATATGCTATAATTGGGATAAAATGATCCAGGAGGTTTGTATAAAATGAATATCCTGGTAACGGGCGGCGCCGGTTATATCGGCAGCCATACAGTTCTGGAGTTGGCCAGCAGGAATCACCGGGTGGTGGTACTTGATAATTTATCCAAAGGACATAGAGGCGCGGTGCGCGGAATTGAGCTTGTCCACGGAGACACCAGCGACACCAGGCTTTTAAAGGAAATTTTTAAGAAATACAATATCGAGGCTGTGGTTCATTTCGCTGCCAGCAGCCTGGTCGGCGAGTCGGTCCGGCAGCCGGCCGGTTACTACCATAACAACGTGGTCAAAGGGCTGGCCCTGCTGGACGCCATGGTGGATTCAGGTGTGCGGCGCCTGGTATTTTCCTCGACTGCGGCGGTATACGGGGAGCCGGTGGAGACGCCGATTTCGGAGGCACACCCGGCGGCGCCGACCAACCCTTACGGTGCGACAAAGCTGGCCCTGGAGGGGGCCATGCGCTGGTACGACCAGGCTTACGGACTGCGCTTTGCTTCCTTGCGCTATTTTAACGCGGCCGGAGCGGACCCTGCGGAAGAGATTGGGGAAGACCACGACCCGGAGACTCACCTGATACCGCTGGTGCTTAAATCGGCCGCGGGACTTACCCCATATCTGGAGGTTTTCGGCACTGACTACCCCACCCCGGACGGAACCTGCGTAAGGGACTACATTCATGTGAACGACCTGGCCGCGGCCCATGCCCTGGCTCTGGACGCCCTGGCGGCAGGCCTCCCTTCGTCTGTATACAACCTTGGCAACGGAAACGGGTACAGTGTGCTGGAAGTGATCAGAACCGCGGAGGAGGTAGTGGGGAAGCCCATCAATATCAAATACGGGACCAGGCGGCCGGGCGACCCGGCAGTTCTGGTGGCCGGCTCCGGTAAGATCATGAAAGAGCTGGGTTGGCAGCCGCGCTTCGCGGACCTTAAGACGATAATTGAAACGGCCTGGCGCTGGCATAGCAGTCACCCGGCCGGATTTGACAAGTGAACTCGGTGAGAAGGGGGGAACTGTCCCTTATGGTAAATTATGCCAGGGGGACTGTCCCCTTTCGAGGGAACTCTACCCCCACCGAAGCAGAAAATGGAACTCCCACTTATAAAAGCGGGAATGGGTGAAAAGTAGGGTCTAATTTAGTCCGGTTCCTCCTCAACTTCTTTTACCAGTTTATCAAATATTTTTTGTACCGGCAGGATTTCGTTAACTTTGTAAACGTTCTGACCGGTAAACACGACGCCCTCGTCGACATACCCCAAACGGGAGTTTTCCAGTGCCTTGATGATACAGTATTCCCGGGAACATTCCTTGAGGCAGCCGTCGCAATCCTCCGGCTCAGGCACTGTCTTGTCCAGTATTTTTTTAACGAAGGGGTTGAGCAGCGCCCGGCCCGGCATGCCCACCGGGCTTGAAATAAGCACCACGTCATCAGCGGACGCTTTCAGGTACATCTGTTTAAATGCGTCGGATACGGCGCATTCCATACTCAGAACAAAGCGGGTCGCCATCTGGACGCCGCTCGCGCCAAGCCTGATCGCCCTGGCGATGCCGTTGCCGTCTACAATGCCCCCGGCGGCTATTACCGGTATTTTTACTGAAGATGTGATTTCCGGCAATATTTCTTCAATTGAACTGCAGGTTCCCAAATGCCCCCCGGCTTCCATTCCTTCCGCTACTATAGCGGAAGCCCCCAGTTTTTCAGCAATCTTGGCCAGTTTGGCCGAAGACACGATGGATACGATCGGGGTATCGGATTCCTTGCCCCACTTAAAAATGTCCCTGGAAAAACCGGCGCCGGTAACGATCAGGTCAATCTTTTCCTCTATTGCCGTGTGTACCAGGGTGGCGAAATGTCTTACGGCAAACATGATGTTGATGCCAATGATCCCTTTTGAGCTGCGCCGCGCGGTCCTAATTTCATTTCTCAACTCATCCAGCGACATGCCGGTAGCGGCGATAATGCCGATGCCGCCGGCATTGGCTACGGCCGCGGCGAGCGGGGCCGTGGATACCCGGACGGCCATTCCTCCCTGGATGATTGGGTAACGGGGCGCCAGGCGCCCAATTTTCAGTGATGGAAATTTCATCAAAAATCCTTTTCTCCTTAATACAATTTAGCGATATTCAGTATATATTATCCCAAAGGGCAATCTAAATATAAGTTTTACTGGAAAATTTAGCAATCTAAGGTTTTAACTTGCCTGCTGCCATGGTAAATTATATAGTTTTCTTTTTGGTAATTCAAATATTCTATATAAAATGGTATAATCCTTTGTATTACGGCAAAACCGGTGTAATATTTAATGTAAGCCAAAATACTGCCTGATTTAGAACAAGTGTTAATAATATATTTTATTTCCATAAATAAGCATATTAATAATTTGTAAAAGATACCTGGAGGATAATCTTTAATCATCATCGAAAAAACCATAAATTACTATAGTTTGATCTGAATTATTATAAACCGGAGGTTTCGCTATTTTGGATAACTTGCTTCCGCCCTGCGCCGGCGCCTGCCCGGTGCATACTGATGTCCAGGGATACCTGGCTGCCATAACCAGGCGGGATTACCTGGGCGCATACCGGCTGATCCGCGCCAACAATCCCTTTCCCTCCGTGTGCGCCTGGGTCTGCCAGCACCCGTGCGAGGACGCCTGCCGCCGTGCTGAAATTGATGCCCCCCTGTCCATCCGGGCTTTGAAGCGTTTTGTTGTTGAGACGGTAGGGCCTGTTTTGCATTTACCCAAGGTAGCAGGCAGCGGCTGGAAGATAGCGGTGGTCGGGGCGGGTCCGTCCGGGCTTACCGCGGCCTATGACCTGGCCCGATGCGGCCACCAGGTGGTTGTGTATGACCGCTTGCCGGCACCCGGCGGACACTTTCTGACCTCCCTGCCGTCCTACCGCCTGCCTGCTGAGGTCTTGAGGCGGGATATTGAAGGAATCAAGGCCGCGGGTGTGGAGATACGCTGCGGTCTGGAAGTCGGCAAAGATATTAATCTTGACTGGATCAGGGAATCCAGTGATGCGGTTATTCTGAGTACAGGCCTGTGGCTGGGTCGGGGTTTAAACCTGCCCGGGTTCGATCATCCTTATGTATTAAAAGCGCTGCCGTTTTTGCTGGCGGCCAACTCGTCCGAAAAACCGGCGGTCGGTAACCGGGTCATAGTGATCGGCGGGGGTGACGTTTCCCTGGATGCGGCCCGTACCGCCCTGCGTCTTGGAGCGGCCGAGGTTAGAGTCGTTTGTCTGGAGCCTCGTGAGGAAATGCCTGCCCACACCTGGGAGATAGACGACGGCGAGGCAGAGGGAGTTGTAATTCACGCCGGCTTCGGTCCGGTGGAACTGCTGCTGGAAGATGACGTGATCAGCGGTATAAATGTGCTAAAAGTCTTGTCGCTGTTTGACCGGGAGGGGAAATTTAACCCGGTTTATGAACCAGACAGCCTGATCACTCTGCCGGCAGACACGGTGATCCTGTCTATCGGCCAGATCCGGGATAATTGTCTGCTGGAAGGATATTTGCCGGAAACCCATAGCGGTGGCCCGCTACCTGAGGCGGTCACCTCCTCTATCAAGGGTGTCTTTATATGCGGTGAGATGGCTGACGGGCCGGGATCGGCCATCAGCGCCATTGCTTCCGGACACCGCGCTGCCGGTCTGGTCGGGCGCTACCTGAAAGGAGAGAGCAGGGCGCCTGACGAACCGCCATTGGCAGTTATCGGACCGCTGCCGGGCGCGGTGGCTGAAAAAATACCCCGGAGCGAGCGCCAGGAGATGTTGCTGCTGCCGCCCCAGGAGCGGAAGAAGAGTTTCGCGCCATACGAGCTGAGCCTGAATGAGGCAGCGGCCCGTTTAGAGGCGGGACGCTGCCTGAAGTGCGGCCAGGGGGCGACAGTGATCACCGAAAAGTGCGCGGCCTGCCTGAACTGCCACAGGTTGTGTCCGTATGGTGTCCCCGAGGTGGGGGAACATTCCAGCATATCCGTGGAGGGTTGCCAGGCCTGCGGGGTCTGCGCGGCAGTCTGTCCCGCCGGCGCCATTAATCTGGCCTGCCTGGATGATAAGGAATTCTTAAGGTCACTGAATTTTTCTAACAAAAAAGATGTGGCTGTATTCGCCTGCCAGGGCTCCTGTATTGATAGACCCGACTTGGCCGGTCTTGAAAAAGATCCTGCTCTGGCGCGGGTGCGGTTAGTGGAGATACCAACGGCGGACGCCCTGCGTCTGGAATGGTTGCTGAAAGCTTTTGAAAACGGGGCGGAAGGAGTGGCCGTGGTTGGCTGCGGGACCGGTCGGTGCCGTTACACGGCAGGAATTGCTTCCGCGGAGGGTGTCATTTCTCGTGCCCGGAACTTACTGCAGGCAGCCGGCATCCCGCCGGAGCGGTTGTTTTACTGCCGGCCGGACGATGACAATGATCTGGCAGGTATATTGGAAGATTTTGTGATGCGGCTGGCGGATTAGAAAGTAAACGCTGATAAACGGATTTGTTAAAATATTTGTAATAGATTGACAGCCGGAATGATTTCCGCTATAGTAATATTGCTAAAAATATTTTCTTCGTTAGGTGAGGCTTCTACACAGACACATGCCACTGCCCGGAAATGTCGAGAGACGCCGACGGGTTAACAGGTACTACCGGCTTAAGGTTTTACTTAATGTGGCTGGGTTTGACCCTAGCTGTGTACGTGTCAAAACTTTCACGAGTGAAGAAGGTTTATCTGTGGGTATGGAAAAACCTTCTATTAATTGAGGGTTTTTTTGCTGTTTTAGAGTATTAAGGCAATAATGGTTGTTAAAGATATTACATGGCAGAGGGCTGAAGCCCGCCACTGCCGGGGAGGGATTTTGCTATGGATTCTGTCGATGAAAATTTGATTGAAGCAATACGCGATGCCCTGCGTACCGCGGAATCGGGTGAAATACTCCCTGTCATGCTGGAAGATCTGCAGCCGTTTGACCTGGCCCGCATCCTGCCGGAGTTCGAGCAGTCTGAACAGCTAAACCTGCTGTCTGTGCTGCCTGCCGGCAAGGTTGCCGATGCGCTTGAATACCTGGAGCCTGTACAGCAGTACTGGTTTTTGTTCCACCTGGGTGAGCCCTTTGCCCGGGAAGTGTTAAACGGCATGTCTAGTGACATCATCGTCGATTTTTTTGCGGCGATACACCCGCGGCAGGCTGACCGGCTGTTTCAGTGGCTACCGGAAGAATACCAGGTAAAGGTTCGTTCGCTGATGAGCTATCCGGAAAACACCGCTGGCGGCCTGGCCATTGTGGAATACGTGGCCGCCCGGCAGAACTGGACTGCGGAGCAGGCCCTCGCTCACGTCCGCAAGATCGGCAATGAGGCTGAAATTGTGTCTTACGTGTTCGTGTTGGATGCGGCCGGCAGGCTTGTCGGCGTTGTGTCTCTGCGCGAGCTAATCCTTGCGGCGCCAAGGACGAAACTGGCAGGATTTATGAACAGCAGTGTTATTTCTGTTAGCGCCGACACTGACCAGGAAGAAGTGGCCCGTGTGTTCAGCCATTACGACCTGGTGGCGTTGCCTGTAGTAGATGGAAGCGGCAGGATGGCCGGCATCATCACGGTTGATGACGTCCTCGACGTCGTTGAGGAGGAAGCTACGGAGGACATCCAACTCCTGGGCGGTAGCCAGCCGCTGGAGGAGCCTTACATGCAGGCCGGGTTTTTTTCATTGTACCGCAAGCGGATCGGGTGGCTGCTGATCCTTTTCATAGCCCAGGCGTTTACCAGCAACATCCTCAGGCATTACGAGGGGCTGCTGAGCGAAGTGATCTCACTGGCCTTGTTCATACCACTCCTAATCGGCACCGGCGGCAACGCCGGGGCGCAGGCTTCCACTCTGGTGGTCCGGGCACTCGCTGTGGGGGAGATAACAGTGCTGGATTTTGCCAGGGTGGTCTGGCGGGAGTCCCGTTTGGGGCTTCTATTAGGCCTGACCATGGCGGTAGCCACGTTTTTAAGGGCGTTAACAATAGGCGGTTCAATGGAATTGGGCATTACAGTCGCTGCTACCGTTGTCGCTATAGTAACGGCCAGCTCGATAGTCGGCGCCGGGATCCCCATTATCGGCCGGCGGGTGGGAATAGACCCCGCTGTGCTTTCAGCCCCCGTGATTACGACTATTATAGACTCAGCCGGCCTGTTCATATATTTTGAATTTGCGCGCCATATCCTTAACATCGGCCGCTAGCCGGCATTGCCAACGCAGGTGCCCGGAGATGGTCCTCGTGTGCCTTTTTCGGGTTTTTATATGTAATATTATTACAAGAGGACCGCCTTGTTTTTCTACTAAACTCCACTATTTCTGAGGATTTGCTTTTAATCTTGACAATCTCTTAGAATTAATATGGTAAAATATATTTACATATTTAATCTGGATGTTAAAGGAGGTTTATTGATGGCTAGATTTTTCAGGATGACGGCGTTGAAAGTAGGGGGTGCATTCCTGGCCGGCATGCTGGTTGTAGCCTTACTATCATTGGCTTCCGGCCTGTACGGGTTGCCCGGCATCAGCTGGGCGGATGAGAACAGCACCGCAGTAATGCAGAGCACGCAACTGCCCGGACTAGGGCCGGATACCATCCCGGATATGGTTTCCATGACCGGCCCGGCTGTGGTCAGGATCAATACTACTACGATCAGTGAAATTCAGCTTGACCCATTTTTTAACGATCCCTTCTTCCGGCAGTTTTTCGGCAACCAGTTCGGTGTCCCGTCGCAGCAGCAGGAAAGCCACGGGCTGGGCTCGGGTTTCATTATCTCAACTGATGGCTATATATTAACAAACGAGCATGTAATTGCGGGCGTCAGCCAAATTGAAGTAAACTTATCCAACACGGATAAATCATATCCGGCCAGGCTGGTGGGAGCAGACAAGGATCTTGACCTGGCTGTGCTTAAAATTGAGGCTGACAGTGAGCTGCCCGCTGTGACCCTGGGTGATTCCAACAGCATCAGGGTCGGAGACTGGGTGGTGGCTATCGGTAACCCGTACGGACTGGACCACACTGTGACAGTGGGAGTAATCAGCGCCAAGGGCCGGCCGATGAATATAGGTGACCGGCAGTACCGTAACCTGCTCCAGACCGACGCGTCGATCAATCCCGGCAACAGCGGCGGACCGCTGCTGAATTTAAAAGGGGAAGTAGTGGGGATCAACACCGCTATCAACTCACAAGCCCAGGGGATTGGCTTTGCCATTCCCAGCAGTACGGTTAAGTCTGTTATTGCCGACCTGATCAACAAAGGCGGGGTTGCCCATCCCTGGATCGGTGTTTACCTGCAATCGCTGCCCGAAGATTCAACCCAATCTTACGGGCTGAGTGAGCCCAAAGGGGCCTTGATAGCAGAGGTGATCAGCGGTTCCCCAGCCGATAAGGCGGGCCTGATGAAAGGCGATATTATTGTGGGCTATAACGGCAGCGCTGTCCCCAATCCCGATCAATTAATCGAACTTGTGCAGGGGACCAGCATCGGCTGTCAGGTAGAAATACAGTTTATCAGGAATAGAGAAGCAAAAGCAATTGTTGTTACGGTTGAAGCCAAACAATAAGCAACAGTCTTTACATCGTAATTGGACCGGTGTCTACCATTTTTTGCCGCGTCCACACCTGAAGGTTCTTCTACTGCATATGGAGACATCCTAAAAGTGTGTCATTGTTTTGCTTTTTGCAATACAGGCAGGGAGTAACCGTCTCCATATCGCACTAAGGGGGTCTGCGTTGACAATATAAGTACGATGAGATAAGCTATAAAAAATATTAAGCCGGTAGGGATTATAAGCAAAAAGAGCGAAGGGTCTAATTTTTTTTTAGAGGGGGGTAGTTGATTGAGATTCTCTACGCGGTCACGGTACGGACTACGGGCAATGTTGGAACTTGCGTTAAATTATGACAAAAGAGAACCAACGCCGCTTTTTCAAATTGCGGAAAGGCAGTTAATTTCTGAAGGTTACCTGGAGCATATGATGACTGTACTGCGCAAAGGAGGACTCGTCCGCAGCGTGCGGGGCGCCCAGGGCGGTTATCTGCTGATGCGGGAGCCCGCCAGGATAACTGCCGGTGAAATCGTCAGGTGTCTGGAGGGACCGCTTGGCCCCACGGGCTGTGTAAGCGAAGAAGACCCGGAAAACTGTATAAGAGAGGAATTTTGCGTGACGAAGCAGCTGTGGGAAAGAGTAAGGGAAGCAACCGCATCAGTATTGGACAGTGTTACCCTAGCGGATTTGTGCAGACAGGCCGAGGAGCAACGCCGTTCCCGGGGCGCGGATATGCATTGTATATGATATAAAGAAGGAGCGTATATACCCACCACAAACTGGT
This sequence comes from Desulfotomaculaceae bacterium, assembly GCA_028709235.1. Lineage (GTDB taxonomy): Bacteria > Bacillota > Desulfotomaculia > Desulfotomaculales > Pelotomaculaceae > Syntrophopropionicum. The sequence goes on from JAQVXL010000032.1 coordinate 21,143, forward strand.
CTCAGGTTGAAATTTATAAAAGTGCAAATCGAAAACTGTTGACAAATCCCTAGTGTTTTCATATGATATATGCATAATTCCGATTAAATTACTATGTTTATGTTTGCAATCGTTGCTGAGTAGGTTTAGGAGGTTGGGGTAGTGCGCAGTATTTATTTTGATCATAGTGGAACCACGCCTGTTCATCCTGCAGTGGCCGAAGAAATGTACAGGTACCTTACCGGGGACAATTTCGGCAATCCTTCCAGTGTCCATCAGTATGGCCTGCAAATCCGCAAAAAAGTAATGGAGGCCAGGGAAAAGGTGGCCCAAGCCCTTGGCTCCGGCGCCGGGGAGATCGTGTTCACCAGCGGCGGGACGGAATCAGATAACATGGCTATTCACGGCGCAGCTCACACTAACAAAAACAAGGGTAACCATATCATCACTAGCGCCGTGGAACATCACGCGGTTCTTAACACAGTAAAGACCCTGGGAAAAGCAGGTTTTGATATCACAATTCTGCCGGTGGATCAGTACGGTATGTTAAGCGTCGACGACGTGGCCGCCGCCGTCACGGACAAAACAATTTTGATTACCATCATGCACGCTAACAACGAGATTGGCACGATTTTGCCGACAGCTGAAATCGGCAAGCTGGCCCGGGAGCGTAAAATAATATTTCATGTAGATGCGGTGCAGAGTTTTGGTAAAATTCCGGTTGATGTAGAATATCTAGGGGCAGACCTGCTGTCCCTGTCAGGGCACAAGATTTACGGGCCTAAAGGGGCTGGTGTCCTTTATATCCGCAAGGGGACACGCTGGCGGCAGACCCTCTTTCACGGTGGCGCGCAGGAGCGCCTGCGCCGGGCTGGCACTGAGAATATCCCCGGCATAATGGGGCTGGCCAAAGCGGTCGAACTAGCTGTGGAGAACAGGGAGACCGAAAGTGCCAGACTAATCGGCCTGCGGGATAAATTAATTCAGGGACTTACCAGTATGGAAGATGTCAGGCTGACCGGCCATCCTACGAAGCGCCTGCCCAACCATGCCAGTTTCCTGTTTAAATACATTGAAGGTGAATCCATGCTGTTAAGCCTTGATATGAAGGGGATTGCGGCTTCTACTGGTTCCGCCTGCACATCCGGTTCACTTGAACCCTCTCACGTGCTGACGGCAATGGGGGTTCCGCCCGCAGAGGCTCACGGGTCACTGCGCATTACCCTGGGTAAAGATAATACCGAGGACGACATTGATTATTTCCTCGAAGTGATTAAACCGATTGTAGAAAAACTGCGGGACATGTCACCGCTAAAGGATTGAGGAATAATGGACCAAAATACTATCCAGGAACTATCGGAAAAAATAAATAAACTAAAAAAAGAGCGCAACGCGGTGATCCTGGCGCATTTCTACCAGCAGCCGGAAATACAGGACGTGGCTGATTTTATCGGCGATTCGCTGGCCCTTTCCCAGCAGGCCGCCAGTACCGACGCCGAGGTGATTATCTTCTGCGGCGTCCACTTCATGGCCGAGAGCGCTTCGATCCTGTCTCCCGACAAGATCGTGGTCCTGCCTGACCAGAACGCCGGCTGTCCCATGGCCGACATGGTCGACGCGGGGCGGCTTGCGCGTAAAAAGCAGGAGATCCCCGGCGCCACGGTGGTGTGCTACGTAAACACCTCCGCCGATGTAAAGGCCCAATGCGACATCGCCTGTACCTCGGCCAACGCCGTTAATGTAGTAGCGTCTCTGCCGGAGGGCAGGCCGATCCTCTTTGTTCCTGACAAAAACCTGGGCCACTACATTGTCACCAAGACAGGCAGGGACATGGTCCTGTGGGAAGGATGCTGCAATACCCATGACCGTCTGACCACAAAGGATGTCCTCAAAGTTAAGGATGAACACCCTGATGCGCTGGTGATGGTGCACCCGGAATGCAGCCCCGATGTTGTAGCCCTGGCAGACAAGGTGGCCAGTACCGCCGGGATGATCAATTTTGCCTGCGAGAGCGATGCCCGTGAATTTATCGTGGGTACAGAAAAGGGTATACTCCATCCCCTTAACAAGCGCTGTCCGGATAAGAAATTTTATATGGCGTCGGAAAAGCTGGTTTGTCCTAATATGAAGAAGACCACCCTGGATAAGGTTTACCAGGCGCTGGTAACCCTTGAGCCCAGGGTAAAAGTATCAGATGAGATCAGGGAGCAGTCCATTGTATGCCTGGAGAGGATGCTGGAGGTTGTTTGAACCGGCACCCGCGGCCGGAGAAGATCAATTCGCATACAATAAGAAAGACCTGCCGACAGCCCCTGACAACGGGGGCTGGTCTTTTTTAACGGATTTATATATTTAGCAATAAAACTTGTATGAAAGTAGGCTGTGAGAGCATGAGGATTGCTGACAACCTTACCGACCTGATCGGCGGCACCCCGCTGCTGCGCCTCAGGCGGATGTCGCAGGGAGCGTCCGCCGACCTGGTTGTGAAGGTGGAATTCTTCAACCCGGGAGGCAGTATCAAAGACCGCACTGGTTATAATATGATACTGAAGGCGGAGGAAAAGGGTCTGTTGAAACCGGGTTCCGTGATTATCGAGCCCACCAGCGGCAATACCGGGATCGGCCTGGCGCTTGTGGCCGCCGTCCGCGGCTACCGCTTAATTTTAACCATGCCCGACACCATGAGTAATGAGCGACGGAACCTGCTCAAGGCGTACGGCGCGGAGCTGGTGCTGACGCCGGGGGCCGCCGGGATGAACGAAGCGGTGCGGAAGGCGGAGGAGCTGGCGAAGGATATACCGGGTTCCTACATGCCGCAGCAGTTTGAAAACCCCGCCAACCCTGAAATCCACCGCCTGACGACCGCGGAGGAGATATGGAGCGATACGGACGGGAAAGTGGATATTGTAGTGGGCGGTGTAGGCACCGGCGGCACCATTACAGGTATCGCCCAGGTCCTGAAGGCACGCAAGCCGGGCCTGAAGACCATCGCGGTAGAGCCTGCCGACTCGCCGCTCCTGTCCGGAGGGAAGCCAGGGCCCCACAAGATCCAGGGGATCGGGGCTAATTTTATCCCGGCCGTGCTGGACCTGTCTCTGGTTGATGAAATCTTCAAGGTGAGCAACGAGGACGCATTTGAAACCAGCCGTCGGCTGGCCAGGGAAGAGGGGCTGCTGGCCGGCATATCCTCCGGCGCGGCAGTTTTCGCTGCCCTTGAGCTGGCGCGGCGCCGGGAAAACGAGGGCAAGCTGATCGTGGCAGTCCTGCCGGACAGCGGGGAAAGGTACCTGAGCACGCCGTCCTACTTTAGTTAATTGATGTGATACCTTCAATGTAAAATTGAGGAGGTTAAATAATGTTCAGCGAGCTGCGTAAAAATATCCGTGTGGTTATGGAAAGGGACCCCGCCGCCAAATCAGCATTGGAGGTGGTTCTCTGTTATCCAGGGTTCCATGCGGTTATTATGCACAGGCTGGCCCACCGTTTCTACAGGCGCCGCTGGTTTGTCACGGCCCGGTTGATATCCCACCTGGCCCGCTTCCTGTCCGGGATTGAAATTCACCCCGGCGCTAAAATCGGTGAGGGGCTTTTTATCGACCACGGTTCCGGTGTCGTTATCGGCGAGACCGCCGAATTGGGCGATAACGTTACCATTTACCAGGGTGTTACCCTGGGCGGCACAGGCAAGGAGAAAGAGAAGAGGCACCCGACCATCGGTAATAACGTAGTGGTCAGCGCGGGCGCCAAGGTATTGGGATCCTTTACCGTCGGGGACAACTCCAAAATCGGATCGGGGTCGGTGGTATTGAAAGCGGTCCCGCCCGACAGCACTGTAGTGGGGGTACCCGGAAAAGTAGTGGCCAGGAACGGCCGGAAGGTAGAACAGCAGCAGGATTATGAAATAGACCTGCGCCACGACCTGTTGCCGGACCCCGTGGCGGAAATGATCCTTTGCCTGCAGAAAAAAATCGACAAACTCGAAAAGCGGATCATGCAGATGGAAGAAAACAGCCCGCCTGTCGAAACGATCTGCCAGGACGGGGAGATCCGGTGCGGAGAAGGGTGCCTGTTTGTTTTGGACAGGGAGAACAAATAGGGAGGTGACAGGGGACGGTTCGAGACCACTGAAAAAGTACCCTTTTTAAGCCGCCTCAGCGCCTGCCTCCGGGAAATATTGTAAATTAATCAACAACAAACGGTCTGAAAACTTCAAAACAATCGCATTGAAACCTTTTGAGCCGGA
>JAQVXL010000002.1 GCA_028709235.1 Desulfotomaculaceae bacterium
ATTCCCGCGTCCTCTGCGATACAGGCCGCAGTCATGTGGTCGCAGTTGTAATAGCCCAGATTGATGACATAGTCCTTGTCTTTTTCAGGAATCCCCGCCCCTGTGTTTTGTGTTGCTGTTTGCTTTGCCCCACCGCCGCAACCGGCCAGTACCACCAGCAGAACAACTGATAAAGTCAAAAGCAGTAATGCTCTCATTAATTTTTTCACGAATTATGCCCCCCCTTACTTTTCTGATAGTTTTTTAAATATTCTTGATGGGGAGAAGTCGGATTCGAACACGACTCCCGCCTGCGTAACAGGCAGACAAACGGGTTTGAAGCCCGCGGGGGACCATCCCCATTTCTCCCCAAGTTAAACAAAAACTCTAACAGCAGTCTTTCATCCCCTCTCCAAACAAATCTACCAGATTGGCCCCCTCCACACGATAAATCCCATAACCGATATTGGCGCCTTTCATGCCCTGGACAATAAACTCAAGGGGTGGTTTATCGTCTATGTCCTTAAAGGTTATCACCTGGTTGGACACCGGCGCCGGCGTTTCATTGGTGCACTGGTATTCACCCTGTTTATCCAGCACCACCAGCATTTTGTTCTTATCTTCGCTCTCTTTGTATATCAACACCAAGTCTTCAATATTGTCCCCGTCAAGGTCAGCGCCGGCAGATTTTATCACTTCATTGTCCGGGTGAGTTGAAATAAAATAACTGAGACAAGGGGACGGTTCTCCTGTCTCACTTACTTCACTTTTATCGCTGCCCTTTGTTTCGTTAACTGCCGTTTTACCGCAGCCGGCAGACATTCCCCCGGCCACGAGACATACCAGCAAGCCGCAAGCCAGCCAACGGCGAAACATCAGGCGACCCTTTCTTTGAGCAGGACTTTTTTAATTCCGGGCCAAAATGCGTACAGGCCAAGCAGGATCACGATGGCTGAACAGAAATAGCTTAAAGGATCCGAAGTAGCAATAGTGAGATTGTTGGCCAGTCCGACGGTCTGGCGGCTTTTACTCAGGTCAAAAAAAGGAGTAAAGCCCGGCAGTAAAAACAAGTTGGTCATATACCCGACCAGAAATGAAGCGCTGATCAAAACAGAGGAGTAAATCAGCACGGCCCGCCGGCCAATCAACTTGTACATGCTGATTAACTCGGGTAGGTTGGTGGCCGCGCCGGTCATTAAAAAGGTTATGGCCAGCCCGGGCGCCGCCCCGCTGGCTATCAGCGCGGCGATAAAAGGGATATGGCCCACCGCGCAAACGTACATGATCGCACCCAGGACGGCTATACCGGCGACTGAGATCAAGCCCGGGTTGCCCAGGTACTGCTGGATAAAGGCAGGGGGAACAATGACAATAATCAGCCCGGCCAACAGCATGCCCAGGATCACATATTTACTTACGGAAACCCCCATGTCCAGTATTCCCCAGTGCAGCCCCGCCTTCAGCTTTTGTGCCAGAGTTACCTGCTCTGGGGATTCCAGCCCGACCAACTCTACACGGTCCTCCAGACCAGGAGCCCGCAGTTCCGGACCGGCCAGCACATTGGCGACGATACCGATCAACATCGGCACAGCAAACCCGGTCACCAGGTAGATGGTGGCGATCTGCGGCCCCAAAAACCCGTAAGCAAGCAAGACAGCCGCCGGGTTGATGATCGGGGTGGCGGTCATGAAGGCCAGGGTCGGCCCCAGATAGGCGCCGGAATAAAACAAACCCAGGCCGAGGGGAATCACCCCGCAGCTGCAGATGGGCAGGAGCATGCCTGAAACCGTGGCTTTGGCCAGGGTGGAAATTTTCCGGTTGCCCAGCATGCGCTGGAGCCTGTCCGGGCTGATCACATTATGCAGCAGGCCCGCTAAAACAAAGCTTATAATCAACCATACCGAGGCGCCGTTAAGAATGTCCAGGGATGTCAGGATGATTTTTTGCAATAACTCGACGATCAAGATATTCATCCTCTCAGGGCGTCTTCAATAGCTCTTTCAATTATTGCTCTGGACAGGTTGTCAATCTTCTTCCTGCCGTTTATGATCATGGTTCCTTTGGTCACCATGCCGTACTTCTTAAGATAGTCAAAATCCTTACCTGCGTAATAAATCTTCACCTCCATGTCAGACCCGTATTTAGCTGCCGTGTTTTTAATCGTGTGCACATGTTCATCACAGCAGGGGCAGGTGTTGATAAACTCCACTTTAATCTTTGGCATTGCAATACCTCCGTTTTCAGACTTTCTCAATCTGGCATAAAAGCGCTTTGAACACCGGAAATCCTGAAACGGGGTCCCTGTTGCTGAAGTCTGTCAGGGCGTTAACGTTAGCCTGCCGCCAGGCCTCGACCTGAGTCGGGTTCCCGCCGCCCATATTAACCTCCGCCTGGCCCGGTAAAACATTTTCAGTCACATCGGCGTAAAAGAAAACTTTTCCTCTCCTGGTGCTGACCGCAACCCTGTCCCCACTCCTGATGCCCCGCTCCGCCGCATCGATAGGGTTGATCAAAGCCAGGGGCTTTTCCTGCAGTTTTACCAGTCCGGGCACGTTCAGGTGCTGGGAGCGAAAGGTCGACTGGATCCTCGCGCCCGTGTTCAGTACCAGGGGAAATTCCCTGTATAACTCAGGGTCCTGCAGGGGACCTTCCGCCGGTTCAACGTAAACGGGCAGCGCATCATAGCCGTGCCTGGCCATCAGGCTGGAGGCGATCTCCATTTTGCCCGAAGGAGTTGGAAAACCGGGCTTGTGATCGCTCCTTAACAGGCCCCCTTCGTATTTTTCGTAACGGCGCACCGGCACGGGGATCTTAACCCCGACGGAACTGTCATGCAAAGCTTCAAGCAAGGCGGGGTTCCCGGCAAAAGCCTTTTCAACAACCTCTTCTTCGCTTTGTGGGTAAAGGTGGCCGTAACCCAGCCTGTTAGCCAGTTCAGCTATAATCATGACTTGGTTTTTTGACTGCCCCACGGGCTCAATTACGCGCCTCCTGAGACGCGCGTAATCAGGGTAGCGCTGGTAGGAATTAATCTCGTAGTAGGTGGCCGACGGCAGTACCACATCCGCAAAGAGCGCGTCCCGAGTCATTACAAGGTCGATTACCATCATAAAATTCAGTTTGCGGTAGGCCTCTTCAAAGATTTCAGGCTGCGGGTAGGAGGTCAGGGTGGAAGACCCGTTAATCAGCAAGCCCTTTACCGGATAAGGCTTTCCCTCCAGAACAGCCCTGGGGAATTCCATATATTGGGCGCACCTGGTCAGCTCATAAAACAGCGGGTATTTTTCCGCGCCTATGGGCAGCACCCCGTCCGGCTCCTCGAATCCCTCCCGCCGCACGGGTTGGGCTGATGGGGTGTTGATATATAAGCCGCCCGGCACATCCAGGTTGCCTGTCAGCGCCCACAGGATATAGAGCGCCCTGATACTCTGCACACCGCTGTTGGTATACTCCAGGCCGGTGTACGTGCGCAGGCTGACTCCCTCAGTGAGCGCTATTTCTCTGGCCAGCGCCGTTACGGTTTCCGCTGGCACCCAGGTGATGCTCTCCACTTTTTCCGGGGTGAACTCCTGTACGTATTCCCTGAGCTCCGCAAAACCCAGCGTCCAGTTCTCCACAAACTCCCGGTCGTACAGTTTTTCATTGATCACAACATTGAGCAGGCCTAAAATCAAGGCGCCGTCTGTTCCAGAGCGCACTCCCACCCACTGGTCGGCCCGTCCGGCTATATCACAACGCATCTGATCGACAGCTATAACTCTGGCCTTGTTTCGCTGCGCCCGGGTAATCCTTTTAAAGAAAACCGGCGGGGAATCGGTGACCGGGTTAGTGCCCCATACAACGATGAGATTGCTGTTTTCCAGATCAGGGGCCAGACAGGCTCCGGGCAGGCCGAAGTTGGCCATAGGCGCCAGGATGCCGAAGGAAACAAAGCACAAAGACCCGGTGCTGGCGATGTTGGGCGAACCGAACGGCAGAAGCAGTCTGTTCGCCACGGCATCACGGGCGTTGCAGAACTCCACCATAGACTGTTCAAAAGCGCCCCGCCCGGAGTGGCTCAGCAAGGCCTGAGGGCCGTCTTTTTCCTTAATCTCATTCATTTTTTTTACCGCCAAATCCAGCGCTTCATCCCAGGAAGCTTCACGGAACTTCCCTTCACCGCGCTCTCCCGTGCGGATCAGGGGTGTTTTCAGGCGGTGCGGCGAGTACACTATCTCAGGCGCGTACCTGCCCCTGACACACAAATTCGCGTAAGGCGCGCCTTTAAGCGGCTCTACCTGCACCAGCCTGCCGTCTTCCAGCGTAACTTCCACCGCGCAGCCACCGGGGCATATACCACAGATGGAAGGCTTTTTTTCAATCACAATCAAATTTCCTCCAGAAACTAAATATTCTCCCATTTAATTCATTATTCACACGTAATTTATTGAGTATTTTCTCCTTTTATCAAAATAATTCCTTTATCCGCATCATTTGAATAATTTATTAACAAGCGATGGTTCATAATAACAATGAATCATCGAAATAATGGAGCATTTATCTTAAACCCAAAACTCTTATGTGTATTACAATCTATAAATAATATAAGCGGCCTTGCGGCCGCTTTTACCTTTCTTTTCGCACCGGTTTTTCTCTGGCCAGCAGAGCGGCGCCGAGAGCGCCGGCCAGCTGGGATTCCGGTACCACCAGGGTCTCCCTCCCCAGTTCCCTGGCCAGGAATTCCCTGACCCCATCATTCTTGGCCACACCGCCGGTGAAGAGGATCAGGCCGCCCTTGCCCAGTCTTTCTGCCATAGCAGCTACCCGGCTGGCCACCGAACGGTGAATGCCGGCGATAATCCTGCCCCTGTCAACACCCTGGGCCAGCAGGCTGATCACTTCAGACTCGGCAAAAACGGTGCACATACTGCTGATCTGTACCGGCTCCGCGCCTCGCGCCAGGTCCGCCAGCTCACTGACGTCCGCGCCCAGGGCGGCAGCGATCACTTCCAGGAACCGGCCCGTGCCGGCGGCGCACTTGTCGTTCATGGCAAAGTTAACCACATTACCCCGCCCATCGGTGAGGATCACCTTGCTGTCCTGGCCGCCGATATCCACCACCATGTCAGCTCCTTCCAGCAGGTGGTGCGCCCCCCTGGCGTGGCAAGTTATCTCAGTTATCGCTTTGTCGATAAATGGTATGGAAATCCTGCCATAGCCGGTGCCAATCACGCAGGAGATATCATCCCGCACCAGGCCGGCCTGGCCCAGCAGTTCCTCGAAGGCCTCCAGTCCGGCCTGGCGGGGGCTGCAGCCGGTCGGCCTGATCACATGACGCCAGTCCCTGCCGTTAAGCAGCACCCCTTTGGTAGTAACAGAGCCTACATCTATTCCCACAGTGTACATTGATGATCAACTCCCGTTGAGCATTTCTATGAAAGCCGAGATCCTCGTTTTCAGCTGCTCAATGTCCGATGTGGAATAATCCGTTTCCAGCTGGATGTATGGCACTCCGCAGTTGTCCCGGACGTGGCGCCGGACCAGCTCACCTTCCACAATATAAGTATGACAGGCCTGCCAGCTAAGGTCTACCACTCCGTCCACCTGGTAATCAGCAACAAGCTTACTGATCAGCTCCAGCCGCCCGGGGTTGGGCGAGATGCAGGAACAGGGTATCTGCAGGTATCTTTCAGCAATTGCTTCCATTGGATCTCTTTGCTCATCTTCATCTACCAGATATTCTAAAGTTTTTATGCCGGTGCAGTTTTCATAGCAAACCACACTGCCGCCGCATTCTTCCAGCAGGCGCACCACTTTTTCACAACCGGTACCCACCGGGCACCCGGTCAGCAGGATGCGGGGCGTCCCTTTGGCAAAGGGGGAAATCCCCTGCCCCGCAATATTTCTGATTTCTTCAGTTAGTTGTTCAATCAGCCCGATTCCTTCTTCTTTATCCACGTTAAAACCCCTGACCCAGATCGCTGTAAGCATATCCATGCCGGTCAGGGGAGCCGGGTCCAGCCTGTTTACCTCAAGCAGGTTTTTTAGCGCCTGGCGCTCTCTGTTGGACAATTTGATGGCCGCCCGCAGATCCTCCTGGTTGATCGTTACCTCCAAATGCTCCTCCAGGCGTTCTTTAAGCAAATTCATTTCTTCCAGCCACCACTGCAGGGCGCCGCTCCGATCGGTGCCCTGGGGCAGATGCATCACATGCAGCGGTTTATATTGGGCCAAAAGCTCAAACATCTTCTTTTTGCCGTCACAAGTTGTTTCAGCAATCACAAAATCAGAAGCCCGGAAGTAAGGGCAGGTATCAGTTACGGCAAAACCGAAACTTGACTTGATCAGCGGGCAGAGGTTGCGGGGCAAGGTTTTTTCGGCGGCCGGAATGGGCTCCTGTCTGGTGCCGCAAAGGCTGACCGGCAGGGCCCCGGCCGCCAATACCAGTTCCTGAGGGGAAAAAGCGCAAAACATGCCGACAACCTTAAATCCATTGTCTTTGGCGTTTTGAACGGTTAGAGCATTATCAGCGCGCATGTTTTCGAAAATCTTCATCATTTGTGGCCGCATGTCGGTCCTCCTCTTTAGTTTAATAAATAACGCTTTGCTTCTTATCATACATAAAAAAAATACATTAGAGAAATTGAAAACATTTATCAACTGCCGGTTGAGAATAAGTTTATCTTATATATAAAAAAGCCGGTATCGACCGCAGGCACTTTTTCAAGATACGATCAAAACCGGGTTACAGAACCGGGAAAATTCAGTTATAGCCTGGGCCTATATCTCGAGGCTTATTTATCTTTATTAATCTCCTTTTCATCAGGGATCTCTTCCAACTCAAAGCTGCAGCAGCCCTTCTTCCCTTTTTTATTACTTTCATCAGGTATTTCTTCCAGTTCAAAACTGCCACAGCACGAATCAGACTTGGCTTTTTTGCCTCCGATCAAGCGTTCAAAAAATCCTTTTTTTTCTTTTTTCATAGAAAATATCTCCTTCCAAATTGAATTATAATAACTGATTTGTTATTAAATCATATTAAAAACATATCCACCAATTACAGCTGTAAGAAAAATTACGAATACGATTGCTACGACTAATTTCTTTTTAAAGATACCTGCCAGCATGGTCATTTCAGGAATAGCCATCCCTGCGCCGCCAATGATCAAAGCAATTACCGCCCCGACACTCATGCCTTTTTGCATTAATGATAAACCGATTGGTATCGCTGTTTCCGCTCTAATATAAAGCGGAATGCCGATTATCGCTGCCAGCGGGATGGCGAATGGGTTGTCAGGTCCGGCATACTTTAATACTAAGTCTGTTGGAAGATATCCATAAATTACTGCTCCGATGCCCACACCAAGAAGTAAATAACCTAAAATACCGTAAAAATCCCCCCATGCTTTCTTAAATGACAGTTTCAATTTATTCTTGAATGCTTGAGGGACTTCATTATCTTCCTGACAACATCCTTTAATACGCACATTCTTAACCTCTTTCGACATGCCGGTTTTCTCCAGCACAACTCCAAAAATAATAGCCGCGCTAAAAACAATAACAAAATAGATTACTGCTACCTTTAAGCCCATTAATGCTAATAACATTGCTATGATGATTGGATTAAGCAAGGGGGATGCGATGACAAATGACATAGTGACGCCAAAAGGAACCCCTATTTCAAGGAAACCAAGCGTCATGGGAATTGTTGAGCAGGCGCAAAAAGGTGTTAAGGACCCAAATAAAGCCGCCACAAAATTGCTTAATATGCCTTTGCCGGCCATCCAGGCTTTGATTTTTTCCTGGGGCAAATACATAAGTATTAATGCTACGATTGTACTGATGCCAAGAAACAGTACCGTAAGTTCTGCGGTTATTACAATAAAATATTTGATTGTTTCAATAAGAGTATTCATTATAATACCATTTCCTTTTTTAAATCGACTTTATAAATCCCTGTTTTCGAACCGAATTTACCAATTCTTCCAATACATTTTTTACGTTATCTACTGCATCAGGCTCAAAATTTTTTAACATCCCGTCTACATAATCGGTATACCGTTCTGCAATTTTTGTAATTGCCTCTATCCCTTTGCCGGTAATCGCAACACAGCATACCCGACCATCTGCTGCTGACTGTTTTCGCAAAACATAAGCTTTATTTTCCAGGCGATCAATAACTTTGCTGGCGCCGCTTTTGGTAATATTCAAGGCACTTCCTATTTCTTGAATTGTAATATCATCCTCTTTATGCACTTTTTTTAGTGCCATAAATTCAACTAAAGACAGATCTCCGCAGCACTGTCCGTCAAACCCCTGATTTCCGAAATACCAGGATAATTCTTGAATCAAATTATATATTTCAGGCATATTTTTCCTCAAGGTGGACCTCCTCCCCTTGTTTAGTTTCCACTGTCAACTATTATAGTCCCACATAGTTTCCACTGTCAACTATTATATATTATATATGAAATCATTCGTAAGAATGTTCAGCAAAGCTCTAAATATATTCCTATTCTAAAACCAACTTCTTAACTAGTCGGAGTTGATTTTTCTGTTATTCTTTTTCTAAGGGCTAAAACCTTCTCCTCTATTATCTTTGCCGTCTTTATAAATTCCTCATCGCTTTTTCCGGTTGGATCATCGAGGCCCCAATCCTTTCTATATTTGCAGGGTAAATAAGGGCACTCAACGTTGCATCTCATAGTAATCACTATATCAGGTTGCGGAATGTCCGAAATCAGTTTAGAATATTGTTCCTTTTCCATATCAAGGTTATATAGTTGTTTAATAATCCTGACTGCATCTTGATTAATTTGAGGCTTGGTTTCCGTGCCGGCAGAATAACTTGCAAAAACATCTCCAGCGAAATTCTTACCCAGAGCCTCGGCCATTTGGGAACGACATGAATTATGAACACATATAAAGGCCGCCTTTGGTTTAAAATCACTCATTGCAACTATATCCTTTACTTTACAACCGGTTCTGGAAAATAGCGTTTTGTTTTATTGATGATCTTTACAAGCAGCAGCATTACCGGCACTTCTGTAAGTACTCCGACTGTGCAAGCAAGAACCACTGGTGAGTTTGGTCCGAAAAGTGAAATTGCAACTGCTACAGATAATTCAAAAAAGTCTGAGGCAGCAATAAGAGAAGCCGGTGCGGCTATGTTATGAGGCAATTTTACCCCTATACTTAGAAGATAAGTAAAGGTCCAAGATATCACATTTTGAAGTATAAGCGGCACTGCAATTAACAATACGTATAGAGGCTGTTCTAATATGACATCCCCCTGGAAAGTAAATATAACGACTAATGTTAAAAGCAATCCAAAATTCGTTATGCCATTAAATTGGGGAACGAATTTTTCATTGAAGTATTCCTCGCCATTCTTTTTTATCATAAAATGACGCGTTAGCGCACCGGCAACCAATGGTACCACTACAAATAAAATTATGGAAAAGAAGAGCGTATCCCACGGAATTTGGACATTGTTAATGCCGAGTAAAAATTGCACTATGGGCACAAAAAGAACTAGTATGAGCAGATCATTTATAGAAACCTGTACAAGTGTATGTGCCGGGTCACCATTTGTAAGATTGCTCCACACAAAAACCATCGCTGTGCAGGGCGCAACGCCAAGCAACACCGCGCCGGTCACAAAATCCTGTGCTAAATTTGCAGGGATTAATGGTTGAAATATAACCTTAAAAAAAGAGTTGCCAATCCAAACATGAGGAAGGGCTTAATCAACCAGCTGCTACCTGTTGATATTAGTATAGCTTGAGGATGCTTTCCAACATTCTTTATTGACTGAAAATCAATTTTCATCATCATCGGATAAATCATAATCCAAATGAGAATTGCAATCGGTATGTTTTGACCTGCAAATTGAATCTTCTCCAGAATATTGGGAACAGTCGGCAAAAACTTGCCAATTAGTATTCCCACTATCATGCAAAGGAGAACCCAAATTGTTAGATATTTCTCAAAAAACCCAATTCCTTGTGCCTTTTGATTGCTCATATATTTCCCTTCTCTCAAAATATATGTAACCTGATAATTTCCCCCTTACCTTTAGTTGCTAAAAAAGCAACTGTACAAACTCTTCATTTTTAAGTGAATATATATACTCAGATATATTCACATTAAGCAACACCGACTTTAACTGCGTTTTATCATATCGTTCGCCTGTAAATAATTTTTCCAACTCTTCTACGGGCTTTACCTCAAAGAAATCCCCATAGGATTTACAAATGTATATACTTCCATCCTTAATATCCATTGTGAGAGATATACTTCCAACATCAAACCGGATTTCTTTTCTATAGCTCATTTGCGGCGAATGACCAAAATTCCATTCCCATGTATTATACTTACTGTTTCTAATCTGCATATAACATATATCTGGACCAGAGAGGGCTGGCTCTACCTGAACGCCCTGCTTGACCTCTATGATCGCTCCATAGTAGGTTGGGCCGTGGACAGCAGGATGAGAACCCGACTGGTTTCCTCCACCCTTGAAAGAGCAATTCGCCGAACCAATGCCGGCAAAGGTTTACTCATTCATTCAGATCGTGGTGTCCAATATGCCAGCAATGAGTATCAGAGCATTCTTAAGAAAAACGGTTTTATATGCAGCATGAACCAAAAGGGCAATTGTTACGATAATGCTCCAATGGAATCCTTCTGGGGCAAGCTCAAAACAGAATGGCTTTACGGGCGGTCCCTTTATACAAGAGAACAGGCTAAGTCGATCTTGTTCGAGTATATAGAGCTATTTTATAACCGAAAAAGACTTCATTCCTCAAATGGCTATGTTGCACCACTAACAATGATAGACACCGTTTTATCATGATATTTAATACTATGAGCAGTTATTTGAGTTTCTTGGTGCCTACAGGTCTTGGGCAAGGTCAACATGTCAAATATTTGATCCTTGTCTCATCTGTTATCGGGATGTAGTGCAGGTGCGGCTTCAGCCGCACATTTGCCGGATGAAGCCGCACCTACAGCGGGAAAGGGTCTACGGGGCACAAAGAGTAAATCAACAGGAAAACATAATGTAAACTTATATCTTTGGGGGTTGCTATGAACAACCAGCTTATATTGTGGTCGATGATGCTCTTGCCCTGGTTGACTCTTTTTTTGATGAAGAGAGATGATCTCAAACGCTTTATGCCGGTTGGTTTATTAGGTGCAATTACCAGTATGATCGCTGCGGAAGCAGGCATTTCGTTGAAACTGTGAGCCATCAGAGAGACGATTTTCCCTCTGAGTCTAATTTTGCCACATCGACTGGGCCTGGCGCCAGTAGTCACAATCTGGCTTTTTAAGTTTGCATATGGAAAGTTTTGGCGCTATATTGCCGTAGACGCAATTTTAAATCTGGTATATACGTTTATTTTTGCCCCCTGGCTGGCCACCAGGGGCATATGGGCAAATATTAATGGAACATACTTAAGCATATATTTAATTGTCACTATAGATGGACTATTACTATATATATACCAAATGTGGCATGAGAACGCCCTGGTTCCGGCTGTTAAAAAACCTTTTTCCAGGAAATTGCAGCCGGCGGTGTCGAAACCAACTTTTGAGGATGAGAACAACAAAAATAACCGATAAAAAATATGGCTTATATTTTTTCCGCTTCAATCATATAAGACGCCACAAATTCTTCTACGTTCTTACCAGGAACCCAGCTTTTGATAATCTCTTTGCTGTTATCCTTTGGAAACAAGCGGATGTTTTCAAAACCGGCATTCTGAAGCATGGTTCTAATGTTTTCCACATACTCGGCGCCTGCTATGCAGCCGGCCATACTGGCCAGATCATTCTTGATCCTCTCCGGCAATTCTGCTGTGGCCACAACATCTGATATCGATATCCGCCCGCCGGATTTAAGCACCCTGTATGCTTCATTGAAAACCTGCTGCTTATCCAGTGACAGATTGATCACACAATTTGAGATGATCACATCAACTAATCCATCAGCAGCCGGTATGTGCTCAATTTCTCCCAACCGGAACTCAACATTTTTATAACCGCTTTTTTCAGCATTTTGCCTGGCCAGCTTAATCATTTCCGGAGTCATATCCACCCCAATGACGAACCCGGTTGCCCCCACCTGCTTCCTGGCCAAAAAACAATCAAATCCGCCGCCGCTGCCCAGGTCAAGTACCGCTTCACCTGCTTTAAGCGCCGCCATAGCGATTGGATTTCCGCATCCCAATCCCATATTGGCCTGGGCAGGTATATCTTTTAAGTCGCTTTCAGAATAACCGATATTAAGGGCTGCCTCCTTAATGTTAACCTGTGGGCCGCTGCAGCTGCAACCACCACTGCAGCACCCTCCGGCAGCACCCTGCAGGGCAACCTGGGAATAGTTCTTTCTGATAAAATCTCTAACTTCTTCTTTTTTCAAAATACACAGCCTCCATACGATTTGGCTATTTACTTCTTACAGTCGCAGTTGATATTGCCGGCAACAATCTCTTGCCAATCTCCGAGAACATCATGTGTCCAACAATCATCCGCACCTGCTGCTTCACGCATGGTCAGGGCAAAGATATAAGATAATTCCTTGACCGTTGCGCCGGCTTCTAAGGCGCCTTTGAAATGTTTGAGCACACAAGGCTTAGAACGGCCTTTAATGGAAAGAGCAAAGCAGATAAATTGATATGTTTTTTCGTCAATCATTCTTTTTTCTTGATAAAGCTGATCGATCTCATCCAGCTTTTGGGTAAATTCCGGGAAAAATTCTTCTAACATTCTCATTAAAAACAGCCTCCTTAATTAGCTTTAATTATTTTAATAACGCCTTTATTTCATCGACCTTTAAGACCTTACCGACAACTTTTACTTCCTCATCAATCACTAAAGCCGGCGTCATCATCACACCATACCCGGCAATCACTTTTAAGTCCTGCACTTTCTCAATAGTCGCGGCAAGCCCCAGTTCTTCTACAGCCTTTCTTACGTTTTGCTCCAATTTATTACACTTGGCGCAGCCTGTTCCTAAAATTTTAATGATCATTTAATTTATCCTCCTATTCTTATATTTTATATTCTTATATTACATTAGCAAATGCCCAAACACATTGAATGTATATCCAATGATAATAATGCCTAAAGTTACAACTGAAAAGAAGATGGCCAGAAGCTTTATTTTAACCGCCGTTTTAAGCATGATTAACGAAGGAAGGGAAAGTGCGGTCACCGCCATCATGAAGGAAAGCGCAGTGCCTAAACCTACCCCCTTATAAACTAATGCTTCGGCTATAGGCAAGGTGCCAAAGATATCCGCATACATCGGGACCCCGACAATAGTGGCAACAAGTACTGAATACCACTTATCCTGCCCCAGCACCGCAGATATGACATTTTCAGGTATCCAGTTATGAATAGCAGCGCCTATCCCGACACCAATCAAGATATATAGCCATACCCTTTTGACAATATTCAGCACCTGTTCTTTGGAATAATCAAGGCGGTCCCGTACGGTCAGCTCATTTTGATCTATATCAATCATGGCATTGCTGTAAACAAAAGACTCTACATGATTTTCAAGTTTAGCATTGCCGATGATGGTCCCTCCGATCACCGCAAGAATAAGCCCGACTACAACATAGGCGAAGGCTATCTTCCAGTTAAAGATGCTGGCAATAAGGAGTATAGACGCCAGATCTACCAGCGGAGATGAAATTAAAAATGAGAATGTAATCCCCAATGGCAGGCCGGCACTGGTAAATCCAATAAACAACGGTATCGACGAGCAGGAGCAGAAGGGAGTTATAGTGCCCAGCAAAGCCCCTAATATGTTTCCTGTTATTCCCTTGTATCCACCTAATATTTTTTTCGTTCGCTCAGGGGGGAAGAAGCTTTGGATATAGGATATTGTAAAAATAAGCACAGAAAGCAATATAAATATTTTCACCACATCATATATGAAAAAATGAATACTGCCGCCCAGTCTATCCTGGATACTAAGCCCCAAAGCCTGCTCTACAAACTTTTGCACCAGATCGTACAGCCATTGCATCTTGAGCAATTGATTGTTAAGCCATTCAAATATAAACACGTACAGCCACCTCAAATTTCTGTTTCATTCAGTCATTTACATTACAGCATTGATCCGGATTCAATTCTTTACAAATGCAATTTTCCTTGTTGGAAGTGATGTCGCAGAAGAATTGTTTTGTTTTGGCAATGCCCTCGGCACTGAGAGAATAATACGTCCATTTTCCCTCGTTTCGGCTAACAACCAAGCCACACTCGCATAACAATTTCATATGATGTGAGAGGGTGGACTGGGACATGGCAAACTTCTCTAAAATCATACAGGCACATAATTCCCCGCAAGAGAGCATATCAACAATCATCGCCCTTCTGGGGTCACCTAACGCTTTAAATACCCTGGAACCTTCTATATAAAATTTATCCATACCTCCACCTCACATTCAATTTTTTCGATATGATTTTATAATACGCCTCATATCGATATGTGTCAATATGTAAATAGAATTAGAAAAAAACTAATGAACCGGACAACCTGCTGATTAAAACAGAACAATCCTGTCAACCCAGTCATATTATATTAGAAATGGATGGTTTTGCGCCGCCACCTGGCATTGGTTAAAGCAGAAGCAGTTAACATGCTTACGTGCTTACGGGACAGTATAAAGCAAGCATCGTGGCGTATGGTGAAAATGAGATACACACTTTAGGAATGGCTGACATAATGAGGGCATTATTAAACAGTTCAATATATATTGAATATTTTTCCAAAAATGGTTCCTGCTCCAAACTTACAGGAATACAATACACCATCCAAAAAGAAAGGTGTGTTGTTTTATGTCAGATTCTAACGTAAAAATTCTACAAGCGCCAACGGAATGTCCGGCAATTGTTAATGAGACAGTGTGTGTTCAAGCTGAGGTTACGATTACTCCAAATGTAGTAGTCGGGACAATTGAATCTTTTTGTGTGGGAGAACCGGTAATAGGGGCCTGTCCTGGAACACCAGTTGCAGAATGTACCTTTACGGTCAGCCAGAACATATGTGTTCAGATTCCTCTTACGTTTTCCGCCGTGGCTGCCGCAGTGCCCACAGGTATTGTTTGCGGCGAACCAGCGGTGGGAGGATGTGCTGTATAACGATACGATTTTACTGGATGGGTAGTCTGGTTATTTACTGATGCTATCCCATCAGTAGATTAACTCATGATAATAGCCTCCTGGTAGTTATCCGCCGGGACATTATAAACCCGGCGGGTAACAATATTACACACTTGGAGGCAATGTAATGAAAGGTGGATTTCAAATGGGAGATACCAGTTTTGATCTGGCGGATAGTTCCTCGCAAGTGAGGCAAGCTGGTACAACATTAACAGCGACCATATCCGCAACAGGTCATTTGACTCGGACATTTCCTTGGACGATTAATAAGTCTGTTACACCAGCTTCCTTGAACGTCTTACCTGGTGGCACCGGCACCGCCGTGTACACCATTACGGTCACGAAAGGCACCGGTGTAGATGCGGCATTTATTGATGGTCAAGTTTGTGTCACTAACGGAGGGGCTTTAGCAACTGAGAATCTTACAATTGTCGTCGATCTAACTATGCCACCCTCTTCCGCAATTATTGCCTCGGTACCCGTGGATGTCAGCATGCAACCTGTTCTGCAGCCAGGCGAAACATTCTGTTACAATTACCGTGTTGATATTCCAACCGGATCAATTGTCCCTGGCGGGACCTACAAGGTGACCGCCAATATCACTATTACCAACCATTCCGGTCATATAGGCACTCCTTTTGGCCCCAGCCCCAGCGATACAATTATCCTGGCAACCACCCCGACGCTGATCAACGATACCATCCACGTGGATGATACCAACGGCATGTCGTTTACTTTCAGTGCCAGCGGGTCTCAAACATATGACAAGACATTTACCTGTGAGAACGAGGGGACAAACATTAACACCGCAACAATCCGAGAGACCGGACAACAATCTTCAGCCAGCGTAATAGTAACTTGCGGATGTCCAGCAATGGTTAATGAGACAGTGTGTGTTCAAGCCGATGTTACGATTACTCCAAGTGTTGTAGTCGGGACAATTGAATCTTTTTGTGTGGGGGAACCGGTAATAGGGGCCTGTCCTGGAACACTAGTTGAAGAATGTACCTTTACGGTCAGCCAGAACATATGTGTTCAGATTCCTCTTGCGTTTTCTGCTGTGGCTGCCGCAGTGCCAACAGGTACTGTTTGCGGCACACCAGCGGTGGGAGGATGTGTTTAATAAGATTTGCTATCAGCTAGATGGATCTAGTTGATTTGCTGACGCTATCTCACAGGTAGATTAGCTCATGACGATAGCCTCCTGGTAGTTATCCGCCGGGACATTATAAGCCCCGGCGGGTAATATAATACCACACACTTTAGAGGCAATGTCATTTTCCTACATATAAGACTATCATTATGAAG
The DNA here is from genome assembly GCA_028709235.1 of Desulfotomaculaceae bacterium. GTDB lineage: Bacteria > Bacillota > Desulfotomaculia > Desulfotomaculales > Pelotomaculaceae > Syntrophopropionicum. The sequence goes on from JAQVXL010000002.1 coordinate 16,447, forward strand.
GGTGCTGTAGAGTTATGTCCGATATAAGTATAAATACCAAACCAGTTACCCAAACGGATTGTCCGGTAATTGTAAACGAGACAGTGTCTGTCCAGGCTGATGTAACGGTTATTCCAAGTGTAGCAGCCGGGGAGATTGAATCTTTTTGCGTAGGAAAGCCGGTGATTAATCCCTGTCCAAAAAATCCATGCACCTTTAAGGTCAGCCAGAATATTTGTGTTCAAGTTCCTCTTACATTCTCTGCCAATGCTACAGCAGTACCAGCTGGTATCGTTTGCGGTACACCAGCGGTAGGAACCTGTAAAGCGAAAACTGACTGCACGCAATCAATGGGCTACTTTCTTAGCCATCCGGATGTGACCAACGCTTTAATTTTGGCTGCGGGCGGCTCAATCGTGCTGGGGAAAGTTGGTACTGGTAAAGGTCTCAGCTTCACTGTTACAACAACTAATGCGGGCAAAGTCCTGTCGCTTAATACGCCTTCGCCGCCGGCGCCAGTTTCGGGTATATTTGCTAATCAATATAAAAACCTTTATGCAGAGCTTCTCACAGCTAATTTAAACGTGTTAAATGGGGAAACTTGCTTTTTTGCCACTGAGTCAATCAATGCAGCAAATAAGTTCCTGGCCAACTCCCCTCCGGGTGGAATGGCAGGAGCGCCAGCCGTACAAACCCCACTGGCACAATTCAATCTGGAGACGGCGCCAGAATGCACAAAACATTGTCCCGGGGAATAAATCCGATCTCATTTTAAGATACTTAAAATAAGCTTGTACCAAGCTTTGGTTTTTGCACAATATATATTAAAGAAAAATAAAGGACTACAGGAACACCTGCAGTCCTATTGTTTTAAATGCCTGCTTTGCCATTATAATATTTTATAAATATCAGGGAAATATATGAACAACAAAATATGGAGGGATGGAATTAGCCGGCATATAACAGTTGACCATTAAAAGATTAAAAGATAATATATCATTAGTTTCTACGGTGGGATAAATTACATATTCAAAGGTCCGGGATGCGGGATATTCAGTCACAATGGAGCCCACTGATGTTGCTATACCAAGCGAACCCCCTATGCATATATAAATTATATTACCTACAACTTAGGAAATCATTAAGGGAGGATGATCAATAATGTCTGCAAAAGATTTATTGGACAAGGGCGCAGTGCTGCAGCGGGATAAAGAAACATATGCCGTGGTTCCTCATATGCCCGGTGGGCTGGTAACTCCGGCTGCGTTGAGAAAAATAGCAGATGTCGCAGAAAAGTATAATGCCCAGGCCCTAAAGCTTACCTCTGCTCAACGCTTGGCGATTGTGGGTTTAAAGGAAGAAGATCTGGACAATGTCTGGCAGGATCTGGGCATTAAACCCGGTGCTGCCATTGGACTATGTGTACGCAGCATCAAGTTTTGTCCGGGAACTACATTTTGCAAACGGGGACAACAGGATTCCGTAGGCCTGGGATTAAAACTGGATGAGCGTTATCACGGTCTTGAGCTGCCCAGTAAATTCAAGATGGGTGTAAGCGGTTGCGCCAATTCCTGCGGGGAAAATCATTTCCGTGATGTGGGCGTAATGGGGATGCCGAAGGGATTTCGATTGATGGTTGGCGGAAACGGCGGCGTTGTTCCACGCATTGCCCAGACTATTTATGATGGACTGGATGAAGAACAGGTCCTGAAAAAAATCGATAAGATCGTCAAGGTCTATACCGAGGGCGCCAAAAAGCGTGAGCGACTGGGCAAGTTCATCGAGCGAATTGGTTTAGAAGAGTTTAAAAGCAAACTTGAGGAATAACCGTATCCCCATTGTATAAAAAAGTCAGCTTCGGCTGGCTTTTTCCTGTTTTTACCTCCAGCGATCCTGCCATCCGATTATGCAGTTCGTTTCAAAATTTTTTGGTATATTCCCCGGGTGATAAAAAATACCAGAGGCGCATTTTCAAACGCATCTGGTATTAAAGGAGTAAATCATCTTATCCAGGTAACCGGGTTAACTAATTTGCTAAACAAAACGGATTTATTGGATCGCGCCGATCATCCGCCAGTAAGGTAAACACACCAGTATAGTTACAAAGACCGCTATGATGTAGCAAAGTCCTGCTGTAAATACGTGGCCGGCTGCCCACCCTTTGTTCTGTATTATTCCTTCCGCCATCAGCATCCACGGCTGCTGGTAACCTAGGAGAAAGAAGTTTATGCCCGCCAGGTAAGCAAAGGTTGGCACCAGCGGGTGAATCCCAAACTGGTTGAATACGGGAATCAGGACGACCGCTGTAAGCGCTATGGTGGAGAAACCCCAGGGCACGTCGATAAAGCGAATCAGCATGATCCCCGCTGTCAAGATCAGCATGAAGATCAGGGGGTTGGACGCAAAGGAAAGTATTGTTGGCTGCAGTATCGGGGTAATCCACTCGGAAACCTTCGCATCCATAAAAATAGTCGAAAGACTGATCGTGACGCCAAAGAATACGATTACGTCCCAGTTGGCGCCGGTCCCTATCTCCGATGGTTTAATGATGCCGAATAACAGCAGTAAAACAAGGGCTAATAAGGCTGACCCGGCAGCGGGTATGCCATGCATCTTTTCAGTAGTAAATAGAATCAGGCAAGCCACCAGGATCACTGCTGTAATTATTTCATCACGGCTGATCTTCCCCAGGGCAATGTACTCATCCTTAAAAGTGTTGCGATCGATGCCGATTGCTTCTTTGGGCTTCATTAATAAAACAACCAGCACTACATATACCAATGTAACTGTGAACCAGGGCAGGGCCAGTATTTTAAACCAGTTGTCAAAAGTGGCCAGCGGTTTTAGCTCTGCAGGCAGGAATCCGACCATTATTGGCCCGGACAATGACCCGGTCAGCCAGCCGGTACCCGGGAAAAGACACATAGCAAAGGCTATGAGGGCGATGAAGGCGGAACCTTTGGAATTGTATTTTAATTTGCAAGCCTCAATAACGCCCATAGCGATAGGCATGACAATCGCCAGGCGCACTGTGATCGAGGGCGTTAAGGCCGAAAGCGCTATCCCGATAATGAACCAGCTGATGGCCATCGTAATCCAGCTCGGTTTAAATATTTTTAACACCAGGTAGGCAATCCTGGTGCCAAGTCCTGTTTTTTGCAGTACAAAACCGAAATACAGGGCCGGGATCAGGATCCAGACTGCAGAACTGACAAACCCGGCAGCAACAGTTGTATATTTAAGTCCAAAAACAAGACCGCCGCCGACCAGGAGTCCGCATCCGGCCATAAAAGGCACGTTATTGGGCTTGAAAATCCACAAGCCCAGAGTGGCAATCACAACGCCCACCATGTGGTGACCTACCGGCGCCAAACCGCTCAAAGGCTTGGCTATGCCAATAAAAAGAGCGATTAAAAAGACGATGATCGTCCCCATAATTCTGGGGTCTAACTTTCCCTTTACGGGCAAGGCCCCTTGAGTGCTAGTTTGTTGATCCATAATATTTCAGCTTAACTCCTTCCTACATTTTAAATATTGAATTAACTAATTTAAAATTGCAATAACTACCCTTAACCGCTTGATCCTCCCCCTTCATTATGCAAAATATCCCTTGAACCGTACTGCGGAGCACGGTGTTGACCTGTACAAGTAGAATTACTCACCATGCAGGAACACTGAAATGCATCTATTTAAATGGCCTAGAGAAAGGTTACCAATTCGACATAGTTATTTCTACAAACAAATTGGCCACAAAAAGTGGTCATTTACTGCCCATTTTATCTGATTAAGAACTTAGTCATTTAAAGAAGTATTATAAAGCGCCAATTCAAGCTAGTTTCCTGAAAGTATTTATTAAAATTTTGAAATTACATATTATTAAGAAGAATATGTAATTTCAATGAACCTGGAACATCATTATTGCCAGGCATGGCAAGGAGAGCTTATCTGGCTCACCCCGTAAAACAAGTGACAGATCCCCGGCATTTAGCATATTGCCGGGGATCCGTCAAATAAAAACAATACCAAATTGTTTGGATCAATAAGGACGCTGCCGGGGTAGATCAGGCCCCCAGGATATCGGCGGCATCAGTAATGTTTAGTTCCAGCATTTTTATCATTGCGGACATTCTAACAACGTTCATTTCCACACATTTATTGCCACAGGCGCAGCCCAGTTCTTTTAAATTTTCCGCTTCCTGTTTTATATTAGTAATAATATCTGCCATTTCACGGATTTTTGCTTTCTCGATCAAAAGGTATCGCCACCTTTCTGTAATTACTTCCTGAATTACTTCCTGAGATCTTTAAAACGCCTGGCTTTTACTTGATACCTGGGCAGGGTATCATAAGGGTGACTTTCATAAATATAGTTAAGGTTGGTCTTTATTCTCAGGGTTTTAGCCAATTCGGCCTCTACTTCTTTTTCCTGGCCCTCACAACCTGGCGCCAATTCATATTTTAGAATGATCTTGTCAACTTCCCCATCTTTTTTCACAATTAATTCATACTCGTTACCTAGTTGAGGCATACTGCGCACAACCTCTTCCACCGCTACCGGACTAAACAGTACCCCTTTAACTTTGGTAATATGGTCAATACGGCCATGAATCCCGCCCTTGAAGATGCGGTGTGTGCGGCCGCAGGCGCATTTGTTTTCACTCCACATAGCCACGTCTTTAGTGTCGTAGCGGACGCATGGCTGGGCCATCCGGTCAAAAGCGGTCATAACTACCTTCCCGAGTTTATTAGGCTCTTCAATAGGTTCCCCGGTTTCCAGATCCAGAAGTTCCGGCAGGAAAAACCCCTCGTTAACATGCATGCCGCCCGGTCTATAAGCACACTCGTATCCCCAGGCGCCCATTTCCGTCGCCCCGATATGGTCATATACATTACAGCCCCAGGCGTCTTCCATTCTTTTCTTGGTGGTGGGAACGCTTGCGCCCGGCTCACCCGCGCACAGGATTTTCTTAATCCCCAGTTCCCGCGGGTCCATGCCCAGTTTCCGGCAAGTATCCGCCATACCAAGTACATAAGTAGGCGTAGCCATGAAAGCGGTGGTCTTAAGCTCCTTCATTTTCATTATTCTTTCTTCGGTGTTAAGGAGGGCTCCGGAAACAACCTCGCAATTGATTTTTTCAGCAGCATAATGGCCAGACCAGTAGGCGATAAATACATTGTAACCAAAGGGGAGGAAAACCCTGTCGGTATTCCTGAAACCCATCGCCCACAGAAACTGACACCAGGTTTCAGCCCACCATTCCCAGTCCTGCCATGTATCAGGCTGAACTATCGGTTGTCCGGTGGTGCCGCTGGTTTGGTGGTAAATTGTGACCTCTTCCAATGGCACGCAAAGAGAATCGCCGTAAGGCCACGGTTCCTTAAACTGGGCCCTGCGGTAACTTTCCTTTTCCAGCATTGGCACTTTCTTGATATCATCCCACGTCCGGATATCCTCGGGAGTCAATCCAACCGCATCATAAAGACCCCGGTAAAGTTTGGACCGGTCATACACCCATTTCAAAATCCTTTTAAACTTTACCAACTGTAGTTCTCTTAACTTTTCCGCTGGCATGGTTTCTAAAATTGGATTCCAATAGATTTCCGGGCTTTGCATTTTTAAGCACCTCCCATTTAGTTGCTTATTTGATAAAAAAAGCAAGTGTCTTATTAAAACCCTAGCTTTTTGCCAACTTAACTATAAACTACCATGCGGAATGTTTTATTATAATAACCCGGAATGTCGGAACATTTAAGCTTTTACTGTCCTAATTAGCGGTATCAGACAGAACTTAACATAGCCTCTACCATAATGCTTATTCTATAGCCGCTATTCATAATCTTCAGTAAATTCCCCTCAAAACCTTGTGTTAATGATTTCCACAGATATGTCAAATCCGTGTAAATATTATTTTGGAAAAACCCTTTACAGGTGGTAATATTAATAATGTAATGCAACAGCTGTTTGATCATCCTAATAATTATAAAATTGGTGGTGTTTAATAATTGACTGTTATCGACTTTCATGTTCACCTGACCGAAATGGAGACACTTACACCAAATATTTTTGAATTATTATCAGGCGCTTACCCGGCCAGAAAAGATTTTGAGGCATTTTGCATAGAATACAGCAATCCTCATCACTATTTACGGTTAATGGATCAGTCGGAAGTAGATTATGCTGTTGTTGTAGCAGGCAGCAAGACTATGCCCACCAGTACCGCCATGAATGAACTAGTAGAAGATTTTTGCCGGGTAAGCCCGAGATTAATACCATTTTGCACGCTGAATCCTTACCGCCATCCCAAAATAGGCCAAAAATTAGAGGATTTATGTTTAAATCATGGCTTCAAGGGACTGAAGCTTTATCCCCCCTACAATCATTTTTACCCCAATGACCAGCTGCTGTATCCTTTGTACGCGGTTGCCGAAAGGCTGGGCCTGCCTGTGCACTTCCATACCGGGTCATCGATATTTGCCAACAACCGGATCAAATATGGGAATCCCATCTATTTTGATGATGTGGCTGTAGACTTCCCGGACATGAAAATCATCATGGCCCACGGGGGACGCGGACCATGGTATGACGAAGCAATGAGCATGGTCCGCCTGCACAAGAATGTTTATATCGACATTGCCGGCCTGCCCCCGGTAAAGATTTTAGAAATTTTCCCCGACATGGAGCGGTTCGCCCATAAGTTTATTTTTGGCACTGACTGGCCTACTCCCGTTTTTAATTTGGTTAATAGAAAGGCTGCTGTAATTGATGTTAAAAAGAACATTAAAACAATCAAGAACTTAAACATTTCCCAGGCGGCAATTGCCAAAATACTGGGTGAAAACGCCCAGCGACTCCTGGGATTACTCTGAGGCTTTCAGGCGCACTGCAGCTTACAATACAACGCAGTGGACATAAAATGACAGCCCCGGCGAGGTCTGGCCTGCAGGGGCTGTCAACAATGACAATACTATGCTTTATTAAAACAGATTCTTAATCAAGGCGCTTAATCCGAGTACTACTGCCAGCAGTATATAAATAAACACTCATGGCGGACAGTTTTTATACCAGGGCTTCTTTGTCTCCATCTAAATCCCTCCCCTGTGCTGCCACCTGGGAACTCTGGTACTTCCCCATGCTGCCAGGCCAACGCTGGCTGAGCTTATTTACTTTCCTGCTTTTTTTTTAATCTTCGAAAGCCTGCTCCACCTTCCAGGCCTTCCAAACGTTACCAACCAGGTCTGTACCGGGCTTCAGGGTCTGCTTGCCCGGCTTCCAGCCGGAAGGAGTAACCTCGGCGCCGCCTGTAGCCCTGACTAATTGGAAGGCTTGCAGTTGACGCAGTGACTCACTGACATTACGTCCCACCGGCGGGGTCAGGACTTCAAACCCCTGGATAATCCCATCCGGATCAATGATGAATCTGCCCCGGGTCTCCACGCCGCTGTCTTCATCATATATGCCATAGGCCCTGCCGATGCTTCCATCCTGGTCGGAACACATCATGAACGGGATATCATGTCCAATCATCTTGGACAGTTCAATGTCATTCCACACCTTGTGTACGAAAACACTGTCAACACTTACAGACAGCACCTCCGCGCCCAACTTCTGGAATTCAGGATATTTCGCAGCAACTGCTGCAACTTCTGTTGCTCAAACGAAGGTAAAATCCCCCGGGTAGAAACATAATATTACCCATTTCCCCTTCAGTTCGGATAATCCAATATTCTTGAATTTACCCTGATGAAAAGCCCGGGTTGTAAAGTTGGGGGCTGGTTTTCCCACTCTGATCATAGACTTTTTGGCCTCCTTTACTGGTTCAGTTGAAATGTCTGTCTCAACATTCATTTTCTGAATTGGCGGTCTCTGACATCCTGGTTTAGATTCCTCCGGCATCTACTCACCTTCCTTTTCTGAAAACATTCGAACCGACATCCATAAATTATTGTTATGATTTGTAATTATATCATAACTTACCTTTATGGGAAATAATTTACTAGTTTAGAATAACAAATGTTTACCGGTCCCAGCTCTCTCTCAATACCGGGGCGGCGTCTTCCGGCGCCATTGGGTTAATGTACACTCCTGTGGCCACCTCCACCCCGGCAGCCACGAGCAGCCTGGGGGTAAATTCCATATACCAGTGGTAGCCCGGCTCGTAAGGGGAGTTAACCGGCGCCGTATTGATTGCAAAATTATAGGAAGGATTGTCCAGGGCATGAACTATAGCCATGCTGAGTTTTTTGCAGAACCAGGCCAGTTCCTTTTCTTCCGCTTCTGTCAGCTGGCCAAAATGTTCTGTATGGCGTTTAGGCACAATCCAAGTCTCATAGGCAAATCGTGAGGCGTAGGGACACAGGGCTGTAAAATATTTACCCGCATAGACAATCCGTTCCCTGCTTTCCTGTTCTTGCTGCAAGATATCACAGATCAGACACCGGCCCTGAGCTTGATAATATTGGGGCAGGCCGTCATTCTCTCCGGGTTTGAAAGGAAAACCGAGAATCTGGCTATGGCCGTGCCCCAGGGAAGCGCCGGCAAACAAACCGCGGTTTTTATAGATCTGGATATATTTGATGCGCTCATCTTCAGCCAGCGCATTGTAACGTAACTTAAAAGTGGCAACAATCATTTCTATCTGTTCCAGATCTAATTCATGAAAACCAGTATCATGCTGCGGTGTTTCAATTATCACTTCATGTTTCCCCAGACCGTTGCAAAAGCGGTAGAGCCCCATCTGTTTTTCCTCTAATTCCCCGTCCAATGCAAAGGCAGAGAACTTGTTGGGGATAGTACGGACCAGCCAACCCCTGCCGTCCGGGCCCTCCTTGCTCTTTCTAAAAGCTAAAATTTCAGGCGGGGTAGCAGCTTCATTTCCTTCACAGAACGGACAGAACCCGGCCGGGGCGCTGGCAGTTTCCACTTTCATAACAGGAAAATCCTTCGGCTTTAAAGTCAAATTAGATGATATTGATACCCACTTATTCTTAACATTATCTTTTCTTATTTCTGACATTATAATACCTCCTGGTTCAGTTTTGATAAATATCAACATATTTATTGCTGTAAATATGTACTATATGCAATAATAGAAACAGATTTTATTAAAAAAAGAAGCTTCTGAGCTCTATTTTCGCATATACTGATAACCGGGTATATTTTTATTTTGTAAAGGTAATTTTAGATGGAATTTTATAACTATACACATGTGATTGCTTACGTAAACCAGTTTGGCGCATATGCCCCGTTGGTATTCTTTTTACTGTTTGTGATCCAGGCGATGCTGCCGGTGTTTCCTTATGTGATATTGGCTGCTGCGGGAGGTTTTTTGTTTGGTTTCCAGCAGGGGATTTTATTAGCCTGGTCCGGCGCCCTTAGCGGCGCTTCTTTGGCTTACTGGATCTGCCGGTGGTTTGGCATCGGCAGTTTTCTGAACAAGTACTATCTGCGTTACGGTTATGACGAACACAAACTTAGTCCCGGGACAGCTTTTTGGACCATTATCATCGCCCGGGTGATTCCTGTTGTGCCTACGCCTTTGATCAATGTGGCCGCGGCCCTGGGAGGAGTCTCTTTTCCAACCTTTTTGCTGGCTTCAGCGATAGGCAAGATACCTGCTGCGGTTTTATACACCGGTTTGGGTCTGGCCCTCTTTCAAGCCCAGGATGTCAAAACTATTCTTTTTATTATCGCTGCAGGCATATCCATCATGATTCTGGCCAGGTATGCGGCAGGCCAATGGCGCCGGCAAAAACTGAATTAATGCTCTTAATAAACGGGCATCAGCAGAAATAGATACTGCCACCGATAAATTCCCTGATAATGGAATTATAAGGCACTTTGGCCACATCCATCGGTTCAAAAAATGACAGCAGGTTCATAATGCGCTCCTTGCACTCATAAAAAGGGCTGTCCTCACCTATTTTTTCCAAAGAAGCCTCGGCGAAAGGACGCAGCGCGTTCATTTCATAGAGCATGCTGGAATTAAACATCACGTCTGCTTCTTCCTGAAACCTAAAGATATTTTCGTATTCACTTTTACGGACGCTGGGCCACTGATTGAAGGTTTTTTCAGGATCCGTTCCCCTGAATCGATCATCTCTTACCAGTCTGCGGATCAACCTGGCATCAGTGGTGGGAATCCTGTTCATAAAGTCGATATTGAGCCCGCCCAGGGCGCTGAGGTAGACTTTATAAATATGATTTTTATTGATGCCGGTTACCAACCTGGGATTCAGCGCGTGAATTCCTTCAATAATGAGGATATCCCCGGGCCCCAAACATATGGTTTTTGTCTCTTTTGACCGGCAGCCCTGTAAAAAATCAAAGGCCGGGGCTTCAATTGTCTCCTCGCCAATCAGCTTTTCAATATGATCGTGCAGCAGTTCCAGGTCCAAAGCCTCTGGACAATCGAAGTCATAATTGCCTTGTTCATCACGTGGAGTTTGCAACCGGTCTAAAAAGTAGTCGTCCAAAAAAAGCGGAACAGGATTCAAGCCATTTACCTGCAGTTGAGTAGACAGTCTTTGCGCAAAAGACGTTTTGCCCGATGAGGAAGGCCCGGCAATCAGCAGCACACGCAAAGCGCGGCGCTGCTGCAGGATCATGTCGGAAATATCTGAAATTTCCTTTTCATGCAGAGCCTCTGCAATACTGAGCAGTTTCAAGCTCTGCCCTGAATTGATATAAGAATTCACGTCCGAAACCAATTCCACATTAATATTATTCATCCACCGCTGGTACTTTTCAAAGGTAGCAGATAAATGAAAGGGCGGAGCAACAGGGACAGGTTTGTCGATCTTCTGGTCCGGAACAGCAAAGTTTACTATAAAACCGTGAGAAAAAGGGGTGATCACAAAGGGCTCGGCCATTGCAGGGCTCAAATAGGCCGGATAAATTACTCTGGCCTTGATGTCATCGACTTTATAATGATAATACCCGCTATTTTTGCAAATAAACTGGATTGGTTGGTTTTTTTTCACCCAATCCTGCAGCTTGATCCCAATCTGCCTGACCTCTCTGACAGAGAGAGCGGAGCCAGCCAGTGTGCAAAAAATCCCTTCCAAAATAGAATAAGATGTTTTCAAGGTTTCTTCCGGAAATAAATCATGGATCACTTTTATTAGCCCCAGTTTTACTGTCTGGCGGCCTGGACGCAAATGAGTTTCCCGTATATTTATTGTTATTCACCTCTGTATAGTAATCCAGCCTTTTTAGATTGGGAGCAGCAGCTAAGAGAGGCATTTTTCTTTCAGGGGACAGTCCCGGCAAGTAAGAGTACCCTGGCAGGGTTTTCCCTGGGGCCGTTCATAGCTCCGTTCAAGTAGTACTCTGCTCCAGCCGATCACCGCTGTTACTGATTTAACTGGCTGCAGTAAGTGATGAGAGGTCACAGTAAGGCCGATCTTTCCACCACTGACGCTGTCTATAAATTGCCGCTGGTGTGCCAGGGGCCAGTCCCCGTAACCCGGGCTGAAACGGGCCGTCGGGTAATAAGCGCTGCGTCTGATATCCCGGACGGCTATAGCGTCAAGAATTTCTATAGTATGTTCAGCAGCTGCCGAGGCAATACCATTGAAGATAAAGGCGTCAGCCGCGCCGGCTGTTTGCTGCAATCCGCCCAGGTGTTCGTCTATTGCGGGCCCCAGGGTGGCCGCCAGCAGGGTGATCTTTTCACAGTCAGTAAAATGAGCGACTGCGCGGGGTCCGGCGATGACCAGGCTGGCGTCATCCAGTACCACCCGGTCCGTGGTTATGGAGCGGATCGAGCATACCCGGATCAGCCCTTGCGGTTTGGCCAGTTGGGTAATGGACCGCAGGTAAGTATCGATTAATTTATCTACATTGGCCGGGAGGGGACCAGGCGTCAGCCCCAGATTAAGAAAGGGATAGATTTCTTCTCTGTCCAGCAGGAGGGGCAGGTTAAGAGTTCTCATGTTCATAATCCAGGCGCCAGAGAAAATCCCCTTACAATCTTCACTGCCTCCACCGCGTCAGCCCCATAGCCGTCCGCGCCGATTTCCTGCGCATATTCAGCTGTGACCACCGCCCCGCCTACAATCACCTTAACACCTGGCAATTCCTGCTTGAGCAGTTTAATCACCTGCGGCATTTCCACCATAGTTGTAGTCATTAATGCGCTTAAGGCTACCACACCCGCCTTTTCCCGGCGGGCCGCTTCCAGAAAAGCCTCGGCCGGCACACTTTTACCCAGGTCGATCACCCGGAAGCCGTGATTCTCTAGCAGGGCTGACACGATATTTTTGCCAATATCGTGAATATCACCCTTTACCGTGCCGATCACGATGGTTCCCCCCTGTGCCGTCTGTTGCCTGGGGAAATTATCCTTCAAATAAGTAAAAGCCTTTTTCGCCGCGTCCCCGGCCAGAATCAACTGGGGCAAGTACGCTTCTCCCCGGGCAAAATGCCCGCCGATCATTTCCAGGGCGGGGATAATCCCTTCATTTATAACCGACAGGACATCACTCTTTTCCAGCAGTTTCTGCACCAGGGGGATGACGGTTTCCTGCTGTCCGTTTAAGATAGCTTGTTGCAGGGCCGGGCCGGGATCAGCCGGGTCAACATCCTCATTTACAGGGGGATTGGCCGGGGAACCCAGACTGCCGGCCTGGGCCAGGTAGTTACGCGCGCCGGAGTCACGCCCCGTCAGGAGGGCGCCGGCAATCATTGTTTCCCTAATCCTGTGGTCAAGGGGGTTGGTGATGGCAGCATCCAGGCCGGCGCCCAGGGCCAGTGACAAGAAAGCCGCATTAAGCCAAGAACGCTGGGGCAGGCCGTGTGAGACATTGCTCAGCCCCAGGACTGTATTAACCCCCAAATGTTCTTTGACCAGAGTAATAGCCCGCACAGTTTCCAGGGCCAACTCAGGGGAAGTGGCCGCTGTAAGGACCAGACAGTCAATGATCATGTCCTCTCGCGGCAAACCATAGTGTTCCGCCGCTGCTAAGATCTCTCTAGCGATATCCAGCCTTTCTTCCGCCTTGTCCGGAATACCGCTTTCGTTCAGGGTTAAACCCAATACTGCAGCGCCATACTTTTTAGCCAGAGGCAAGATGGAGTTGAGGCTTTTCTTATCGCCGTTGACAGAGTTAATTAAAGCCTTGCCCTGGAATTCCTGCAGCCCTTTTTCCAGAGCGGTCGGATTAGTACAGTCCAGCACCAGCGGGCAGTCCAGGCTCATCTGCAGCCGCCGTACACCTTCCGGCAACAGCCGGGTTTCATCTCCTCCTGCCAATCCGGTGTTGAGGTCCAGCAGCAGGGCGCCGGCATCCAGCTGGAGCGCCCCTTCCTGGATAATAAAATCCCAATTTTGCTGCCGCAAGGCTTCCGCCACAGCTTTGCGGGCGGAAGGGTTAATTCTCTCGCCGATCAAAACCGGCAGCTCTTTGGATCCTAATGTTACAGCCCGGCTGCGGCTGGCCAGACGTGTGGCCGGCGGCCCTTCCTGCTCCGGCAGGGGCGCAGGTTCCCGTGCGGATAAAGCCTCCCCCATAGCCTTGATATGGGCGGGAGTGCTGCCGCAGCAAGCGCCAATCAGATTAACGCCCAGATTCCGGAAAGGCTCGGTGAAACGGGCCATATCCTGAGGAGTTTCCTTAAAGACTGTTGCCCCGTTAATGAGGACGGGCATACCGGCGTTGGGTTCCACCAGCAGGGGCAGCCGCGTGAACTGCCGGTATTCTTTCATGACCGCCAGAAGCTCGGCAGCGCCGGTGGAACAGTTCGCGCCGATACAGGCGGCGCCCATTGCTTCCAGTACAATGGCGGCAATTTGCGGGCTGGTACCGGTGAGGGTCCTCCCTTTGGTATAGGTCAAAGAGCAGGCTACCGGCAGCCCGGTATATTTCCTGGCCGCGACGAGGGCAGCGCGTATCTCGCCTAAATCAGAGAAGGTTTCTAAAAAAATAAAATCCACCCCGCCGGCCTCCAGAGCCCGGGCCTGCCGGCCAAAGACTTCTACCAGCTCTGTCCAAGGCAGGTCGCCCAGGGGGGCGGGAAATTGTCCGGTAGGTCCGATAATACCGGCTACAAAGGCCCGGTCCTGCACAACCTCACGCGCCAGCCTGGCCGCCGTTATATTTACTTCCTCTACCAGATCGGCCGCGCCGTATTCCTTTAATTTCAGCTCTGTGCCGCTTAAGGTATTTGTCTGGATCACCTGGGCGCCCGCTTCCAGGTATGCCCGGTGCACCTGCTGCACAGCCAGGGGATGAGCCAGCATCCAGAGCTCCGGGTTTTCTCCCGGCGGCAGCCCCTGTTCAACCAGCATGGTGCCCATAGCGCCATCCCCCAGCAGGACTTGTTTTTTCAAGGTTGTAATAAAATCAGCCATCCAAACACCCCTGTACAATATTATTTGACGAAAACCAGTAAGTATGAAAACCGGAAAGTATATTAATCCTGATTATATTTCAGAAGGACAAGAATTTCTACAGGCAGATGGGCTAAATAATTAAAAATAAAAACCCATCCCCCCTGTATTCAGGAAAACCACCGGGATGGGTTCTATATTGAAACACAGCAACTATTACCGTTTATTCCCCGCATCTAAGCAGCAGGGCGTCCCATCTTTTGTCAACCTCAGACTGGAAGTGTTCTATCAGCTGTTCGTTTCCTTTTTTGAACATATGCTTGAACCGGCCCTGTCTCTTCAAAAACTCCTCCACCGGCAGCTTGTTTTTCGGCTTGTAGCTCAGCACCCATTTACCCTCTATTACTTCAAATAAAGGCCAGTAGCAGGTATCAATGGCCAATCTGCATATTTCCATGATGTCTTCCGCTTCATATATCCACCCGCGGGGACAAGGAGCCATTACATTTAAGAAAGCTGCGCCGGGAGTATAAATGGCCCTTTCCGCCTTTTCATGCAAATCTCGTAGATTTTTAAATAATGTCGTCTGGGCCACATAAGGAACATTATGTTCCGCAATAATAGCCGCCAGGTCCTTTCTGTACTGCGGTTTACCGTTTGACACTTTACCCACCGGTGATGTTGTTGTATCAGCATACATCGGCGTAGCCGAAGAACGCTGTATACCGGTATTCATATAGGCGCCATTGTCATAGCAGACGTAAACCAGATCATGGTTTCTTTCCATTGCCGCGGAAAGAGACTGCAGTCCGATATCATAGGTGCCACCGTCACCGCCAAAAGCAATAAATTTATAGACGCCGTCAACTTTGCCCTTTTTTCTTAATACTTCATAAGCTGCCTGCACACCGCTGCAGGTTGCCCCGGCGTTTTCAAAAGTATTGTGGATGAAAGAATCCTGCCAGGCCGTATGCGGGTACATAAAGGTGGACACCTCTAAACAAGATGTGGCGCAGGTGATCACGGCTTGATCCTCATCACGCAAACCGCGCAATACGTTCCTGACAGCGATCGTGCCGCCGCAGCCTGCGCACATCCTGTGTCCGGGGGCAAGACGTTCTTTCTTGTTCATAACTTCTTTAAAATTATAGGCCATTTTTCTAATCCCCTTATTCCCTTAATGACAAATACCGGTATTTATCACCCGCATCATTTGTTTGATCAATCTCAATCAGGTCCTCAAAAACAGAGGTGATGCTTTCCACTGTAACATCCCTGCCGCCCAGGCCATAAACATAGTTGATTACTACGGGCATTAGCCGGGCATTAAACAAGGCGCTTTTTACTTCCGCCCCCAGGGGTCCGCACTGGGCATTAAAGCTTTCCGTCCGGTCCATGCAGGCGATCACTTTGGCCTTTTGCAAAGCGTTCGCGATTTCTTCCCCGGGGAAAGGCCGGAACAACCTGATTTTGAGCAAACCAACCTTTTTGCCTTCAGTTCTCAACTTATCGATGGCGTCTTTGGCAGTGCCGGCGGCAGAGCCGATGATCACCATCGCGTAATCGGCGTCCGCCAGCCTGTACTCTTCGAACAGTCCATATTCCCTGCCGCTTAACACCGCAAATTCTTTGGCCACAGCCAGAGTAACCTGTTGGGCATTTTTCAGCGCTTCCAACTGCGCCCTTTTTGCTTCCATGCAATAGGCCGAAACAGCATATGGCCCCACAGCCAGAGGCTGCTTGCCGTTGAGCAAATAGCTGTCCGGACAGTATTCGCCAACAAACTTCCTTACTTCCCCGTCTTTTAATAATTCAATATTTTCCACGGCAGCGCTGGTAATAAAGCCGTCCTGACAAATCATAATCGGCAGCCTGACCCTGGGATGCTCCGCTATTCTGTAGGCCTGGACAAAGTTGTCATAAACCTCCTGGTTATTCTCAGCGTAGATCTGAATCCAGCCCGAATCTCTGGCGCCCATCGAATCTGAATGATCGCAGTTAATATTAATCGGCCCGGACAAAGTTCTGTTTACTAAAGCCATGGCGATGGGCAGTCTATTGGAAGCGGCAACATAAAGCACTTCCCACATTAAAGCCAGTCCGCAGGACGAAGTGGCCGTCAAAGATCTGGCCCCCGCGGCTTGGGCGCCTATCGCCGCCGACATGGCGCTGTGTTCACTTTCCACAGGAATAAATTCCGTTTCCACCTGGCCATTGGCTATAAAAGTAGAGAACATGTGCGGAATTTCTGTGGATGGTGTAATCGGGAAAGCTGACATTACGTCGGGGTTTATTTGCCTCATGGCTATAGCAACAGCTTCGTTTCCTGATAGCCTATCTCTGATTGACATTTATTTTTCCCCCATTTTCATTACAATCGCGCCAAAGGGACACACTTTGGCACAAATTCCGCACCCTTTGCAGTGTTCATAGTCATAGTCCGCTCTTTGATAATTATCTACCGGTATCGAGCTGTCAGGGCAAACAGGCACACAAAGCAAACATTGCTCACATTTTTCTTCTATAAATACAGGAGTATTCACTCTCCAGTCCCCTGTATTGAATAGCCTGGAGTTTCCTGCGGCCTCAATCTTGCAGCCCTCTGTAATATCTCTCCAGGAAATATTTTCTGTTATTTTAGTCACATCTATCGCCAACTAACTAACCTCCTGTAAAGTCATCCTTAAAGCCTTCATATTCCCTTCAATAACCGCTGGTTTATTCGCAAATTTATGTTCAAAAGATTGCTGCATCTCACTTAAGAAGGTTTCGTCTGACATCACTCCGCTGACCTTGACAATGGCAGCCAGCATCGGAGAATTAGGAAAGTACTTGCCTAAAGATTCCATAGAAATTCTCCTGGCGTCGATGGTATATACCCTCCCTTTGTAACCATTTAAATATTTTTTAATTTCTTTTATATCCCTGGCGGTATTTACAATTAAAGCGCCTTCATTGCTTAGTCCTTTTGTCACATCGACAGCTTCAAATAAGGTTTCGTCAACCACCACAACATAATCCGGTTCATAGATGTTGGAATGGACTCTGATTTTGTTGTCACTGATTCTGTTATACGCTGTGATTGGCGCCCCCATCCTTTCCGGGCCATACTCCGGAAAACCCTGCACATATTTTCCGGTACTAAAAACAACATCCGCTAACAATAAAGCGGCCGTTTTGGCGCCCTGGCCGCCCCGGCCATGCCATCTGATTTGAATTAGCTCTTTCACCAAAATCACTCCTTTGGAAAACGCTTCTATTACTAAAAATAATTCTCCCTTAGATATTCCATAACATTATATATTATTTTCAAGATTCCCACTATAAAAATTTATCACAATATTGAATAAATTCTTTTTTCTTTTTTTCGCCTGCTAAATTATAGAAAGGGTAAACTAAGAAATTATGGAATTTATATAAACGGATCAAATTTTCGGGGGGATTTTGTATGTCTAATAGAATTGAGTTTGTCAGAAACTATAATGATTTAAGCACTGACAAAGGCTTCCAATTTGAATTTTGCTGTGACCGATGCGGAACAGGTTATCGCACCCGTTTTAAGGCCTCGGTTACCGGGACTATATCAAATGCTATTGACGCGGCCGGTGGTCTTTTTGGCGGCATACTGGGCAGGGCGTCCAGCCTCAGTGATCGTGTTCATTCGGCGGCCTGGGAAAAAGCGCATGACGGGGCTTTTGTGGAGGCTGTCAATGAATTAAAGCCGGACTTCATTCAATGCCCCCGCTGCTCTGCCTGGGTCTGCCGAAAAAGCTGTTGGAATACCAAGCGGGGACTCTGCAAGGATTGCGCTCCGGATTTAGGCGTGGAGATGTCCGCGGCGCAAGCGAGCCGGTCTGTGGAAGAAGTCTGGGCCCATGCCAAAATGTCAGCGGAAGATAAAAAACTAAGCGAAAGCAATTGGCGGGAGACAGTGCGGGCCAGCTGCCCCGAGTGCGAGGCGCCACTGGCCACTAATGCAAAATTCTGCCCGGAATGCGGCGCAAAGCTGAAAACTGCCAGCAATTGCCCCGGCTGTGGCTTTGAAATCAAGTCAAAAGCCAAGTTCTGCCCGGAATGCGGCGAAAAACTTTAAAACTCGGGATTAAAATAGTTTTGTGTAAATAGAAATTCCTACTTGAAATTTGTACTTTTGATATTTAAAAACCCACCTGTTTTAACGCAGGTGGGTTTATTTGCCGCTAAAGGCGTTTCAAGTCATAAGAGGGCGGTAACACCGACCTCTTGTGTTGTAGACAAAGTCTCTATGGCGTTGCATCCGCTTACTATATGATTGTTCACTTGATCTTACCCGCACACTGGTAAGCCGCTGCCAGGATGCCAAGCCCGCCCATTATTGCTATTATTGAACCCACAACTCTGTGTTTCATAATAGATTGTTCTAAATATATCAGATATTTATCGGTATCCATACTACCGTAATTAGCCTTCATAATATTAGATATTTCATGATTACTCAAATTTATGCTGTTCATTAATATTATTAGTCCGATCACAAAGATAACGCCAAAAATTATTAATTTTAGATGACTATTTTGCATAAATATCTCCCCTTTTTAATTCGTTATATTTTAGGAAGCGTTTAGATTAATCTCAAATGGTATTCTACATAATTTTATGATCTTCCTTTCCAGTTGGAAATATAACTAATAAAATCTACTTTTCACCCCAAGAATATAGTTTTTATATTAAGAAAACATAATGTATGTAACATATCGTTTTCTCCGAAGGGATGGGGTAACGTTGAAACCATACGTTTTGCACTTTGATCAGATAGACCGCACCGGCTTGCCTGACGTGGGGGGTAAAGGCGCCAACCTGGGGGAAATGAGCCGGGCGGGTTTTCCCGTTCCCCGGGGCTTCTGCATTACCACACGCGCTTATAAGGAGTTCACCGCGGCCAGCACTGAGATGGACGGACTGCTGGATATGCTGGACCGGCTGCAGCCGGATCAACTGGACGAAATCAGCAAACTGGGCCGGCGGATCCGGGACCACCTGCAGTCCCTCGCCATACCTGAAACTGTTAAATCGGCCATTATCGAGGGGTGGCAGCAGTCGGGGGAAGACCGGGAGTACGCCGTACGGTCCAGCGCCACGGCGGAGGATTTGCCCACGGCATCTTTTGCCGGCCAGCAGGAGACTTACTTGAATGTGCAAGGCACTGATCAGCTGCTGCAGGCCGTGCGTAAATGCTGGGCTTCGCTGTTTACCGACCGCTCCATTGTCTACCGCGTCAGAAACAGATTTGACCACCGAACCGTGTTTTTATCGGTGGTGGCGCAACGGATGGTCTTTCCCGAAGTGTCCGGGATCATGTTTACCGCCGACCCGGTAACCGGCAACCGGAAGGTAGTATCCATTGACGCAAGTTTCGGCCTGGGAGAAGCGCTGGTATCGGGCATCGTCTCCGCCGATTTATACCAGGTCAAAGCGGACAAGTTGATCAAAAAACAGATAGCCAGGAAAGAAATAGCCAGGAAAGAAATAGCCGTTTATGCCAGACCCGGGGGTGGCACGGACAATTTGGAAATTGCGGAAGAGATGCAGACGGCGCCGTCTTTGTCCGACGGGCAGGCAATCAGGCTGGCGCGAATGGGACGAAGCATTGAAACGCATTTCGGCAGCCCGCAGGATATTGAGTGGTGCCTGGCGGATGGCGAAATATTTATTTTGCAGAGCCGGCCGATTACCACGCTCTACCCCGTTCCGCCGGCAGAAACCGGTGATCAAGTGCGCCTTTTCCTGTCATTCGGTCATGTGCAGATGATGACCGAAGCCATCAAGCCCCTGGGCATATCGGTGCTGAGGACTCTAATTCCTCTGGGTAAAAGTACACCGCTGGGAGAAAGCGGCCTCCTGGTGGAAGCCGGCGGAAGATTGTATTCCGACGTGGTCACCCGGCTGCTTGAATATCAACAATTAAGTAAACGGCTGCCCGAATTACTGCTCAACGTCGATGAAATGTTCAGCCAGGCTGTGCGGGAATTCATGGAAAGGGAAGAGTTCCAAACAGCGGTACGCCCCGGTAAAAGAATCAAATTTTCCTTGTTAAGAAAAACCTTCCCCACGGCGCTCGCCATTCTAAAAAATATCCTGTACCGAGAAAATGACCAGGCTATTGATATGATGAACCGGTTTATCGCCGAAAATGTCGATGAAAGCAGGAAACTGCTGCACGAGGTATCCGGCTCGGACCGGATCACGCGGATCCAGGAAATTCTGCATACCATCCTGGCAATGGCTGTTGCCAGGGTAGCCCAATATCTGCCGACCGCGCTGATTACATACAAGCTCATTGAAAACCTGTCCCGCCGGTGGCTGGGCGACACAGCCGAGATGGGCGGCATCAGCAAATCCCCGCCGGGTAATGTGACGACTGAAATGGGGCTGGCGCTGGGAGATGTGGCCGACGCGGTGAGAAACCATCCGGCGGTGATCGAATACCTGGAACATGCCTCCGACGAAACATTTTTTGAGAATTTAAAGGCTGTTCCCGGCGGAGAAGAGGTCCTACCGGTTTTTCTGGGGTTCTTCGAACGCTACGGGATGCGGGGTACGGGGGAAATCGACGTGACCCGCCCGCGCTGGCGCGAGGTTCCGACCCAGTTGGTCCCCGCTATTCTGGGCCATATCAAAGGCGTCAGACCCGGGCAGCACCGTCTTGATTTTCTGGCGGGCAAAAAGGAAGCTGAGCTTGCTGCCGAAAGGCTGCTGGAACGACTGCGGGCAAAGCCCCTGGGGTCTGTCAAGGGCAGGATCATGCGGCGGCTGATTAAGGTCCACCGCTTTCTGATCGGGATCAGGGAACATCCCAAGTATTTCATTGTGCAGAATTTCGATCTGATCAAGCAGGCCATCTTGCAAGAGGGGGCCGGACTGGCCGCAGACGGAGTCCTTGAGGATGCGGAAGATGTTTTCTGGCTGTCGCTGCAGGAAATTAAAGAAGTGTTAGAAACACGGCGGCTGGACCGCGATTTAATCAATCGACGCAAAGAAAAATTCCAGCGCGATGAGAAGCTGGCTCCTACCCGGGCCATAACCAGCGAGGGAGAAATCATCATCGCCAAACCGGGTGCCCACGTGCCGCCGGGCGCACTGGCGGGGAGCCCGGTTTCGGCAGGAAAGGCTGAAGGCCGGGCCCGAGTGATACTAAAACTGGGAGAAGCAAAAATGGACAAGGGAGATATACTGGTGGCGCCTTACACCGACCCGGCCTGGACACCGCTGTTCCCGCTGGCGGCCGGCCTGGTGACGGAAGTCGGCGGCCTGATGACCCACGGCGCAGTGGTGGCCCGTGAATACGGCATTCCCGCAGTGGTAGGAGTGGAAGAGGCGACCCGCAAAATCCGGGACGGGCAGAAAATACGGGTGGATGGCGCCCGGGGCTTTGTGGAGATACTTGAGTAAAGTATAGGGGACAGCTTTCATGCTTACTTCATGCCTTTATTATCAAATCAGGTGTATACTTCTGTGTCAGGTGCTGCGTTCCTTTTTAAGGCGCCGTATGCCTCCCGGAGCAGATTTCCCTAAAACGATAAGGCCATCTGACCACTTTTAACAGAGTTCACTGCTATAAAATTATTTGTGATTTTTTTTATTTGTTTTCCGAAAGATTTTAAGAAAATTTATATCGAAACGATCCATTATATTAAAAATAATCTTAAATACAAGCATGGTTATTAATATAATGATCAGGTAATTTAAAGTGTAATTTGTACCCATTTCTTAAATAATATCATTCCTTAATTAAGATAAGAATTGTTAAAATTTGTTTTGCCTATTACATTAGTTTGGTTAATCAAAATCCCACCAACACCTTTTACATCATAATATGGTTAAAACCCCATGATAAAAATTTTCTTTTTCATGTTATTTTCTCCTTTTTTTTGAATTCGTCAATAGGTGATAATTTTAAATTTCCAGCAAAGACTACCTAAATATTTCCTCTTTCAACCAGGAAAAATGACAGTTCAGAGAGAGCGGGCGGGTTTAGCGGCGGCGGGAGTTTGGAAATATTTGATAAGCAAGCTGTTGTTTGTTATACTCAAAATAGCATTACAAGGTGGTGAAGGTTCCATGTCAGCTCGAAAAACTCCAAATATACAGGTTGAAAAGTTATCCCCTCAACTTGAAGATCTGGCGAAGATTTATCCCAAAGTTATCGCAGCCTACCTTTTTGGCTCCCAGGCCTCCGGCCGCCCGACCCCTTTGAGCGACGTGGACGTCGGGATACTGATGGATGGCGACCTGGCAGACATGGAATCGTTCAGGATCGAAATGAGCCTGCTGGGGGAACTTCAAAAAATATTTGAAACAGATAATATCGGCTGGTACATATTTACTGGGATTTGGATACGTCCAGGGTCCACAACATCATTCAAACCAAGCTGAGTGATTTCGAAGATTTCAAACGCTATATAATGAGGTTCCTTGCTCAGGCTGAAAAACAGTAGTCGCTAGCTTATATTTCTAAAACTAAGAAAAATTTATCTATCCACACCTTAGGGACCAGCCCATCCCTATGATTATAACATGTCTGGCAGAGTGAGAAATCATCACCGTCAAACCGGGTGCCCCCGCTTATCAAACAAACTGATTGGTTAGACTAAGGAGTGGGCTAATGGGAGTAAACACAAAATCAAAGCGATTCATTGCTATAGCAATATTAAATGTCGCTCTACTGGCTTTACCAACTTTGGTAAAGGTTCACTATGCAGCTCTTTATTACGCAGTGATCATTCTTTTAATACCAATCACAATTTATAGAATAGTCTTTGAAGAAAAATTTGAGAAAAGGTTCTATCAAAGGTGGCACAAGGCGAGAGAACAAGGGTTTTGGATAAACGTTGTTCGTGAAGGGCTGCGGACACTGGTATTCATGGTTGTAGTCGTCAGCATATCACAATTCTTTGGCAATGGCCTTACCCCAATAGAGATAATGTCAAAGCTGCCAGGCAATGCATTGGCATGGATATTATTGCTTCTTTTGGCATTCAGTTTAATAGCTGGAATAATTGCCTTGTATGAGAATAACAACAGGTACATCCGAATTTATTATGCTAAGAAAAATAACTAACGGCAATCCGTGAGGCGGCGGCTGGCCAGAAACGCCCAAGATCACTCAAGGGCACGGTCAACCGCCCCTTTGGCGTGGATTACCGTGGTATCGAAAAGCGGCACAGCGGAATCCTCCTGCCGTACCAGCAGGCCGATTTCGGTACAACCCAGGATAATCCCCTCCGCCCCGGCGTCTGTTAAACTCTGAATTATTTTTTTATAGCGGTCCCTGGAATCCTGTTTTATAAGTCCCAGGCACAGCTCCTGGTAAATTACCCTGTTGACAAATTCCCTGTCTTCGCTGCCGGGAACCAGGACCCTGATCCCTTTCCTCTCCAGGCGGGATTTATAAAACTCCTGCTCCATCGTGTACCTTGTCCCCAGGAGCCCTGCAGTTTTAATCCCCCCTGCCAACACCTCAGCCGCAGTAATATCCGCAATGTGCAGTAACGGGATGCCAATATTAGCCTCGATCTGTCCGGCGGTTTTGTGCATTGTGTTGGTGCAGAGCAGGATAAAGTCCGCTCCAGCCGCTTCAAGGCCGCGAGCTGCCTGAACCAGAACATTTCCCGCCTTTTCCCACTCGCCGTTTCTTTGAAAAATCTCTATTTCCTCAAGGTCTACGCTGTAAAGGATGCATTTTGCGGAATGCAGGCCGCCCAGCCTGGCTTTAACTTCTTCATTGATAATCCGGTAATATAAGGCTGACGACTCCCAGCTCATCCCGCCTATCAACCCGATTGTC
The DNA here is from genome assembly GCA_028709235.1 of Desulfotomaculaceae bacterium. Taxonomy (GTDB): domain Bacteria; phylum Bacillota; class Desulfotomaculia; order Desulfotomaculales; family Pelotomaculaceae; genus Syntrophopropionicum. The sequence goes on from JAQVXL010000002.1 coordinate 40,579, forward strand.
TTCATAATATTAACCTCCAATCCTACTAAAATTATTATAGTACACCTGTGAAATATTTATCAATCTGCCTATATTAATTAATACCGCCCCCCTGCTTCCTTCCCCCGGAATAAGAAAACATCTAACGTGTGCTTGACCTTGACCTAAGGTAATGGTTTATGATGGACTACGAAGGGAGGCGAGCCCGTGGGTTATACGGTCAACCAGATGGCCCAGCTGGCAGGAGTGACGCTCCGGACTTTGCGCTACTACGATAAAATCGGGCTGTTAACGCCGCATACAAGGACTGCAGCAGGTTACAGGATTTATTCCCCGGCAGATGTGGAAAAGCTGCAGCAGATCCTCTTTTTCCGGGAACTTGATTTTCCCCTGGCCCGGATCCGCGAAATACTCAATGACCCCGTGTTTGACAGGCGTGGCGCGTTAAAAATGCAGGCCGAACACCTGGAAAAGAGAGCGGCCAGGTACCGCAAATTGTCTCAGCTGGCCAGAGAAACGCTAAAAAACTTAGAAGGAGGAAATAAAATGGCTAAAAAGGATATGTTCGCAGGCTTTGACTATGATCAAATGCTGGAGGAACAAAAACAGTACGAGGATGAGGTAAAAGAGCGCTGGGGCAATACTGAGGCATATAAGGAGTCAATGTCCAAAACCGCCAGGTACACCAAAGAAGACTGGGAGCGCATAAATGAGATGCAAATGCAGAACCTCAAGGACCTTTGCGACCTGTACAACGCCAAAGTTCCCCACGACGACCCCCGGGTCCAGGCAGTAGTCGACAGGTCAAGAAAATTCATCAGCGATAATTTTTACCAATGTCCACCTGAGGTTTTCAGCGGGCTGGGACATATGTATGTTACCGACGAGAGATTTACCGCGTATTACGAAAAATTTGCTCCCGGCCTTGCGGCGTACTATAATGATGCCATTCAGTTTTATTGCACAAATAACTAGCGCCCCATATTGAACTATTTCCCTGTGAGGTTTGCAGTAAAAGTAAAGGCGCCGCCAAATAACCTTTCATTAGTGAAGGGTTATTTGTTATTGTTAGAGAAATATATACACCGGTTAATTCAATATGGCGGTGGGAAAAGATGAACCGGAATGATCTGCAAAAAAGGGTACGGGTATGCGCTGGGGAACTGGTTGCGGAAAAAGGCTACGTCAGCCCGCTAGACCTGCTGGTAAAAATGGAACGGTTAACGCCGCGGCAAGTAGAAGACTGGCGCTTGCGGCGCATTCCGTATCTGGAGCGCGTAGCTACAGGCAATTTAAGCAAGATGAATACGATTTTGCTGGCCCTGCGCAAGTTTGCCAGATCTACGGGACTAAAACCTTCGCCAACCGCTTATATGTCATGGGGGAAAGGGCCCAAGCAGAGATTGCGCTTTTCCAAATACGGAAACCCTCGTGTGGAAGAACAGTATTCCACTCACTATGTTACTAAAAGTTTCGGGAAGTCCCGAAAGATAATAGATGAGTCAGACGCTCATAGCTCAGGAGCACATTCGGAAACGACAAAAAACAAGGACAAGTATGAGGATGAAGAATAATGAAAGAAGGCCATGATTTCAAGCTATTATTGATGGAGATGAACCAATATATCCGGGATTACATTGCCGGCCGGGGCTTAGCTTATTATGAAAAAAAGCTGGTAGAGGATGTCCGAATCAAGGAACCCTGGATCCATGCCACCGTCCTGGGCAATTACGGAGATTATAAAGTCAAGGTGCACATGACTGACTTCAGCAAAAGCCGGTGCGGCTGCCCTTATGATGATTACTGCAAACATATGGCGGCAATCGTTTATTATGTTACCCGTGAGTGCTCCGATCAGCCGGTTTGTAATAAATCTGCCGGGTTTTCCCATGCGGGAGCGCCCGGTGCGGCAGATACTATTGAAGAAGCCCCGGAACAACAGCCAAGCCGTCAACCAGATAACGATCTTCAACAGCGCCTGCAAAACATGGAGAAAGATGATTTGCTGGAAACCATAACCCGGCTGGTGGAAATTGAGCCATCAACTAAAGAAACACTTCGTCTTATCCTCACTGAGCGTGAACGAAACGCAAGTTTACATTCGGACCGGATTCGCCAAAAGGGCCTGTACAGTTCCCTCGCCTACTATCAAAAAGAATTTCCCGCTATTTTAAAACAGTGCGAATCCCTGTTCAGCAAAATAGAGAGTTCTGATGAAGACTACGATGACAACTATGAATACGAGAGCTATTATGATGACTATGAATACGAGAGCTATTATGATGACTATGGCGACATGAGCAAATGGGATTACACCAAAGGTTTGGAGATTTTGCGCCGTTATGGTCAGGAATTGCTGAAAATGGTTATCGCAGAATATTACATATCCGGCACTGTGGGATTGCTGGTTGCAGTGATGGAACTGGAAGATTGGATCACCAGGTATGATGATGAATATGGCGAAAACGAACTTGTCGACTTTTGTTCGGAGTTTGAGGATTACCTGTGGGAAGCGCTGGAACGCGTGCGTGATTACCAGCTACGCGAACCGCAAGCGCAAACATTCTTACAAGAACTCATTGATTGGATTATTCTTCAGTGCAAAAATCTGGACGATTTATCGTCATGGATCTCTGTTCTGAATAATTGTATCCCGGATAAAAGGTATCTCTGGCATCTAAAGGAAAGGATCATAAAGCTCGACAGGGGCTTCCTGCAGAGCGCCCGCCTGGATGATGAAAAACACCGCAGTATTTTGGTATCCTGGTGGGTGGAATTGTGTTTATCCCTGGGGCTGGAAGAAGAGGCCAAACAAACCGCGGGTATAATGGCAGGCTCATCCCAGCCTGAGGCTTCCGTGGCTTATAGTTTTGTACGATATTATGAAAGATTAGAGCGCTGGCCAGAGGCGATTGTGGCAATGCAAACCATTTTGCTTACTGGCTCCATGAATAATCCACACGATTACCAGCGGATGATCAGTTTGCACGAAAAAACCAGCAACACCCAGGGAATCAAAGACTGGTACGAAAAATGGTTCCTGTCCTACCCCGACTTGGAATTATTCAAACAAAATGCCGCCCTCATAGAAAATGACGCCGATCAAGAAGCTAAAATCAGCAGATGGCTGGAACACCTGGAGCAAAAAAGAGATTATATACTTTTAATCAGCATATCTCTTAACCATCTGGATGATATCGATAACGCCTGGTCCGTATTTCTCAAACACAAGGCCCTGAGCCAGGTAGACGAGCCGGTAATACTCAGACTTTTCAAGGCGATGAAAAAATATGCGCCGGAGAAACTAATCCCCGTTTACCGTGAATTAGCGCTAAATAACATCAGTGCTAGGAATCGCCCGGCTTACACCAGGGCGGCCAGGTGGATGAAGGATTTAAGGGAAGTGTGCGGTTTATCCGGAAACGAGGAAACATGGATAGCTTTTCACAGTAAAATAATGACGGAATACCGCCGGTTTCGCGCCTTGATGGAAGAAATCAGGGCGGCAGGGATTGGACAGCCATAATAACAATCTGTACTGTTTCATGATCTCAAGAAGCCCCCCGTTTTTTCATCTCTTTTGTCGCGTCACTATTGACTTCCTGCCGCGCGACCATCCATTCGTACAACCTTTAACTATGCTTCGTCGGAAGTAAAGTTCTGTCTTTCATGCAACGAAAAGCGGTATTTTTCGTGTATATAAGTGAAAGGCCTTTCATACGACAAAAAAGGAGTAAAACATGGATGATAGCAAAATTGTAGAACTATATTGGGAGCGCTCCGAAAATGCTATTGTTGAAACATCGAAAAAGTATTCGCGTTATTGCCGCTATATTTCATTCAACATCCTGCACAATAACGAGGATGCAGAAGAATGTGTCAATGATACATACATGCGAGCATGGAACTCGGTCCCCCCGCATCGTCCCAACTGCCTGTCAACATTTTTGGGCAAGATAACCCGCAATCTGTCATATGATAAATACAAAAAATATAACGCTGAAAAGCGTGGCTTCGGGCAAACTGACTTTGTTTTATCAGAACTGGATGAATGTGTGCCGTCATCCGAAAGCGTTGAACAGACCATTGATGAAATGGCTTTAGTGGATGCAATTAACCGCTTCCTTACCTCACTGACACAGACAGACCGCAAAGTGTTCATGCGCCGGTATTGGTATGCAAGCCCGATAAAGGAAATTGCCGGGGCTTACGGAATGAACGAAAGCAAGGTAAAATCTATACTGTTCAGGGCGCGGAACAAATTGAAGCTGCATCTTGAGAAAGAAGGTGTGTTGTGATATGAAAAATGAAAAGATTTTCAAGGCCATCGGCAGAGTCGATGATCAATATATCAAAGAAGCCGCCCCTGCCGTACCAAAAGAAAAGAAAACTCAAAAGCGCTCATGGGTAAAATGGGGCGCCGTAGCTGCGTGTTTATCATTGCTGATTTTTGGAGCTGCTCTGTTATTCAATGATACTACTCCTGGATTTGATTTGACTCGCTCAACCGGTTCCGTTTCGGTCAAGTATATTGACCCCGACGAAGTGCCTACAGGCGTCAATAGTAACGTAGCATTGCCATACCTTTCTGAAGAAGAACTGTTTACCAAGTATGAAATGATTGCTTTCAAGGGAACGGTACAGAATATTGAGAACATTTTAATTAAATTTGGCGAGGCTTTTCAGTACTATTCAATTGCAACAATTCAAGTGGATAAGGTATATAAAGGAGATATAGAAACAGAAAGCTTACTGCGTGTGCTGGTACCTTATGCATATTCTGACGGGGTGGGAATAGAGGATAGTGAAACAGTTGCAAACCTTAAAGTTGGCATGACGGGAATATTCACGCCGAAGAAGTGCGATGAAACAGGAACCACCGATGATTTTCGTCAATGGGGAGAAAGCAGAATTGTTTTGGCTGACATAGCTGCTTATAGATTTTCAGATGGCGTCCGCTGGATGTTCCTCGATACAAATGAAGGACTGGTTTTTGACCGGTATAGTTATGATGGAGCGGCTGATGCGAAGACGCTTGACGATATTGAGAATTATATACATGATGCTCTCAAAATAGTTAGTAAGGTGTAAAAATGGAAAACTGTTCTTAAAACTAATCGTAACGGCGGCCTTGATAAAATAATCAAAGCCGCCGTTTTCATTGTAATTTGATGTAATACATTGGGAAATTCTTATATCTATAATAAGTCGGGATTTCATAGATAGAAATAAATTGATAGAAACTAAATTTGACTTCTGCCTTACTTGCCGTTCTGCGGAAATCTTGAAACCACGCTAAAAACATGAGCCTCGCTTACAGGCAATTGCCGAAAATCTTCCTAAAGAGGGTTGACGTTCGTTTTAGACAATTGTAGAATACTACTAAAGACAGTTGTCTAAAAAGGAGCTGGTTCTATGAGTAAGCTGAAAAAACTGCCCGATGCAGAGTTTGATGTTATGAAAGTGGTATGGGCAAATGAACCACCTATTACCACCAATATGATTATGGAACAGTTGGGCAAGAAAAAGAAATGGAAAGCGCCAACCATTCTTTCTTTGATGCTTCGGCTGGTAGAACGAGGCTTTGTCAGGACAGAGAAAATCGGTAAAGAACGCACTTACTTCCCCCTTATCAGCAAAGAGGACTACTTGAAATTTGAAACAGGCGAATTTATGGAGCGTTTTCATGGGAATTCTTTTGCCAGCCTGGTTGCTGCCCTGTATGATGGTGACAAATTAAAGGACAGCGACCTTGATCAACTGGCACAGTGGCTGAAAGAAAAGAGGGATTAATGTGGAGGCGTTTATAAGAACCCTACTGGAATGCTCTGTTGCTATGGCGGTAATATCCTTAATCTATATGTATGCTGCGCCTCGCTTATCTAAACGGTATAGCGCTAAATGGCTATATTATGCTTGGCTGATGATTGGGGCAGGTTGGATATTTCCCTTTCGCTTCCGGATTGAGCTGCCGTTTTTCCAGGTGCAGGACGTGAATATACCTGCAACACCCGTGCAATTTCTCCCGCCTGCCGGCGATACGCTCCCATCCCCCATTACAACAGCCGGTGATGTTGTGAACGCTCCGGCAGCGATGACCTTATGGTGGCTGCTTGCGGCCATTTGGATTTTAGGTGTTATCAGCGTCGTAGTTTATCATATCTTGCGGCACAGGCGCTTTATTAAGATGGTGAACCGGTGGAGTGAACCTGTGACCGACTTGAAAAGTTTGGGGATTTTAAACGCCTTGAAGTCTCAACTGGGAATTAAGAAGCAGCCAGGGTTAAGCGTGTGCCAGAGCATCACAAGCCCCATGCTCGTTGGCTTTTTCCGGCCTACTATTTTGTTGCCGCTTCACAAAAATGAAGGCAATGAATTATCCCTTATTCTAAAACATGAGCTAATTCATTTCCAACGGCATGACCTTTGGCATAAGGCGCTAATTTTGGCGGCAACCGTGCTCCATTGGTTTAACCCCGTAGTCTACATCATGGCAAAAGCGACTGCGTTACAATGTGAAATATCCTGTGACGCGCTGGTTTTACAGGGCGCAGATTTCCAAAAGCGCAAACAATACGGCGAAACTATTATTGGTGTTGTCAGGAACGGGGCGAAGTTCCGCACAGCATTATCAACTAATTTTTATGGAGGGAAAAAAGGCATGGAGAATCGTATTTCTTCAATCATGGACACAAAACGAAAGAAAACTGGCGTTATAATCCTTTGTGCAGTACTTGCCAGCATTATAATAACCGGAGGAGTGGCGCTGAGTGCACCTACATCTGACAAGCAGGACAAACAGGATGTATTATCGCTTGTGGAAAACTTTGGTGATATGCTGAAAATGGTTACACTCACAGCGCCCCAAGACATTGTAGCGAAGAGTATAGAAGAACATTATTCGGGATATGTCACGCCGGAGCTTTTGGCTATGTGGCAATCCGATCCGCTGAGCGCGCCAGGCCGGACTCTTTCAAGCCCCTGGCCGGACCGGATTGAAATCACGGACATCACGTTTGGTGATGGAGAATATACCGTTTCCGGAGCCATTATTGAAGTCACAAGCACCGAACTGCAAAACGGTGGAGCCGCTGCAAAATATCCGGTTACGCTGCTGATAATAAAGCAGGACGACCGATGGCTTATATCCAATGTAACTCTCGGCTCACCTGTTGTTGCTGGGCCTCCCGACGCGGATGCCAATACTGAAGGCATCTCCTATACACAGGAAGAAATCGATGCAGCAATGAAGGCGGCGGAAACCTATTTTCAGGAGATAGCCACAAGTCGAACTATGGAACGAATATGGTTTGACAAAGAAGCATGCACCAAAATGCGCTCCTCTTATATGCAATATGGAAACGGAAGTATCAACGGCGTTAAGGAGGAAAATGTGATTGTTCTTCTTTGCGATTTTGAAATAAAAGACTACTCTTCCTTTGAAGGAAAATATCCAAGCTGGAATTTAATCTTTATTAGAGAAAATGGAGAAAGTTCGTGGGTATTGGACGATCAGGGATATTAAAAAATAACGTTGTCATCAGAAGAAAACGACTATAAAATTATTTGTTATTTTTTTTAGGTTCCTCGCTGAATCGTGTGGGTAAACAAATGTTCCTATAAATCATAATATAAAAACTGAATGGTAATTATGGCACTTGAAGGAAGAGCCTTTGTCGGGAACGAAATGTAAAGTAAGTTTCGATTCCTTGAACTTGAATAGGAGGCCTTCTTCATGAATTACCAAATGTTATTCACCACTGCCTTAGGTTTAACACCTCCGTGGGAGGTACAGGACATAAAGTTTTCTGAATCTCAAAACCGGCTGGATATATGGGTAGGTTTTCCTGAAGGAAATACCTTTACCTGCCCTGCATGTGGCCAGCCCGGCATGTCGGTGTATGATACCAAGGAAAAGACCTGGCGACACCTGAATTTCTTCCAATTCCGCACTTACCTGCATGCCCGTGTTCCCCGTATAAAATGCTCAGCTGGCTGCAAGGTTAAGCAGGTCATGCTGCCTTGGGCCAGGCCGGGCAGTGAATTCACCCTGCTCTTTGAATCATTAATTATGCTGCTGGCCCAGGATATGCCGGTTAATGCTATCGCTAAGTTAACCGGTGAACATGATACCAGGTTATGGCGAATACTCTACCATTACGCTGAAGAAGCCCGGGCACAGTTGGATTTCTCGGAAGTTAAGCAAGTAGGCGTAGATGAAACCGCCGCTAAAAGGGGTCATGATTACATCACCCTTTTCGTAGACTTGGATAAGTCCCGATTGCTCTATGCTACACCCGGCAAAGGGAAAGAAACTATTGATTCCTTTGTAACAGATTTACATAACCACCAGGGTACTGCCGGCCAAATTAAGAATGTATGCTGTGATCTTTCACCCGCTTTTATTGCCGGAGTTAAATCGTCTTTGCCCCAGGCCCAAATGGTCTTTGACCGCTTCCACATCATGAAAATCATAAATGCAGCAGTGGATGAAGTGCGCAGGTATGAAAGTCGTGAAAATGAAGCATTAAAAAAGACCCGTTATATATGGCTTAAAAACCAGCAAAATTTAACTGCTAAACAGCGTAACAAGCTTGAAAGCTTAAAATATGAGCATCTGGATACTGTGCGCGCATATAACCTAAAGCTTTCCTTCCAGGGCCTTTTTGAGCAGCCAAATCGGGGCTCCGGTGAGAAATTTTTAAAACGCTGGTATTACTGGGCTACCCATTCCAAGCTAGTCCCGATGGTTAACGCGGCTCATACCGTTAAAGAGCACTGGAATGGTGTTCTGAACTGGTTTAGTTCCCATATCTCCAACGGTATCTTGGAAGGGATCAACAGCCTCATCCAGGCCGCTAAAGCTAGAGCAAGGGGATATCGCAATGGCAAAACCCTTATAGCAATGTCTTACATAATTTCCAGCCATCTTGACTTTAATTTGCCCAGCCTATGCCCCTAATGGTTAATTTTATAAGTATCACCCACACGATCTAGCGAAGAGCCTTTTTTTATTTATTTTCCGAAAGATTTTAAGAAAATTTATATCAAAACGTTCTATTATATTAAAAATAATTTTAAATTTTCAGCAAGTTTATATCCTTTACTGGAAAAATAGTAATTTTTGAATTAATTACCCTCTTTTGCGGGCAAAACTAAGGTATTTATAATAATAAGTAGATTTTTTTAGTGACAGCACTCAAACGGTGCAAAAAAGAGACCCGTCATGTCCAAGTATTGCTTGACATGGCTGGTCTTTTCTTATTGATGACCCTTTCTGCTGCTATATACGCGAAAATTGATTATTTGACCTACTGTGTAGTAATAACCAGAATCGCTGCTCAAAAGGATTAGCGAAGTTCAGTCAAAACAGACAGTATAGTGATTATTATTGAATCCTATTTGCACATAGAAAAAGGCGAGCTGACATGATAAATTTTTACACTAGGCAGTTTAGTGTATATTAGGAAATTATTATTAGTATGGATGTCATCTGTAAGAAAGGAGCGTAACGGATGTTAGTACTAAACTAATTAACTATATTGAAAGGAATGATCAGAATATTGTCAGAATCGGCTGTGGAAACTAAACACCTTTGGGCAAGGAATTTTTTTATACTGATAATTGCTAACTTTGCATTATTTATTGCTTTTTATATGTTGTTTCCTACATTGCCCGTCTACATTAAAGAAATAACCGGAAAGGATGCTCTGACCGGCCTGGCAATGGGGGCTTTACTCCTGGCCGCCGTGTTGTTCCGTCCCTTCGCAGGAGCCCTGATCGACACCGGTAAGCGTAAGGCTGTTTTTTTATTTGGTACGGCTGTCTTTTTCCTTTGTACCCTTTGCTTTAATCTAGCGCCTGCTCTATTAATCCTTTTATTAGCTCGTTTTATGCAAGGTTTTGGCTGGGCCTATTGCAATACGGCTGCCGGTACTATAGCCAGCGATATTATTCCCAAACCCCGCTTAGCTGAAGGGATGGGTTACTATGGTTTATCTTTAAGCTTAGGCATGGCGATTGGTCCCGCTTTAGGTCTTTTTCTGATTCAGGGTTACAGCTTTCAGCTTATGTTTAATATTTGCGCCGGATTTGTATTATTATCTTTTTTATTAGCACAATTTATAAATTACCCAAATGTAAAAATAACTACAACAAAAAAACCGCTCTCAATAAAAACATTTTTTGAAAAGAAAGCCCTCCATCCTTCTCTGGTAATATTTTTTACATCCATTGGCTATGCGGCTGTAGTATCTTTCCTGGCCTTGTTCGGTCAAGAGCGCCAGGTAAGTGATATCGGTCTTTTCTTCGTGGTGTACGCTATTAGTCTTACCGTTTTTCGTCCCTTTTTCGGTCGTTTGGCCGATACTAAAGGGTATGCTATTGTTATGGTTAACGGGTTAATTCTTTGTAGTTTAGCTATGATAATTATCTATTTTGCCCACACCTTGCCTGTTTTCATTTTAGCCGGCATAGTTTACGGAATGGGTTACGGCGCTGTTCAACCCACTACACAGGCTCTTTCCGTTCTATACGTACCGATGGAACGGCGCGGGGCTGCCACCGCTACTTTCTTTTTATTTTTAGATTTAGGTATGTGTTTGGGCGCAATTATGTGGGGTTTTGTTGCCCAATACATTGGTTATGGTTTAATGTATCTCATGGTAATAATCCCGACTTTGCTTGCCCTGCTTGTGTACCTTCTTTTCCCCCGCCTGGCTGAGATGCGGCAGGATGAGCTTAGTATAGCTAGTTGACAGAAATCACCGATGTTCAAAAGGGTCATTATATATGTCAACTTCCGGTCAGGCAATTCCGTCAGCTTTTGGACTTTTAAACCTGGTAGTTACAGTTTATTTCATGGCCGCAAAAATGGTAGAATAATCGTTGTAGAAGTTTTTAATACGGGAGGAAAATATGGAGTACAGGACACTGGGGAAAACAGGGCTCAGGGTCTCCGCGACCGGGTTCGGCGGCATACCCATCCAGCGGGTCTCGGCTGTTGAGGCCGCTACCATTGTTAACAGGGCTTTGGACCTGGGCATCAACTTTTTTGACACTGCCCGGGGTTACACCGACAGCGAAGAAAAGCTGGGCGCTGTTCTAAAATTAAGAAGAGAAGAGGCCGTCGTCGTCACCAAATCAATGGCTAGAACTAAGGAAACGATGGCCGCGGACATCAGGAAAAGCCTGGATACGATGGGCCTGGACTATATCGACCTGTACCAACTGCACAATGTCAAGAACAGAAAAGAGCTGGACAGGATTCTAGGCCCGGACGGCGCCCTGGCCGCCCTATTGGAGGCAAAAAAGGCAGGCCTGATCCGGCACATCGGCATCACGGGACACCTCAAGGATTTTTTGGCGGAAACGCTGCAGTTGGAGGCAATTGAAACTGTACAATTCCCGTTCAACGCGGTGGAAACCGTAGGTGTGCCGCCACTGCTGGAACGGGCCGCAGAGAAAGGAACAGGCGTCATTGTGATGAAGCCCCTGGCCGGGGGCGCATTGACAAACAGCAGTCTCGCCCTGCGCTATATTTTGGCGCATACCGTGACGACAGTAATACCCGGCATGGACTCCCTGGAACAGGTGGAGGCAAACGCCGCGATTGGCAGCGCCCCGCTGCCCCTGACTGCAGATGAGAAAAAAACGCTGGATGAGGAAGTAAATACCCTGGGCGGGGCATTCTGCAGGCGCTGTGAATACTGTAAGCCCTGCAGCCAGCGGATCGACATCCCCACGATATTTTTGCTGGACGGCTATTACACCAGGTACAACCTGCAGGATTGGGCCAGGGAACGCTATCAGGGCTTAAAATCAAAAGTGGACGCCTGCGCCGACTGCGGCGAATGTGAAGAAAGATGCCCTTATGACCTGCCTATCCGCCGGATGCTGACCGAAGCAGCGGCCCGGCTGACAACTTAGCTGGCGGTACCGGGTAACTAAACTGAAAATTGTAGGTGCTAATTTATCCGCACAGCTGTTACGAGATTCTAACAAGTTAGGCGCTACCGCGCCATGTTCGATTGAAATCGAACCTACACTACTGGTTTTCATCCTGCTGATGGCCGCTTTAGCGGTATGGATGTCTAAGATATTGTTCTTATACTAACAGCGAGGAAATACCAACCATAATGCAGAGATGAGTTAATATGCGCCTCTTTTGGCTTTCTTGAGCAACCGGGCTACATCCCTTTACTGATCCGTTCGATGGCCTTCTCCGTGTTTTCCCTGGAAGCAAAGGCGGTCAACCGGAAATATCCCTCGCCGTGAGCGCCGAAACCGGCGCCGGGAGTTCCCACCACATTAACTTCCCGCATCAGCTTGTCAAAGAAATCCCAGGACTTCATCTCGCCGGGGGTCTTGAGCCAGATGTAGGGGGCGTTTACCCCGCCGAATACTTTGTAGCCGGCTTCCTCCAGCCCCTTCCTGATAATCCGGGCGTTTTCCATGTAGTAGCCGATCGTAGCGCGCACCTGTTTTTTGCCCTCGTCTGTAAAGACCGCGGCTGCGCCCGCCTGCACTGGGTAGGAAACCCCGTTAAACTTGGTAGTCTGCCTCCTCAGCCACAGCAGGTTGAGGCTGTGCGCCCGGCCGCTGCCATCATACAACTTTACCTCTTTGGGAACTATAGTGTAAGCGCACCTGGTGCCGGTAAAGCCGGCTGTCTTGGAAAAACTCCTGAACTCCACCGCCACCTCGCGGGCGCCTTCAACCTCAAAAATGCTGTGGGGCGCCTCATCCTCCTGGATGAAAGCCTCGTAGGCGGCGTCGAACAAGATCACCGACTTGTTTTCCCTGGCGTAATCCACCCATTTCTTAAGCTCTTCCCTGGATATGGTCATCCCGGTCGGGTTATTGGGAAAGCAGAGGTAGATCATATCCACCCTGGTAGCAGGCAGAGGCGGCTTCATGCCGTTTTCCTCGGTACAGGGCAGGTACACTATTTTCTCAAACTGTCCTTTATCGTTAACCATGCCGGTACGACCAGCCATAACATTGCTGTCCACATAGACCGGATAAACCGGGTCGCTTACCGCCAGGATATTGTTGACGCCGAAAACCTCCTGGAAGTTGGCGGTATCGCTTTTGGCGCCGTCGCTTATAAATACCTCGTCAACAGCCAGCTCGACTCCCCTGGGCTTGAAATCGTTTTCGATAATTTTCTCGATCAGGAACTCATACCCCTGCTCCGGGCCGTAACCCCTGAAGGTTTCCTGCCTGCCCATCTCCTCCACGGCCTTTTTCATTGCTTCTATTACAGCAGGCGGCAAAGGCCGGGTGACATCACCAATGCCCAGCCTGACAATATCCGCTGCAGGGTTTTCCTTTTTGAACTGGTCCACCCTCCGGGCTATTTCCGAAAAAAGGTAACTTCCGGGCAGCTTAAGGTAATTCTCGTTAACTCGGGCCATATTACTTTTCCACTCCTTGTCTTATGTAACTTTTACTAGCAGGTATTATATAACTAAACACAACAATTACAAATTCCTATAAAATTAATATTTCATTACCAAGTACCGTATAAAAATTAGCGAAATAGAAGGAATAAGGATATAGCTGGCAAATATCTTAACATATAACGCTAAAAATCAGAAAAAAAATGAGAAAAAACATGAAAGCAAAGTATTTGATGCTAGCCCTTATTATACTTTTAATTTTTACCACCACCGCCCAGGCCACTGCGGCTCCGTCTGCCTTTCAGGATATTGAAGGTTCTTTTGCCAGAGAGGCAATTCTTCAACTGACAGGACTGGGAATCACCAGTGGACTGGGACCCAATGAATTTGGTACCGAACAAGGTATCAGCCGCGGCCATTTTGTTGTTCTTTTAGCCAGAGTGCTGGGGGTTCAGCCTTATTCTCCCGCCACAGCCACCTTTTTAGATCTGCCCCTTACCGCGCCGGAATCAGGATATGTGGAGGCTATGTGTAAACTTGACCTGGTAACGGGTAACGGAAACAAGATAATGAGACCCAATGATCCGCTCAAACGGCAGGATGCCGCTGTTTTGCTGGCCCGGGTGCTGCCGGAGGAAAAAATTGAGACGCCTTCGCTTAACGGCAGGTACCTGGATGAAAACCAGATTTCACTATATGCTGTGCCAAGCGTGGCTTATATAACCTGGAAATCCTTGATGTGCGGCAGTGACAACCTCTTTCGCCCGCAGGAGGAATTAACCAGGGCGGAAGCCGCCGTACTAGCCGGCCGTTTATTAAAGATTAGAAAAGGACAAGCCCTGACCGCTTTCCCGGTTGTCTCCGCCCGGCAGATGCAAATAAAAACTGAGGAAACTAAAAATATTGCATCGGACAATTCTCAGAAGTTCCTGCCTTTTACAACTGTGTATGGGCTGGATGATCTTACTGCCGGCAGCATCTCCCCGGACGGCTCTTTTTCGGCCGGGCTTAAACCGGCTAAAGCCACCATCACGGTTAACGCAGGATACAACTCCTACCAGATCCATACCAGTGTTGCTACAACCGGCAAGTCAAAAAAAACAACGGATAAAAACACTGTAATTGCCGCTACCTATTTACCCGAAGAGGAACTTACTAAAGAGGCAACCTACAAAGTGGAAGCACACGCGCCCGACCGGGGTTTCCAGGAGACAGAAGATAAAGGTTATCCCGGCCCCGAAGAAGGCCTTATTTCCCGGGACAAAACATGGACAGGCTTTTACCGCCAGCAGGGACGGGATATTCTTGTGGATTTAAAGAAGGTCGCCCCTGTTACAAAAATCTCTCTGGAATTTATGCAGGAAGCCGACTCCGGTATTTACCTTCCCCTGTTTATGAACTGCTCTTTGTCGGCAGACGGCAGGGATTGGTATCATCTGGGACAGGTCGGTCATAGCATTTCACCAGCCGATCCGGCGGTGCAAATTAAGGACTTCACTCTGACCTTCCCGCCTGTCACCGCCCGCTACGTTAAGCTCAGTTTTCCGGTGGACGTCTTTGTGTTCGCCAGAAGCCTGTCCATTAAAGGAACAGCAGACCTGCCGCAAAGACCGGAAATCCTGGCGCACGCGGAACACTCCAAGCGGAGCGCCGATACCTACTTGCAGATCCCGGACATCAAAAACATTTTACTGGCCTATACAGGCAGCCACGGTGAACCGGGCACATGGACCTACCAGGATTTTTTGCCCATGCTGGTTTACGTGGACAAAAATTACAGCATAGAAGGAAAGATGTTTGATACCATGCTTTTTCTTCACTATCCCGATTTGGCCTGTACCAAAGAAGAATGGAACGCTTACGCCGAGGACCTTTTTGCCCCTGGAACGCAGCTGTCGGCCCTGGAGGATACTATGGCCCGCTTGAATAAAATACCTGATTACCAGGGAAAAGTAAACGTCATTCTTACCATTCCCTATCCCGACGGGCAGCAGGTAAACTTCGGCATTTTAGAAAGCGGCGGCAGCCCACTTTGTTTCAGTGAAAAGAAATTCGGCAAAGACAAGGCGGCCGGGGACCGCCTGCTGGCTGTACAGTGGTTTTATAACAACCTGAAGAGCAAGTGGGAGCAGGCGGGGTTTAAATACCTCAACCTGGCCGGCATATACTGGTACAATGAGAATATGGACCCAACCGCACCCGGCGATATAGAACTGGTGCAAAACACGGCCCGGCTGGTGCGCAGCGACAACCTGAAATTTTTCTGGATTCCGTTCTTTGGCGCGCGGGGCTATGACGTTTGGAGAACATACGGTTTTAGCCACGCTTTTCTGCAGCCCAATTATTACGCCGGCAACGTTCCCCCGGACGAGCGCATGGAAAATGCCGCGCAACTGGCCAAACGTTATAATCTTGGCCTCGAGATCGAATGCGATGACGGCATACTCTACGATAACTCTGAATATTACAACCTGTTTTATAAGCAGCTCGCTATAGCAAAACAACTAAACCTCGACCAAGAAGTGTCCTTTGCCTACTACGCGGGCTCAAAAACCCTGGTCAGAGCCTGGCGCAGCGAAAACCAAAAAATACGGTCCATCTACGACGATATATACAAATGGCTCAATGGAACATACAGTGCGCCGGCTATTCAATGAGCCGGCGCACATTTCTAGGTACTTAAGTTGGGACTCCACTTCCACTAAAAAGCGTTATAAGAACTGCCGTGACACCGGGGGGCAGCCAGCTTTCCTCAAAACAGGTGGGACACATGTGAAGGGGGCCGATAATTGTTAATTACTCAACTAACAACGAGGGACTGTCCCCGATTTTAGGCGGTGGCGCCTGCAAACTGGCTGTTGTAGAGTTCGGCGTAAAAGCCGCCCTGGGCCAGCAGCCCGTCGTGGCTGCCCTGCTCGATGATGGCCCCGTCGTTCATCACCAGGATCAGGCCGGCATCGCGGATTGTGGAGAGCCTGTGGGCGATCACAAAACTGGTCCGGCCTTTCATCAGGTTCGTCATCGCCTGCTTGATCAATATCTCGGTCCTGGTGTCGATGCTGCTGGTGGCCTCGTCCAGGATCAGGACAGCCGGGTCAGCCAGGATGGCCCGGGCTATGGTCAGCAGCTGCTTCTGGCCCTGGGATATATTGGAGGCCTCCTCGTTCAGAACGGTGTCATAGCCGTCCGGCAGCGTCTTGATGAAGTGGTCGGCGTTGGCCGCTTTAGACGCCCTGATGATCTCCTCCTCGGTGGCTCCTTCCCGGCCGTAAGCAATGTTTTCCCTGATGGCGCCGTTGAACAGCCAGGTATCCTGCAGCACCATACCGAACATGGTGCGCAGGTCACCCCGCTTCATGTCCCTGATATCCACGCCGTCGACGGTAATACAGCCGCCCTGCACCTCGTAGAAGCGCATAATCAGGTTGACCAGGGTGGTCTTGCCCGCTCCGGTGGGCCCGACAATGGCGATGGTGCTTCCTTCTTGCACGTCTATGCTCAGGTCTTTCATCAGAAGTTCATCCTCTTTGTAGCCAAATTTCACATGCTCGAATTTGATCCGGCCCCGGGGGAACCTGATTACCCGGGCATTTTCCCTGTCCGGGATCTCCTCCTCCTCGTCCAGGATTTCGAATACCCGCTCCGCGGAGGCTGCCGTGGACTGCAGCACATTGGCTATGTTGGCCACCTGGATAATCGGGTGAGTGAACGACCTGGTGTACTGAATGAAAGCCTGGATATCACCAATTTCTATTTTCTTTTGCGCCACCAGCAGGCCGCCTACGACACAGGTAAAGACATATCCCACATTACTGATAAAGTTTAAGGCCGGGAAAATAATGCCGGACATAAACTGCGCTTTCCAGCCCGCTTGATACAGCCTGTCGTTGATCTCCCTGAACTTTTCAATAGAATCCTCCTCGCGGCCGAATACCTTGACGATTTTATGCCCGGCATACATCTCCTCCACATGGCCGTTGATCTCCCCGACGTATTTCTGCTGTTCCGCGAAATACTTCTGGGAACGCCTGGTGATCCGCAGGGTAATCAGCAAGCTGGCGGGCAGCGTAAACATAGCAATCAATGTCAACAGGGGGCTGATGCTCAGCATCATGATCAAAATGCCGATCACAGTCACAAAAGACGTGATCAGCTGGGTCAGGCTCTGCTGCAGCGTTGTGGCAATATTGTCCATGTCGTTGGTCACCCGGCTCAGGATCTCGCCGTAGCTGCGCTGGTCGAAGTATTTGAGCGGCAGGCGGTCAAGTTTATCCTTGACATCGTTACGCATCCTGTAAACAGTGTTCTGGGACACGCTGGACATGATATAGCCCATGATAAAACTGAACAGGGAACTGATTAAATATAGCGCCGCCAGCAGCAGCAGGATCTTGCCCACATATTCAAAATCAAACCCCGGAATGGGCTGTCTTTGCAGTTCATCGATCACTGCAGCAGGCATATTTTCCTGGATTGCGGTGTGCAGCTGGGTATAATAGCTATACCTGGCCAGCACCCCTTCAGCTAGTTTGGTCGTGGCCATGCCCATGATTTTAGGGCCGACAATCGAAAAAACGGTGCTGGCGATGGCCAGGAAAAACACCGCTATAAAGCTGTACTTCTCCGTCTTCAGGTAGTCTGTCAGCCTTTTTATGGTCCCCTTGAAGTTCCTCGCTTTTTCTACCGGCATCCTGCTGCCGTGCCGGCCACCCCGTCCCGGGCGGACGGGCTGTTGAGTTCTCTGTTCACTCATACGCTCACGCAATCTCCTCTTCCGACAACTGGGAGGAAACAATTTCACGGTAAACCCGGCATGATTCCAGCAGTTCCCTGTGCCTGCCCATACCTGCCACCCGGCCTTCTTCCAGTACGATAATCCTGTCCGCATCCATAACCGTCCCCACCCGCTGGGCTACAATAATCACGGTGGAAGCAGCGGTCTCATTCCTGAGCGCGGCCCGCAGCCGGGCGTCAGTCTTATAGTCGAGGGCTGAAAAACTGTCGTCCAGGATATATATCCCGGGCTGGCGCACCAGGGCCCGGGCGATGGAAAGCCGCTGCTTCTGACCCCCGGACAAATTTGTCCCGCCCTGGGAGATCATCGATTCATATCCATCCTTCATCCCGGCAATGAATTCACCCGCCTGGGCGATTTCCGCCGCGTGGGCCACTTCCTGATCAGTCGCCTCAGCCTTGCCGTAACGGATGTTTTCTGAGATAGTCCCGCTGAAAAGGACAGGCTGCTGGGGCACGAACCCAATCCTGGCCCTGAGCTCTTTCTGTTTGATCTGCCGCACATCCACGCCGTCCACCAGGACTGAGCCGCCGCTGACGTCGTAAAAGCGGGGAATCAGGTTGACCAGGGTGGACTTGCCCGCGCCTGTACCGCCGATAATGGCGGTCACCTCGCCGGGGGAGGCGGTAAAAGACACATTGCTGACTGCGGGCAGCTCGGCGCCGGGATAGCTGAAATTGACGTCCTGAAACTGGACAACACCTGTCCGGCCGCCGGTTTTAATAGTCTGGGGCGGGTCGACAATACCGGGCTCTATATCCAGCACTTCATTGATCCGGATTGCTGAAGCCTGCGCTCTCGGCAGCATCACAAACATGATCGTAACCATGACGATGGAGAACATCACCATCATCGCGTACTGGATAAAAGCCATCATGTCGCCCACCTGCATCATGTCCTGGCTGATGCGGTGGCCGCCAAACCAGATGATGGCGACAGTGGTTAAATTCATGATCAGCATCATCAGCGGATGCATCACCGCCATTATTTTGTTCACTCTGATGGCGTTGTCGGCCAGATCCCGGTTGGCCGCTTTAAAACGTTTATTCTCCCTGTCCAGCCTGTTGAAAGCCCGGATCACCCTGATGCCGGTAAGGTTCTCGCGCAGGACCAGGTTGACCTGATCAAGCTTGACCTGCATGGCTTTAAACAGGGGTACGACAACCGTGGCCAGCCTGCCGATCAGGAACATCATCAGCGGCAGCGCCACAACCAGCAGCAAAGTAAGCTGTTTGTCCTTGGAATAGGCCATGATGATGCCACCCACGCTCATTATCGGCGCGTATACGATAAAGCGCAGGCCCATGATGACCAGGTTCTGCACCTGGATAATGTCGTTGGTGGTCCTGGTGATCAGGGAAGCAGTACCGATCTTGTCGAATTCATGTAGGGAGTAGCTCTCTATGCGTGAAAAAACCCTGTCGCGGACATCCCTGCCGAAGCTCATACCGATAATTGAAGAGAGGAAACTGGCGATAATTGAACATATACTGATCACCAGAACTACTACCAGCATGTAGCTGCCGTATTTCCAGATGTAGCCGGTATCGCCCTTCATCATGCCGTTGTTGACGATTTCCGCCATCAGCGTGGGGAGAAACAGGTCCGCAATGGACTGGCCAAAAAGAACCAGTATGGCCACGACCAAGTACCAGCGATAGGGCCTTAAATGCAAGAATAACTTTACCATCTATATAAATCTCCGCTTAGTGTAAATATTGGCATAACCATCATTCATTACCTGCCGGGCATAAGGACCAGACTGCCATCTATAAATTCCTCAAGATTACCATAACTCTTTTCAGCATATGATCCAGCTCTGCCAGTTCCTCATCTGAAAGCAGCCTGAGTTTGTCCATCAGCTCAATTCTCATTTCCGCAAATATCTCCCTGAGCATGTTCCGGCCTTGTTCAGTTACCTCTATGCGCACGATGCGCCGGTCATATTCGTCTGCTTTTTTAACCAGCAGGCTCTGGTGAACCAGTTTGTTAACAATGGGCGTCAGCTGTTGTTTTGATATCTGCATCTCTTGAGCCAGTTCAGACATCGACAGGGAGCCCTTCCGGTACAAGGTTGAAACCGCAAAATGTTGAACATGGCTCAGGTGGGAGCGTGTTTTCTGTTCCAACGGCCTGAAAAATTTGTCCCGCATGTAAGCCAAAAGCGTGAAAAAGTTGCCGGCAGTATTTTCTAAGTCGCTAATTTTAACACCCCCATGACAGTTTATTACCAGTAGCAACAGTATATTATAAACGCCCTTAATAGTAAACAACTATTTACTATTAAGGGCGTTGTGTTTTTTTACGTCAAAAACAGCTTTTATTTAGTGCGATTCAACCATTTGCTTGAGTTTCCCCCACTGTGGCTCAAATATTTCCTGGGGCATTTCTTTTAAATTGGGAGAAATCCTGGGTCTGAAATCCATAATGGCCAGAATGTCTTTTTCCAAGTCGAGACCGGGCGCAATTTCGATCAGGGTTACCTCGCCGTCTTCCAGGGCGAAGACAGCGCGCTCGGTGACATAGAGTATTTTCTGTTTGTTTTTCTGGGAGTTCTTACCGCTGAAGGTAACCTGGGTAACTTTTTGCACAAATTTTTTAATATTGCCCTCTTTCACAATATGGATCCGGCCGTCCTTGACCTCGTATTCCGCACCGGCGGTCATGGTACCGACAAAAACCACTTTCTTGGCGGTCGATGAGATATTGACATAGCCACCCGGCCCTACAACTTTGGTGCCAAACTTACTGACATTTGTGTTGCCTTCCTGGTCAACCTGGGCAGTTCCTAAAAAACATATGTCAAGCCCGCCGCCGTCATAAAAGTCAAACATGCTCGGGTGCTCAATCGTACATTCAGAGTTCCACGTGGACGGGAAATCAGGCCCTTTGGCCGGCATGCCGCCAAAGTTACCTAACTCTGTGGTGAGCGTCATCATGTCGATTACGCCTTCCTCCGCAGCAACACTGGCAACCCCGTCAGGCATACCAATACCCATGTTGACCACAGCTCCCGGCCGCAATTCCATAGCCGCCCTGCGGCCGATAATCTTGCGCTCGTCCAGAGGAAGGGGAGGTACGCTGTCCAGGGGTGTCCTGTTATCGCCGCAAAGGGCAGGATTGAGGTAGGTGACCTTCGTTTGCAGGTGATTTTCCGGTTTGCCGACAACGATGTAATCCACCAGGACTCCCGGCACTTTTACAGTCTTGGGATGAAGCGTGCCGGGTTTGCTCACGTACTGTACCTGCGCAATCACAATACCGCCGTTGTTTTTTACCGCAGTGGCCAATTGCAGCGCTTCCAGGAACAAACACTCTTTATCCATCGTGAAATTGCCGTTTTCGTCGCAGCTGGTGCCGCGAATAACGGCAACATCAATGGGGAAAGTTTTGTAGTACAAATACTCGTCCCCTTCGAACTCAATCACTTTCACCATATCGTCCTTGGTGATATCGTTTACCTTGCCGCCCTCCAGACGTGGGTCGGCGTATGTGCCCAATCCCACTTTGGTGATCACGCCAACTTTTTTCCCCGCCATTTGCCGCCATAAATGGGTCATGACTCCCTGGGGGAACAGGTGACACTCAATTTTATTGTCAAGAACCAGTTTACCGTATTTGGGCGACTCGCCTATATGCCCCCCAATGTGCTTTCTAACCATGCCCTCATGAGCAAAATGGTTGAAACCCCTTTCCTTATGGTCGCCGCAGCCGCAGCTGTGGGTGATAAATAGGTCTCTTGGATGCCCGGTGGCAAGAAAGCGCTTCTGCAGGGCAATCGCCACTTCTTCGGCAAAGCCGCACAGACCTGCCGTGGTCCATGCTACACAGTCACCGTCCTTAATCGCCTCTACTGCTTGCTCCGGAGTAACAACTTTTGACATTTTATTTTCCCCTTTCTTTAAATAAAAATTATCCCTAAAATAAATGAGACAACTTTAATGTTCCTCTAAACATTCAGTAAATTCTAAATTTTGATAAAAACTTCATCATTTCCAGCCCCTGTTGAACAAGATTTCGTATATAATAAACTTATTGAAGCTTAAGAAAGACATTAAATTTATGCACCCAATATGTACTTACTCTGATATTACTTCAAGAGTTTCGAAGGAGTGAATATTATGGAAATGCATCAATTGGAATATGTGTTGGCTGTAGCAAAATACCGGAATTTCACACGTGCGGCAGAGCACGTCAATACATCGCAGTCTACGCTGTCACAGCAGATCAGCAAACTAGAAAATGAACTGGGTGTCAGTCTATTCGTGAGAACAACCCGCTCCGTAGAACTTAGCCCGGCAGGAGTTGATTTCATCTCTCACGCCGAGCGGATCATGTCGGAGGTAACTGATGCCCAGCGGTGCGTCAATGAATATGTGTCGGTTGAAAAAGGCGACCTTAAATTGGGGATCATACCGGTAGTCGGTCATTACCGCATTCCCAACTTGATTTCATCTTTTAAAAATAGTTTTCCCCGGGTACAATTAAGCCTGTGGGAAAAACAATGCTGCGAACTGCTTGGTATGCTGCAAAACTACGAAATTGACGCGGCTTTCGTCCACCAACTCTGCGATGACACCAATATCCATTTCATCCCCGTGGTAACCGACTATATGGTTATCCTCACCAATAACAGCCATCCCCTGGCGAACAATAAATCAGTAAGCCTTGATGAACTGCGAGATGAAGATTTCATAATCCCTCCCCCCACTTCCGGATACAACCATGATTTCCAGGAAGCTTGCCACAAGGCAAGTTTCAAACCAAAGATAATACTGACCTGCTCCTCTGTAAAAACAATTCTTGGCCTGGTACGTGAGGGAGTCGGCATTGCAGCGCTTCCATCCGGTGTTTCCTACATGGATTGGGGGTTCGGCACAAAAAACTTAATTCTGACACCAAAAATTAATTCGATTATCTACCTGGCCACAAAAAGTAAAAATTTATTTCCGACGCTCAAGGAATTTATAAGGTTTACTGCCCGCTGGAGTAAAAACCAATCCCCCGCGAATTACTTCAAATTCATACCAATTAAATTAACCACCGCCGGTCGAAAGCTGTAGCTGCCCACCACGAAAGCGGACGAATAACGGGCCCTATTCTATGCCGGCTGGGGTTATTTATACACCACAGGTGGGGGGAGATACCCCCACCTGTCCTGCTTGGAGGGTGGTTATACGCAGGTGGGGCATGGCATGTGCCCCACCTGCGTTTCAGTATCTCTGCCTGTGGCCATTGCCTGTTTCCATTTACTTTCTGAGGGTCTGATTTAATTTTAACGCACTATGTGAATAAGGTAAAATAACTGTTTATGATAGCTTAATTAGCCAAGCATATTTATGTTTTTATAATGGTTTTATTAGTTATGCTAATTAATTGCGAAGGGGCTTGCATTTATTCCTTGCCGCCTTGTAATACCTGAAAAAATAAACGCGAACTGCCGCAATATTAAGGCAGTTCGCGTTTAACATTGTATCGGGAATATGAGGTGTGAAGCCATTTCATGTACCTTACCTTCATTTCTTTGCCAGAAGCGGGGATTCTCCACCCTCCCTACTGTAATTTATTTGCTTTTAAGGGTTTTGATACTATAATACTAGACAGTGTTATCCGGAATTTACTATCTGCTTTAGCCATAGAGATTGTTTACTTCGAATGATAACGTTGAGTTATAGTAACTGGGAGGTGGTAAGAAACGCACAGTTTTTAAAAATTAAATAGGTACCGTTTTTGACATCAACATTGTTAAAAAACTATTGCAAAAGGAGGTAAGAAATGGAATCAGCAGGAGAATTAAAATTTGTCGATATAAAAGAAGGCATTGGAAGAATTGAGGACCTTTCCAAATTATATACCGATGCTTTAAGAAAAAAGGTAGAAAAGCTCGAAAGAGTAAAAGAATTAGATGTTTCAAAAGCTGTTAATATTGAAACAAGAAATACAAACCAGTATGCTAACTTATTCCTTAGTAGTTATGAACTCAACTATATCAAATAATCTTGACCTTGAAACCTGATACAAATGGACTATTTTAAAGAGACTGGCGTTGCAGGCCAGTAAGAACCCTTTACAAATATATATTATTAACACATATGTTATACCCTTTAAAAGGGATCGTTTCAGAATATGCAACGTATCCTTTTTGACGGTCTGAGAAGGGCGGTATTGTATCACCCTTCTCTTTGTTGGTTAATTTAAAAATCCTTCCAGGATAGTATCCTCGGCATCTTTTTCTGAAAGACCCAGGGTCATCAGCTTGATCAACTGTTCACCGGCGATTTTACCGATGGCGGCCTCATGCACCAGCTGTGAATCAGCATGCTGGGCGGAAATTTCCGGGATGGAGCGAACCTTCGCCCCTTGCATTATGATCGAGTCACACTGCACATGGCCCCGGCAGCGATTTAGACCGATAACACGCGGGTAGAAAATCTGCTGCGAATTATCCCTGGCCACCGAACGGGAAATAATCTGCGTGGAGGCGTCCAGGCCAATCAACTCCACCGTCATTCTGGACTCGGCAAACTGGTCCCCGTCGGTCAGCATTCGTTCAACCATATAAAGATGGCCGTTATCATGCACGAACGCCTCTGTCTCACGCAGGGTATTGTCAACACCGCTGATCTGGACCAGTTCCATCTCAGCGTAGCCGTCTTCTTCCACTTCGACTATGGTCCTGGGGTTAAGGATTCTTTTTCCTTCGCCTTTTCCCTCGCCATAGTGCTTTTCCACATAGCGCATTCTGGCGCCCTTGCGGATGATAAAATTATGCACGCCGTCGTGCTGGGCGTTTTTATCACCCGGATTATGGATACCGCAGCCGGCAATGATGGTCACATCCGCTCCTGCGCCGATATCAAATGTATTATAAACAAGATCGTGCAGGCCCTCAGCTGTCAGTATTACCGGGATGTGCACGCTCTCCCCCTTGGTGCCGGGTTTAACAATAATATCGATGCCGGGTTTGTCTATTTTTGTCCTGATCTCGATATTAGGAGTAACGCTGCGGTCAACACCGACCCCGTTTTTACGGATATTATACGCTCCTTTCGGGGTGCCGTGTATGTCAGCGATCATTTCCAAAATATGTTTGTCAATATTATTAAGCATATTTATCCCACCCTTTCGTTGCAGTCCCCGCGACATGTACATGTAGCATCTTGCATGATCAGCGGCCAGACCTCTTCCTTTCGGCCCTTTTCCTTGATGCCGCCGTCGGCAACCAGGATAATCTCGTCAGCCAGGTTAATAATCCTTTCCTGATGGGATATCAAAATAATGGTTGTGTCATACTGCTCGTGCAGGTTATTGAAGGTCTCGATCAGCCTGCTGAAGCTCCACAGATCTATGCCCGCCTCAGGCTCGTCGTAGATGGCGACCTTCAGGTCTCTGGCCAATAGCGTGGCGATTTCGATCCGTTTCACTTCGCCCCCAGACAAACTGGTGTCAACCTCCCTGCCGATATAGTCCTGGGGACAGAGCCCCACGCTGTAAAGATAATTGCAATCCTCACAGGTCCTGTTTTTACCACACGCTATCTCCAGCATTTTACCGACAGTTAAACCTTTGAAACGGGGCGGCTGCTGGAAAGCATAGCCGACTCCCAAGCAAGCCCGTTCGGTAATGCTGAGTGACGTGATATCCTGACCATTTAACAGGATCTTACCGGCAGCAGCCGGGTAAATGCCCATAATAGCCTTGGCCAGGGTTGATTTACCGCCGCCGTTCGGCCCGGTGAAAACATACAGCAGATGGTCTTCCAGTGTTAGATTTATATTCCGCAGGATCTCAACAGGCCCGTTTCTCCCCTCCAGGGATACGGAGAGGTCCTTGATTTCCAACATGAACATCACCTCGATATTTTAGACGTTACTTATGGGTATTATGATAACAACAAACATTTTCTAATCTATTAAGAAACTATTAAAAAATACTAAAACCACCCGGCCGGGTGGTTTAAACTGCAAATGTTTGCCAGTATCGGGTACGGTTACAATACATTTCTTGTTTTTTTGTGGTCAACCTCGATAGCGCCTTCCCACACCAGGCTGATAAATAAACGGGCAATCTCCGGATCGAATTGTGTCCCGGCATGGTTTTCTATCTCGTTAAGGGCGGAATTAACATTTAAGGTGGCTCTATACGGGCGATCCGAAGTCAGCGCGTCAAAGGCGTCAGTTACCGCCAAGCACCTGGCCAGCATAGGAATATTGTCACCCTTCAACCCCCTTGGATAACCCTTGCCGTCCCATCTTTCATGGTGTCCAAGAACAGCCGGTATTACATGGTTCATGGACGGCAGGTGCTTGATAATAGTAATAGACATTTCCACATGTTTTTTGACTATTTCATACTCTTCCATAGTCAGTCTGCCTGTCTTGGTCAGAATGTTCTCCGGTATGCCTATCTTACCCACGTCATGCAGCAAGGCCGCCTCTTTGACAATCTCCAGGTGCGACTTGTCCAGGCCCAGGGCGCCTGCCAGAACGGTCGCGTACTCAGCGACTCTCTGAGAATGCCCGAAAGTATAATGGTCCTTGGCGTCAATAGCTGCTGTCAGCGCATATATTGTCGCAGTATTAGCGGGTTTGATGGTTGATAGACTATCATTTCTTTCAGTCTCATCAGGTGAGAAATCGAACTGCGGGGTATATACGACCGTCTTGTTCTTTCCGCTGTTCTTAGCGGTATACAGCGCCAAATCGGCTCGCTTCAACAACTCCTCGCCGTTGGCAGCGGCATGGGGGTAGGTACAGACGCCAATGCTGGCTGTCAAAAAACGCTGAGTCACATCGGCTATGTTAAAAAATGTCCTCTGGATCTCCAGCCGTATTTTTTCAGCCAGGTCATAAGCCCTTTTGGAATCAAAATAAGGCAGTATAATAGCAAATTCTTCACCGCCATAACGGCAGGGAATACCCTTTTGACCGACAAGTCTAACCATGATCGAAGCAACCTTCTCCAGTGCTTTATCTCCTTCGAAATGACCGTACAGGTCATTATAGAGCTTGAACAAATCCAAATCGAAAAGCAACAAGGACAGCTCCGCCGAACCGACTTTTTCCACATGTTCCGACAGCGCTTTGCGGAAATACCTATGGTTATACAAATTAGTAAGGCTGTCTGTTAAGGCCTCGGCCTTGGCGCGGTTAAAAAGCCTGGCATTGTCAAAAACAATCGCGCTGGAGGCGCCGAGGTAGGTGAGCAGATCCAGATCATCAAGAGTATAGGCGGTACGATTAATTTTATCCGTCAGCAGCAACATTCCGATTAAATCTTTCCTGCTCTTAATGGGAATGATAACCTCGATATCCATGTCGTTGAGCAACTTCTTTTCTTTTTCCCACATGGATAAGAAATGAGGCAGGGAGTACAGTTCTTCTCTTGTCAGGCTGGTGTTGTTGCCAATCAGCCATTTGACAATCGGATTGTCAAATGGAATATGGATATCCGGTTTGCATACTTTTGAGGATGTACAAAAGACATGGTAATACGCCCGCTCTTCATTTTTCAACATAAGCAGTACTTCCTTGGCACGGATAGCCTGCAGCACAGCCCCAATCAACTCCGCGGCCATATCGTTCAGATCCAGCTTGTTGGAGATGCTGTTACTGAATTGTTTAAGGGCCTGCCGCTGGGAATAATCCGCTTTATAGAACATCCTGTCGACCAGTTTATTGGTAAACCTGTACAGCGGTTGGAAGACCACAGCGATCAGAAGCGCGGAAAAAGTAATAAAATAAGTTGATAGCTGCTGATATAAACTACCAATGTTTTTCTCAAAAAAGAAAACAGTATAAACATATATGCCTGTGAGAAGAACTAAAAATATGGAATAAACCAAACCCTTTGTTAACATAAAGCGCAATTCCAGCATGCGGTATTTGTAAATTGCATATACAATAAGCAGGGCATTGATAAAACATGCCAGAATATCCACCGGGTACTTTCCTATCGCTTGAATAAGGTTGAAAATTACGCCGACGAACATGATTAACAACCCGGCTATTATCGGAACAATCTGGCTGTAGGTGGTTTTACCCTCTTTCAGGTAATGGCGCACTTTATATATAATGAAAAACATGAATATAAGCATAAATATGTATAATGGTGGCGCCATCTCACCCAACACATAGTAAAATTCAGTTGATGTAAATGATATTCCATATTCCGTAACAGTAGTTGTAAGTACACCGGCGTCTATGACTACGAGGCCGAACAGGTTTAATACCACTGCCGCAACCGTCAGGACGCCCCAGAAAGCCAACTGCAGATAATTGATGGAATTCGTAAATACAGAGATGAAGCAATACAGTAAAAACGGAACGGTCAGCATGCCCATGACCATTGCCCTGTTCCAGAAAAGCACTCCGGGATAGAGCTGCATTTTCATAAACAGTGAGGAGGCCGTCCAAACAATTAGGGCGGCCAAAAGCAGCATAAAAACACGGATAAACTTATCCTTCTTGGATAGGAAAAAAAACATCATCATCAGACAATAGCTGGCTAATGCGATTATTGGCACTGCCCAGAAGAATATTTGCAAAAGCGGCATTAAATTACCTCTTTCCCATTTACACCGCGCGAAATTTTTAAAACCTTCAAGATATCGTAATGAGACGGATTTATCTTTCTAAGCCTCCGCCCATAAGTATCGTAGTATTGACTGATAGTACCGGTCGGTATGATTGACACTGTCAGGGGGTCAATTCCCAGCAGGTATTTCAAATCATTATAATCGGTGTCAACATACCGAAAATATATTGAAAGGTGTTCCCTGATGATGTCCCTGGTCGCCGCCGCGCCGTGCAGCCCTTGCGCCCCCACTTCAACATAGAGGTGTATAAAAGCCCTGTTATGCTCGTCAAATTCCTTGACAGCAAACCAATCATTAATATCGAGCTTGGAAAGTTTTATAGCATCACTGATGGTTACCTCTGAAATACGTGTAAAACCGGCCAGATCTATAATTCTCGGATCCCGGTCAATATAGGCGAAGTGCGGCAGCGCGACACCTTCTTCCTCATTACCCAGAGACAGGCATTTAAAAATATCACCGATCCTGTACCGGGCGAAAGCGCCTCCTTTTAAACTTGATATCACCAGCTCATATTCATTTCCCGGTACCAGTTCGTCCAGGAGATATGTATTCGGCACATAGGAAGGATCATCAATATTCTTTTCCAACTCTGATTTTGGAATAAATTCATAAAAACAGACATCGGGGAAAAAGACCATACCGTCCTTACTCCAGGTTTCCGTGGCAATACAGGTGGGTTCCGTACCGCCAAAGATCTCCAGGGGCTTGACTCCCCAATAATCCTCTATCTTCTTTTTTAAGCTCGCGCTATCTGTACCGGAACAGATCAATCCTTTTAGGGTCCAGATATCCTTTGGCCTGATAGGTTCTTTATTATGTTTGCTGTTACTCCAGGCTTTTAATAAGCGATAATTCATTTTCGGCGAATTCTTAAAAAAACTTGAGCGACTACCGGAACCGCCTGAAGCGAAGGTTTCACTTATTTTCGCGATGACGCTGCTCAAGCCGAAAAACAGGTCGATACCCTTTTGCAGGCCCATTTTGAAACCAGTTTTATTTCTCTGCCCAAAACTCATTTTCTCCGCTTCATTTGTCGGCGGCAGAAAATTTATTGACAATTCACCGGAAATGACATGGGGCACAATACCTGTAAGGTAAGGCAGCGGCGCCATGCCATAGAGGAAATTTTCTCCTCCCCTTAATGTGAAATGCCCTTTTTTGCTGCTGGTGGCCAGGATCATGCAGGTGATAAAAGTATTTTTGTGACATTTAATCATGCTCTCGGTATAGGGAGCTGTTTTAATCGGTTTATCGCCGCCTTCCCAGGTTGTTTCAATCCACAGCACGGGCTTTGTGGGCAGAGCTGATTCCACCTTTTGCAGTAAGATATCCGCATAATCGTCATAAGTGGTAAGGGGAACATCCTGCCTGTATTCCTCTACACTGGCCGGCTTTTTCCCCTTCATGATCCGCCAGCCAAGCTCACAATTGGCGTACAAATCAAGCTGTTCCAACATAAGCCGGTTTTGGATCTCCATAAAACCGGCTAATGGAAGATCTAAAAAACCGCAGTACTGTTGCCAGATTTGATCATATTGTTTTTTACGAAGTTTTTGATCCAGATTCATATGCGACCCCCTGTTCAAGGTTATGCATTCTTTATACTGGCAAGATTGGGGATCAGGAATGGGACTTCTTTCTTGTACTGGTCATAACCATTTAAAGCAGCAGGGAAGAACCAGCGATCTTGAACATAAACATAAATTATATCCATAATAGTCCAAATGATCCCCCCCCACATCATCATTATTTTTCCTGATGCCAGCCAGAGGAAAAGGTAAAAAAGGAAAAACCAGATCACGCCCGGATGCCGGCAGAGAGCGTACATGCCACTGTCCACAACAGTTTTTCCCCGTCCTGCCTCCTGGTAAGTTAAACTAAATGGCAGCGCGGCAAATAAAGTATAGAGAAGCATCAAGAGCGCACCAATTGACAGCGCCCCGAAAAACACTTTTAGATAAGTGAAAACTGAAAAACCCCCATAATCCCCCAACAAAATACCGGCGGTGGAGGCGGCCAATAAAAGGAGGCCGGCAGCAAAACTGATGTTAAGACCTTTTTTATGAAACCTGACTTTATTGAGATCAAAAATGTAGAAAAATATAAAAGCCAGACAACCGGTTAAAATAAATACCATATATTACACACCCGATCATATATTAGTAATATTTTATATTGACAATAGCAATTCCTGCTTTTGTCAGTTAAAATTATAGTTTTCACTATATTGTCATTATTTGCCTCATTTTACAGGGACAAAAAAACTCGCTGTAAAAAACAAGTTTATCATTAACTTTAGATATTGAACATTGCTCTTTTATCTAATTTTTTCCCAGAGCAATACTATATTTTTTATTAATACTTAAATAACCGGGGTCCTTAGCGGCGGGAAGTTACCCCTGTAGAATATATCGATTACAGCCTGCTCCATACTGCTGTAACTATCAAAAATGCCAGGGATACCTTTTAACGTGAGCCTGGTTTGCTTTAAATCGAATATTGAAAGAATGCTGTTAATCGCTTTAGCTGGTTTAAACTCTTTGCGGGACTGCAAATATGCCAGAATGTCATGCCCTTCCAGCCAATCCTGCCCCGTTAAATAATGGGGGTCGTATTCAATTATGGTGCATTTCTTTTCTTCGATTTTTTCCCCGGAAAGCGACGAAGCAATAAATACTTTTTCAGAGATATCGTCCCTGGGCATGCTGTAGCCAGCGAAGATTATATGTTTGGCATGTTTTATCAAAAGGCCCATTTCTGTCTTGATCTCCTCGAGGGGAGCTATGGGTCTCTTTTTTATTACAGTTTGCAGTTCCAGCGGCATATCGTAGGGATAGGTCTTTTGGTCACAAAAGGGGCATTTGATCACACCCATGTCATTTTCCTCACCCTCGTTATATTGCCAGCCCTGCTGCAATTCTGCAACTAGTGAAGGGCCGAAAACAAGAGCGGAGTGCCTGTCCCAAACATGGCCGAAAGATATTACCAGCTTGCCGCATTGGGGGCACTGTCTCGAGCCAAAAATACCGTGTGGATAAAGGAGCTTGCCCATCCTCATGATCCTGGAAGGATACTTACTATCATTTATTTTTATCGCCTGGGTCTCATTGGCGGAATACACAATTACGTTACTATTTGTACCAATATTTCGCGTGGCAATTGTTGTCCCCAGGTCCATAAACAGGTGCAACGGCAGGTTATTTCCCAAATATGGCGGGCTGTCGTTCCTATTTTCATGGGCGTTGAACAGGGCCCATATTATTAATGGATCCCAGTTGAACGAAACTATAGCATAAGAAAACAGGTAGAAATCCCGTGTGTCTTCCTTAAAGCCCATTTTCTCATACTCGAATGCTTCCCTGATCATTAATTCCGCCAGGACATCGGCAAAGTCATGATAAAACTGAGCATTACTGATCTTGGACTGGGTGCCGCCCTGGACGGCCACTCTTTCCAATTCTTCTGTTAATAATTTAAGGCAGTTCTTAGCCGTGCTAACTCTTGGCTGCTCAATGAAGTATTCTTCTTCTTGATCATTAAGCGTTTCAATCCCAAGTTTGTTATCGATAAGCTGGTCAATCAGCGTAAATAATTCCTGCAGGTTTAAATTGGCTTTGCAGCCGGTATCAATATCCAGTGACTTCGGGCTGCTCTTAGCAATATACCTGAGGGCTTCCAGATCATAGGTCCTGGACAACTGCTCATCACTGCATAATTGAGACAACAGCTTATTAAACCCATCCTTGAGCTGGTCTGAGATAGATATTCCCGGAAAAAGCCTGGAGTAATCCAAGCGGAAGCCCGGGAACGGCTGCTTCAGAATATGAGTCAGCGCCCGGGCAATGTCACTGTTGGTCAGAAGCCCGGCGCTTTTTGTTGCGCCGGCTCCCCATAATACTACCGTCTCCGGCCATGCGTTTTTCATTTATAACACCTTAATTCTAAAAATGATGCAAAACCCTGCATGGTCACGTATTCTGCTTTAATCACATTCTAACCCATACTCATGTTCCTATCAACCAGTTTAATTATACAGAAATTGTCGACATGCAAAGCGTGCCGGGAAGACGCTCCTCCGGCACGCTTTGTTCAACCGCTTTTAAACTGTCCGGAAACAACAGTAAAGCTCCGTTTTATTTATTAGTTGATTGTGGATTATCGGGATAGATCTATGCCGGATACCGCAGCCCCTCGACCTGTAATTCCTGATATACGAACCTGTCACCCTCCAGGGAAATCCTCACCCCTGCCGGATCGATAACAGCCCATTTTAAAATGTATACCTTAATCCCATCTGCAAAGGCTGCATCATAGTCTTCGGGCTCAGAGGGTTCACCTGCTAACACAACAGGCAGCATCGTCAGGCCAAAGCAACCGCCGCAGTACATCATTGCTTCAACGGTAACAGCTTCAGCCTTTTTGAGAATAAATTCCCTGGCATCTGCGGAGACTTCAACCTTGAACATATTATCAGCTCCAAATGAAGTTAGCATCCATTGACATATTTAACATGGCAACAGTTGTTTTAGCTAAAACCCGTAACCCCTATAAAATATTTTGCCATACGTAGTATTCCTTCTCCGATTTGAAAATCAAAATGCTCGTTTAATAATCAAATCTAGGCCGTGCTTAATGCTTCTGGCTTCCTTTTCTTCTTTTCGTCCAGCTGTCTCAGCTTGAAGCGCTGAATCTTTCCTGTCGCAGTCTTCGGCAATTCGTCAATCCGCTCAATAAACCGCGGAAACTTGTAAGGGGCAATTGTGTTCTTAACAAATAATTTAACTTCATTCATGAGCTCATCATTTGCTTTAATACCATCTTTGAAAACAACATAGGCCTTCGGCTTAATCAATCCGTTAGCATCCGCACTGCCGATGACACCGCACTCCAGCACAGCCGGGTGTTTCATCAAGGCAGTTTCAACTTCTACGGGAGAGACCCAAATTCCGCCGGCTTTAATCATATCGTCGCCGCGCCCGGCATTGATAAAATAGCCTTCTGCATCCTGGCAATAGATGTCGCCGGTATTAAACCAGTGGCCCACAAAAGTATCTTTGGTCTTTTCGTGGTTATTCCAGTAATATCCGGCAATACTCTCGCCTTTAATCATCAAAGTACCAGGTTCACCAATTGGCACCGGATTTCCATCCCCGTCCACAATTTTCGCCTCATAGCCCGGCACTATTTTACCGGTGCAATCCGGCTTGGACTCGCCAGGCCTATTGCTGATATATATGTGCAGGGTTTCTGACGACCCGATACCGTCCAGAATCTCTACCCCAAATTTTTCTTTCCATCCCTGCCATACCGTTCCCGGTAAAGCCTCGCCGGCGGATGCGGCCAACCTGATTGAACTCAGGTCATATTTTTTCTCCACGTCCGGAACCTGCAACATAGCGTTATATGAAGTCGGCACACCGAAGAAAAGGGTCGGTTTGTATTTAGTAACAACACTAATGACGTGATCAGGCAGTGGACGAGCCGGGTCTAAAATCGTTGAAGCCCCCACATAAAATGGAAAAAACATCCCATTGCCAAGCCCGTAAGCATAAAACAGCCTTGCTACGGAAAAAGTACGGTCATTTTCATTAATCCCAAGGATACCTTTGGCATAGTACTCAGCGCTGCAATCCATGTCATGGTGCAGGTGAACAACGCCTTTCGGTAAACCGGTAGTCCCGGAGGTGTAGAGCCAGAATGCCGCATCGTCCGGCGAAGTAGGCGCAGCAGCACACTCAGCAGGAAAACCGTTGATCAATCCGTAAAAATCTATAGTACCTTCAACCGGCTCACCGATGACAATGATATGCTTCAAAAACATAAGCTCATCTTTTACCTTCATAATTCTGGGAAGCAAGTCCCCACTGACCACAATCACCTTGGCTCGGCTGTTATTTAATAGATACCGGTAATCTTCCGGCATTAACATGGTATTGCTCGTAACGGGTACTGCACCAATTTTCATGGCGCCAAAAAAAGTATATACAAATTCAGGGCAGTCATTAGCCAGCAGTAAAACCCTGTTTTCCATCTCTATCCCCAATGACTTCAGAGCGTTACCGGTGCGGTTAACATTGTCCAAAACTTGCTGATAGGTAATTTCATCATCTTTATAATAAATGGCTACTTTGTTGCCGCGTCCCTGCTCAACGTTCCAATCCACAAAACGCTCTGCCGCGTTAAACTTTTCCGGGAAATTAAGTTCAGTAAAGTCCATTTAAAAACTCCACTCCAATCTATTAATCAACATATAAAGACTCTAAGTATACAATAACCCGTGCCAACCTTTTATTACAATGACCAAAATAACTCTTTTTGGACGGGTTTTTCCGGCTAAATGGACAGTCAAAGCCAGATCCCCGCCCCTGGGTTACAATAAAATGGTCCTTCTGTTAACACTTTACATCAAATTTTAAAAAAACAACCGCTTCCAGGGTCAAGCTGTACCCGAAAGCGGTTGTTTTTTCTTTTTATTAAATTAACTTACAAGGTATTGATTACAATGACGCCAAATTGTCGTTTTGTCACTATGCTTTTCTAATGTTACATAAAAATGCTTTGTATTCGGGAACAACAACGTTAGCATCACCGATAAAAGGTGTTAAATCGTTCCCAACGTCACCTTTGGATAATCCCATGTAGCCCCAACTCCAGGGCAAGGAAACGATTTCTACGGGACTGCCGTTTACAACTAAGGGTTTAACAATCGGCAGGACATTGGCCTTCATTTTTACTTCTGCCCGGGCACTGCTTACAATTATCTCCTCTCCAGGCTTGATTCCCAATTTATCGGCTAAATTTGGCGATATGGTGGCAAATTGTTCCGGCATTAATTCTACCAGATTGGGGCTGTTTCTGGTTCTTACCCCGGTTTGATAATGTTCAACGTAATGGACGGTAGTAGCCACGTAAGGGAAATCCTGGCTGCCGGTTTCGGCCAATTTAGCAAAACTGCCTCCCCATCTCTTGGCCATCGGGTTATTTTGCTGCTTGCTTATTAGATTTTTCACCGGGCTTTCCACCGGTTCATAGTGTTCCGGCATGGGACCTTCTTTTAAGCCGGAAGGAACAAAGAAGCGCGCCTGCCCTTCAGGAAGCATAATGAAAGGGGCATTGGCTGTCTTTTCCGGTGGGTTCGGCGCTTTTGTAACCGCGTCTATGACGCCGAAATCTGGAACATCGTTGGTAACCCACTTTGTTCCGTCCCAGGCTATCAAGGGTTTATCCTTTTTCCAGGGCCGGCCGGCCGGGTCAGCCGAACAACGGTTATAAACAATGCGCCGGTTTGCCGGCCAGACAAAGGTCCATTTCGGGTAGATGCCAAGCCCGCTTTTATCCTCCGTGCCGTGCCTTTTAGTAGCGGGTACTTTTAACGCCGGGTCCTGCTCATTGGGGTCAACATAATAATAACCAGTATAAACCCATACACCGCAGGCCGTAGAACCATCATCTTTAAGGTCGCCAAAAGTGCCTAAGACTCGACCATCTGCCACATTATAACCGTTAATTTCAATCGCTATTTTTTCTATATCCGGCTCGTCCTGGCCCGGCTTGTCATAATTCCAAACCATGTTTAAAATCGGATCGGTAAATTTACCGCCGCTCTGGTATTCCTGGCGGACAGCTTTAAAGATCCGGTCGGCAATCCAGAGACTGCTGTGTGATTTTCCGGGCGGCTCAACAGCCTTCCAACGCCATTGAATATGGCGCGAACTGTTTGTTCTCGTGCCTTCTGCTTCGTATATGTGGGCTCCCGGCAGCAGGAAAACTTCCGTTTTTATATCCGCCGGGTTTACACCGGGACGCTTCCAGAAAGCAGCTGTTTCGTTTTCAAATAAATCAATACAGACCATCCAGTCCGCGTTCTCCAGAGCCTTGGCTTCGTTGGAAGCATCCGGCCCGGCTACAGAAGGATTTTCAGCCCAGCAAAAGACGCCTTTAATATGTCCTTCTGCCAGGGCGACATAGGAAGACATGTGGGAATGGTCTCCCCCGTCTGATTTAGGCAGCCAGTCATAGCAAAAGTCATTTGCTGCGGTAGCTTTTTCCCCGTACCAGGCCTTGAGCAGGCTGGCCAGGAACTTGGGTTTGTTGGACCAGTATCCCGTCTTGGGCGTTTCCACCGCCAGGTAGTCCTTGTACGTGGGGTGTTTTGTCGCATCGGGGACGCTAAGATAGCCCGTAATATTATTCCACAGCATGCCCATGTCACAGGCGCCCTGAACATTTGATTGTCCCCGCTGGGGGTTAAGGCCGCCACCCGGCATGCCCACATTGCCCAGCAAGAGTTGTACCATAGTAGTTGCACGTGTGTTTTGCGTGCCGTAACTGTGCTGGGTGATTCCCAGTACGTAAATCAAATTGCCTGCTACATCCGGTTTTCCCGACTCGCAATACATAGCGTAAGCTTTCTGTAAAGTATCTTCCGGGGTTCCCGTGACTTGACTGACTGTTTTTATGTCGTAGCGGGAAACATGCCTTTTCATAATTTGCCAGACGCACTGGGGATCCTGCAGACTGGGATCCTTTCTAATGTTATCGCCGTCTTTTTGGTAAGCCCAGCTGGCAGTATTATAGAATAATTTGCCGTCTTTTTCCTCTAAACCGGAAAAAAGACCATCCGCAAAACTATAGTCAGGACTGATTAAGTAAGAAGCATTGGTGTAGTTAAGCACGTACTCGTGTTGGTAAAGATCATTTTCAATGGCGTATTTTATCAGACCGTAAAGAAAAGCAATGTCTGTCCCCGGACGCAAGGGAACGTAAATATCTGCCTTGGACGCTGTTTTAGTAAACCTGGGGTCAACGACAATCATTTTGGCCCCTCTTCCCAATGCCTTGCCGATGTGACGCATGGCCATCGGGTGAGCTTCGGCCGGGTTGGAACCAATTATTAAAAATATGTCTGTATTCCGATAATCAGTAAAACTATTAGTCATTACTCCCCGACCAAAAGTGTTAGCCAGACCGGCTACGGTGGGAGCGTGTCAGAGACGGGCGCAGTGGTCGAGATCAACCACACCCAGGGCGCCTCGCATCAGCTTATTAACTAAATAGTCTTCTTCGTTATTAATGTTGGCGCTGCCCATCTGGCAAAGGGCCAAACAGCGGTTAACCGTAACACCATTAGCGTCTTTTGCTTCAAAGTGTTCGTCCCGGGTCTTTTTTATCCGCTTGGCGATTTCAGGTATTGCCCAGTCCCAGTCTTTTACTTCCCACTTGCTGCTGCCAGGGGCACGGTAAAGAACCTCCGTTAACCGTCCCGGGTTGGGCACACGCTTACGATTTTTATCTATAATGTTATAGACATCCGAGAGGGCTGCTCCCTTGGGACATAAAGTCCCTTCATTAATAGGACTATCAGGATCCCCTTCAATAAATATTACCTTATCGTTTTCATCTGAATAAACAATAGTACTACATCCACATCCACAATAAGGACAGCCGGACGAAGTTTCTTTGGTTTTCTGTAACTTAAAAGGACCCAACTCAAAACTAGGCAAATTTTCTGCAGCAAAAGCAGGTGTTGCGCTGACTCCATCAATTAATGTCATCCCGGCTGCGCTTACCCCAAAAAGCTTCAAGAAATCACGGCGGTTAATACCTTTTTTCATATCAGTTAACAGTACCTCCCTTCACAAATAGTTACCCCCCTCATAATTTTGTTTAAGAATAAACCCAAAAGTAGTTTTTCAGGCATTCACCTCTTTTCCTCATAGTTACTGAATTTATTGAACTATTGTGTATCGACCGAAATTGCCGAAGGAATATCCTCTCTATCCACCCAGTTCCCGGACATGCTTTTTCGATCAATCCCCTTCCCCACTGCAATACGATTAATATACAAAAAAACTTTGTCCAACATTGCGGATGAACAAAGTATATACAGTGAGATCAGTATAATTACGGCAGGGCATCGCGACCCGCACAAGTAATCGTACCGTTAACCCCATAAAACTATGTTCTCCTTTCCACGATGGGAGGCATACCTGTTTCCGGATATACCCTACAGACCAGAAAACCATTCACACATCAGGCTAACTGGTTCGGAGATTTTAATAAATATTTGGCCCTAATGAATTATTCCTGTACTTATTTTTAACTAAACACTTCTTAGTGTTTGAATATAAAGCAACCTGCATTTAAAACAAATAAAACTTTGTCCCAACACTAAAGGTAGACAAAGTTTTTACTAGCTATCAAAGGCATCACATGAACAGTTGGCAACACTTCTGTGCTTGCTCACCTGACAGCGTTTCAGTAAAGACTATGTTCTCCTTTCCACGATGGGAGGCATACCTGTTTCCGGATATACCCTACAGACCAGAAAACCATTCACACATCAGGCTAACTGGTTCGGAGATTATTATTTAAATTATATTAATTCGCTGTAAAAACATAAATTCCTCCTTAGAATATTATTTTTACAATATAACCAAGGATATATGATCGTGATCTCCTGCTATGTCTTGTTCCAGGTCACATCACAGTACTTATAAGTCCTTAAACGCCCTGAAGGAATCTGGCCAATTCCTCTATTTCTTTACGGGCCAGATCATCACAGCCGGCCAGCGACTCCAGGTGGTGCTGCAATTCATGCAGCACAGTTTCTACAATCTCTGTTTCCCAGCAATCCTCAGGCCCATCTTCCAGCACCCCCGCAAAGGATCCATAATAAAACATGATGAAACAGCCCCCGATACCGTCCTCAATGTACTCCCCTAATATGTAGTACTCACCTTCACGCTTTGTGTCCTGCCGCAGGTTGAAACCACCGGTCAAGTCCCGGAGGAAACGAGACGGTATGCGGTCCACGGCTCGATCCAGCATGTCAGCGAACTGATCAAAAGATGGTTTAGCCAACCAAATTCCTCCTTATTTATTCTATCTGCTCTTATTATCTGCAAAGCCATGATCAACAAGCACCTGCAGCGGAAGCCAGCTTGTTATCCCCGATTATAGACAGGAGATGTACTTGTGATAATAATTTCTTCCTCAATAGCAGAAACCCCTTTTTGATAGTTAAATTGCAGCGTCTCAAAACGGGGTATATAATATCGCTCTAATTTTTTAAACCTAATCTACCTGTCGGGCTATACTGGCTGCTAAAATAAGCGGTTGTAAGTATCCGCTTATTACAACGCGTTCAAATGCTAATCTTTTGTTTGATTTCTTTCCATAATATGTGACAGATCTTAAATCCCTGACATATTCTACTGTAAAACCAGTAAATCTGGAGGCTATTTTAATGAGCGAACAATTTACTACCCTGTCACAAGCGGTTGAAACCGTCTGTATCGAAGTACCCAAAGTCTATGATTTCTGTTTTCAGTCCGATACCCAGGAAAACGCCTGCACTCCTCTGGGCAAATGCTGTCCTCCGGAGGGCGCCACGGTAAGGTGCATCATCAACTCCGCCACCTGCAGCGAAACAGGCCGCGGGGCGCCGGATACAGCGGGGCGGGCCAATGTAACTTTCGCCTTTGTGATTAACTACACACTTGAAGTTGTCAGTACCACCGGGCAGGTCGTTTGCAAGTTCGCAGACCTTATTTTCAGTTTTAATAAAACAATAGTCCTTTGCGCGCCGGAAGGAACTTTTACCAGCTGTGAAGTCGTCAGTTCCGCATGTACCTGTACGATCCTCGACGCCCAAATCTGCTGCACCTTCAACCTTTGCGAGGTATTCCAGTCCCTGGCTGTAGTCAAAATACTCGTTCCTAGCTTCGGTTTCTGCACGCCAGCGCTATGCGAGCAGGTTTCACCCGCTCCTCCGTTTGTTTGCCCACCGGCTTTATTCCCGCCGCAGTGCCCGGCAGGTAAAAAAGAAAAATGGCGGTAAACCCGCACCCGCTGTAACAAGGTGACTTTTATGAGAAGCGAAAATATAATTCAAAGAAAATTTTTTTAACAGAAACGCCTTATCCAACTCGCTGAAAGAAATTGGAGCCATATCACTTCAATGTTCGTTAAGCAGGCGGCGCCGGTTAACTAATCAGCGGTTCATCAAGCGGTTTCAATGCAGCTGTCCACCTTCAAACCAAGTTTTTCAACAGCATGCTCGCGCATCTTATATTTTAGAATTTTTCCGGCGGCATTCATGGGGAAGTCATCGACGAAATCGACGTAGCGCGGAGTTTTATGCTTGGCCATGTGTGAACGGACGTAATCTTTCAGTTCATCAGCAGTCATTGTTACACCTTCTTTTAGTACCACGCAGGCCATAATCTCCTCACCGTACTGTTTGTCGGGCACGCCAATTACCTGCACATCCTTAACTTTAGGGTGGGTATAGATGAAATCCTCAATTTCCTTGGGATAGATATTCTCACCGCCTCTGATGATCATATCTTTGATGCGGCCGGTGATTTTGTAGTACCCGTTTTCATCACACCTGGCCATATCACCGGTGTGGAGCCACCCGTTTTCATCGATGGCAGCCTTCGTGGCCTCAGGCATTTTGTAGTAGCCTTTCATGATGTTGTAGCCCCGCGCTACTAATTCACCATCAGCATTAGCAGACAGGTCCTGGCCGGTCTCGGGATCAACGATTTTGCATTCAACGCCGGGCAGACTACGGCCTACAGTACTGACGCGCAGTTCAACGGAATCATCCGTGCGGCTCTGGGTGCAGCCCGGCGAAGATTCAGTCTGGCCGAACACAATTGTAAGTTCCGTCACGTTCATTTTGTCCACCACATCCTGCATAACCTTAACCGGACAGGGACTGCCTGCCATAATGCCGGTCCTCATACAGGAGAAGTCTGTCCTGGCAAAATCCTCATGTTCAAGCATGGCGATGAACATGGTGGGGACTCCATTGATGGCAGTAATCTTTTCCCTGTTTACGGCGTCAAGGGACAGCCTGGGTGAGAAATATGGCATTGGGGTCATGGTCGCACCGTGCGTCATCGATGCCGTCATGGAAAGCACCATACCAAAACAGTGGAACATGGGTACATGAATCAGCATGCGGTCAGCAGTGGAAAGATCCATACAGTCACCGATGTTTTTGCCGTTATTCACCACATTATAGTGGGTGAGCATAACACCCTTGGGGAAACCTGTGGTTCCCGAGGTATACTGCATATTGCAGACATCATGCCTGTTGATGAACATGGCGCGGCTATAAACTTCCTCAACCGGGACTCTTTCAGACATGGCTATGGCATCCTCCCAGGTCAGGCAGCCCTTCTGTCTGGAATCAACGGTGACGATATTGCGCAGGAAAGGCAGTCGTTTTAAATGCAGCGGTTTTCCCGCCTCGGCTGTTTCCAGCTCGGGGCAAAGCTCCTTAATAATGCCTACATAATCAGAGTCCTTATACCCATCGATCATTACCAGCGTATGGGTATCCGATTGGCGCAGGAGATACTCTGCTTCATAAATTTTGTAGGCCGTGTTTACAGTCACAAGTACGGCGCCGATCTTGGTGGTAGCCCAGAAGGTGATATACCACTGGGGAACATTGGTGGCCCAGATCGCCACATGGTCACCCTGCTTAACACCCATAGCAATTAACGAGCGGGCAAATGTATCCACATCGTCCCGGAACTCGGAATAAGTTCTGGTATAATCCAACACAGTATAACGAAAAGCGTACTGGTCGGGAAACTCTTCCACCATGCGGTCAAGCACCTGGGGAAAGGTCAGGTCAATCAGCGTGTCCTTCTGCCAGACATATTTCCCTGTTTTGGCGTTATTTTCGAACAGATGGCCCTTGACCACACTTATTTCAGAATACCTGCTCATATAGTTGGCAAAATTCGGAAAAACGACTCCCGCATCGTCAAGATCATCCGCCCAGCGCTTGACCCATTCCAGAGATACGTAGCCTTCATAGTTAATCGAGCGCAGCGCCATCATCATATCGTCAACTGGCAGATCGCCCTCGCCCATCATCCGATACCTGATGGAGCCATCCTCCACCACGGAATCTTTGATATGTACATATTTAATATAGGCGCCCAGGTTCTGTACCGTTTGTCCGGGGCTCTCACCGGCAAACCGGTAGGGATGGTGCATATCCCACAGGGCCGCCACCGCGTCACTTGCCGCCTGGTCAAGCAGCCTGCACAAGCGGGCCGTGTCG
This sequence comes from Desulfotomaculaceae bacterium, assembly GCA_028709235.1. GTDB lineage: Bacteria > Bacillota > Desulfotomaculia > Desulfotomaculales > Pelotomaculaceae > Syntrophopropionicum. Next base: position 83,448 of record JAQVXL010000002.1, read on the forward strand.
GTATAGACACCATTGGTTTCCACCAGTAAGGTCACGCCCTGCTCCTCGGCAACCGGGATCAGACGCCGCAGGGCAGCAAGAACAACCTCATCATCAACCTCCCCGGTGGCATGGGGCTCAAGATCCGCAAGAATACGGATGTATGGTGTGCCAAGTTTGGCGGCCAGATTAATATACAGCAACAGCTCAGCATGGTTTTCCTCAGCATTTTCAGCAAACTTCAAGCAACAGCCGGACGTGAGGCAGGGAATTTCCAGGCGCAGCTCAGCAAGCTTCTTTACCGTTTCCGGCAGCTCTGATTCTGTGAAAGGTTGAGCCCGTATCGCAGATATTTCATTACCCAGTCCGCGGATTTCGATGCCTTTAAAACCAAGGTCTTTGGCCATTGAATAGATGTCGATCCAACTGAAGTTGGGACAACCAAGTGTTGAAAATGCAAGTTTCATATAAATTCCCTCCTCAATTTAAAAAGCGCCTCCGTCACATAGCATTTCTGCTAGAGACGAAAGCGCTAAACTCCCGCGGTACCACTCACTTTGGTATGTAAACATACCCACTCAAAAGGCATCGGTCAAAATAACGAATACCCTCTCGTTGTAACGGCGAGAAACCCGTTCGCACCTACTTGCTTTAAGCGCCGCAGGGGCGTCTTTAGCTTTCAGCTGACTGCTCAAGGGGGAGTCCACAACTTGCTCTGCGCGCTGTTTTTCAGCATCCAACAGCTCTCTGAAGCGACATGAAACGCAAGGCATTTTCCCTATCATTGCATTTAAATAATATTCCGTTACGCATAACTAATTAAGCGAAATCTTATCAAATTTCAGGCTGTCTGTCAAGCGCTTATTAACCCTATCCCTTATAATAAATCTCCCTATAATACATGAAGCAATAAACAATCCAATAACATCCAACCCGCTTCTTAAGAGCACATTTGACATAGCACCTTTCATTATTAATCCAATAAAACCATTAAATACAATCCAGTTTACTCCAATAATTAATATCTCAAGTTTCTCACTTGAGAAATAGCCTTGAAGCTTTGATATAACTGGGTTATTCCCAATTTATTTATAGAAAAACAGCAAAAGACACCCTCGTCTTGGTAAAATAGAATTGACTAAAATCCATTCC